>CACZGM010000025.1 GCA_902780695.1 uncultured Ruminococcus sp. | reverse complement strand
GACACATTCCTTGATGTCAAGCTCATTCCGACCTACGGTCGGACAAAAGTGCAAGAAAAATTTGATTATTTTGGGATTTTCCTTGCACTTTTGCAACCGTGAACAGACATTAATTCATTTTGGTATTGAAAAACAGAGCAGAATATGATATAATATAATATTATATCCGCTGCCGGAACACAGCACGGCGGTGAACAATGCTGAAAAAGAGGCAATATTATGAAACTTATTTTCGCTATTGTAAATAATGACGACGCACATAACGTCTCCACGGCACTTACCCGCGGAGGTTTCTCCGCCACAAAGCTCGCTTCTACCGGCGGCTTTCTTATGGCGGGAAATACAACTTTTATGATATGTTGCGAGAACGCCGCGGTTGACGGCATAATCGCAATAATCGCGCAGAACTCCCGCAGACGCAAGCAGTATATGCCGAACGCGGCTTCCGTTGCATTGAGCGCGGAAAGCGCTCCCGCAAGCTATCCCGTTGAGGTGAGTGTCGGCGGAGCAACCGTGTTTGTTACAGACATCGAGCGGTTTGAGAAGCTGTAATGGAAATATACGGAAAAAAGCGCGCACTCGACGCACTTGAAAGATTCTCGGCTTCCGGCAGATTTCCGCACGCGCTGCTCTTCACGGGTGAAAAGGGTATCGGAAAGCGGGTGCTTGCGGACTACACGGCAATGATGTATATTTGCTCCGGCAACGGCAGAAAGCCGTGTATGCGGTGCAATGAGTGCAGGCGTGCGGAACAGCATATACACCCGGACGTTGTTTATCCGCTTTCGGTAATGGAGAAAGGGAAATACAATGCCGATGATCTGCGTGACTTTATCTCGGGCTGCTATATAAAGCCGAATGACGGAGATATAAGAGTATGTGTGTTCGAGTCGCTTGACAGTATGTCGGTGATATGCCAGAACACACTGCTCAAGTTCATTGAAGAACCGCTGGATTTCAACAGATACATTTTCACCGCGGACAGGAAAGAACCCGTATTGCAGACAGTCCTGTCGCGTGTTACTGCCGTGGCTGTCGATCCGGCGGACAGGGTGGAATTTGCAAAAGCTCTGTCGGAGCACGGCATTGCGGCTACACGCATCGAAGAGCTTTACGGGCTGTTCGGCGGGAATATCGGAGCGGCTCTGAAATACGAGGAAAACGGCGACGATATGCAGTATTATAATGCCGCTGTAAAGGTCTGCGACGCTGTTGCGGAGAAGAAGGAACTTGAATGTCTGCTGGCGATATCGTCGCTTAAAACAAGAGAAGAGATATTTGCCGCGCTTGGTATCATCACGGATATTTTCGCGCAGGCAGCTGCTTATAAGTCTGGAAAGGGAACGGCGGAAAAATACCCGGACAGGACAAAACGCATCGCTTCGGCTTACAGTCTCGGTGCGATATCAAAAATGTACGGCGAGGCGCAGAGACTTTACGGAATGTCTTTCACCAACCCGAATGTGAAGCTGTTCGCGGCGGAATGCTGCGGAGCGCTTTTCGACGCGGCGGAAAATGCGAACCGCCGTTAAGGAGGAAAAATGACTGAGATAATAGGGATCAGATTTAAAGAGGTCGGAAAGGTCTATTACTTTTCGCCCGGAAATAAAAAGCTGAAGGTCGGAGACAAGGTCATCGTTGAGACCGCGAGAGGTGTCGAATGCGGCGAGGTAGTGATCGAGAACCGCACTGTCGAGGACAAGCAGGTCGTTCAGCCGCTGAAGCCCATAATGAGGCGTGTTACCCCGGAGGACGAAAAGCGTATCCGCGATAACGAAGCAAAAGAAGCCGATATACTGAAAGTATTCTCAAAGAAGATAACCGAACACGGGCTCAAAATGAAGCCTATCGACGTGGAATATACTTTCGACGGCAGCAAGATACTGTTCTATTTCTCGGCGGAGAGCAGAGTCGATTTCCGCGAGCTGGTAAAAGATCTTGCGGGTATTTACAGAACGCGAATCGAGCTCCGGCAGATAGGTGTGCGCGATGAGGCGAAGATGCTTGGCGGACTCGGTATATGCGGCAGACCGTTCTGCTGCGCGAGCTTCCTCGGCGAGTTTCAGCCCGTTTCTATCAAAATGGCGAAGGAGCAGTCGCTGTCACTCAATCCGACAAAGATATCCGGCACCTGCGGCAGACTTATGTGCTGTCTTAAATACGAGCAGGACAGCTATGACGCGCTGCTGCGCATAACCCCGAAAGTGGGCGCGATAGTTGAGACTCCCGACGGACAGGGTCAGGTGGAGGATTCCAACCTGCTTACCGGCGTGCTCAAGGTCAAGCTCAAAAACAATCCCGATGCTCCCGCGGCTCCCTATAAACGCGAGGATGTAAAGCTCCTCAAAGACGCGAAGATCAGAATAAACAAAGACGAGATCGCCGCGCTTAAAGGGCTTGAAGATTGAGGAGATTTTTTGAGACTTTTGAGACGGGGCACCGCCCCAAGAGATTTCAGAGAAGGGGCTCTGCCCCTCAACACCCCGCAAGCCCCCTTTAAAAAAGGGGGCTTGACACCCTAAATAAATGCTGTATTTCAGAGCCCCGGTTTATGTTGGGTACAGACTGAAATGCAGTGGGGTTGGCAAAGATTTCATTAATAAAGTCAAACAGCTTGCTGTGATTTCCATAGTAAGCTGTTTTACTATTATTTTGTTGAAAAATAACTAACCGAGGCGGCGTACCATTCCATAGAAGAATGTCGCTACGCATTTCGGTGCGGCGCGTCCGCCGCTTATTTAATAGGCGGCACGTCGTCTTCATACGGCATTTCTACATACTCGTCCGTATCGTTGTCGTCCTCGGGTTCGTCGGCCGGCATTATCTGCGGTATCTCTTCATTCTGCGGCTCGGTGTACGTTCCGCCGCAGCCGTAGTTCTCCGCCGCGTAAACGAGGGTCAGGTAACACTCCATAAGCTCCTCATAGGTCGCTTCGCGTACAGCGTACAGCTCCGGCTCGCTGAGGAAAGACTTTATCAGATCGACAAGCCCGACTCTGCCTACGGACGAAAGATCGTATATCTGCTGTATCGTTAGGTTCTCGCGCATCTTTTCAAATGCCGAGTCAAGATCGGGGTCATAGTCGCAGTAAACTATCGGCAGAGACGCGGACACGGCAGGCCGGTACTGCTGGACTCCCTTTTCGTCTGTGATATAGTTGTCACTGAATACAACGTCCTCTGCCTTTGCAAGCTCAAAACCCTTCTGTTTCAGCTCGGTCAGTATCTGTGGAAGAGCATCGGCTGTGACCGCGCAGTCGTTGTGAAACAGTATTATCGAACCCGAATCGGTGTTTTCCGTGATACGCTTCCGTACACTTGCAGCGTCGGGGTCGTCAAGGTCTTTGCTGTCAACGTCCCACTGCACCGGGATATATCCCATTCCCTCTATCGTGGTCAGCGCCTTGTCGTCCCAGTCTCCGAAAGGTGCGCGGTACAGTACCGGCTCCTTGCCGGTGAGTGCCTTTATCTTCTGCGCAGCCGTTTTTGTGTCCGCGATAAGATCGTTTATGTTCATTCCCTTGATATGTATATTCCTGTCGGAGCAGTTCTGCACTGAATGACCCGCTTTGCTCATACTGCGTACCGCGTCCGGGTGGGTATCACAGAATTCTCCGGTAACAAAGAATGTAGCCTTTGCGTTTGCGGCAGAAAGCGCTTCGAGCAGCTTGTCGGTGTCCGTCGCGTCCCATGCGCAGGTAAACGTCAGTGCGACCTTGTTGTCACCGCGTCCGGCACGGCATACAGGCATTTTACCTGCCTCCGCGGAAGCGGTCACCGAGCCGAACACCGCGAAGATTATTATAAGCGCCGCCGCAATGCATATCAGTACCGTGACAGTTACCCTCATTATCTGTTTTTTCGTCATTGTATATACGACCATACCAATCGTGTCCTTTCGATTTTCTTCTGACTGCTGCCGGAATATCTTTTGTACCGCTGCCGTAGCAGGGTAATTGATCCTGCATTGTCTTTACTTGATATTATTCGATATGTCCGTATTTTATGCGGAGTTGTCTTATGTTTTGGCATAATTCACATTTTATCGCGGTTGGAATTGTGAGAAATATGGATTACTGTTAAGTTTATGTAAAATTATTATATTTTCTATTTACATTGCCCCCGGAATATGTTATTATATGTACAGAGGTAATAATGACTTCTCTTAATCCGATAAATTTCTGATCATATATATCCAAACCGGGAATTCTCCCCGTACACGACAGTGTACGGGGAGAATTTCTCTTATCCGACGATCAATCCCGGTATTATTCACTGCTTTGCGGTGTCCGGCAGAAAACAACAGTGCCGTGCAGGTCATTACCTGCACGGCACCGCTGTTGAGATAGAGATATTTTATGAGAGGGGTAAGCTCATCTGGAGAGGTAGTCGTACACGAATTTCAGTGCCGCACCTCTGGTGAAGGAAGCTGTCGGACGGTATTTTCCGTTCGAGCCTTTAAGAAGTCCGGAAGCATCGGCTATTGCGATATATCCGATATACTTGCTTGTGGACTTTACGTCGCTGTAGCCGGTTCTGAATATCGAAGTCATTTCCGCAATATCCTTGCCGTACTTGCCGGTAACGAGTATCTTTGCCGCATCCTGTCTGCGCAGGGAAGCGTCTTCCTTATATGTCGTTTCAGAGTTGTAGAAGCCTATGTTTCTGAGAATGTTATTGAAGTCTCCGGCTGTTATGGCTGCCTTTTCATTCAGCTTGCCGTCCTTGTCCATAAGAGTTATGCCGTACTTTTTCAGTTTCTCTGCGTATGCCTTGTACTTGCTTCCCGCAAGGTCGGTGTAATCACCTGTCTCAACAGCTTCGTCATAAGCGGAGCCGTCGTAATTGGTGCGCTTGCCGGTGAAAGCGTCGATGTAAAGCTGGCTGTCTGCCGCGTAAACAAGTGCGGTTACTACCTTCTTGGACTTGGTGTTGTAGGCGCAGCGGTACTTGAGGCCGAGATCGACCTGCTTGAAGAAGCTCTGGTATGCTTCACTCATACCGATTATATTGTCGGGCTTGGGGTAGGTTATATCCGCATAGTATGTGAGGTTGTAGTTCGTGATGAAGCCGTTGTTGGAAAGCGTGAATATCGCGTACTCACCGTCGCATCTTATATCGTAAGCCATACGATCCGCGCGGTAGCTTTTGGAGGTGATGCGCGGATTGCCGATACCCTTGCCGGTTTTCTGGTCGTACTTGTCATAAACCTTGTTTTCGTAGGTCATTTCAAGATCGCCGAAGTTCTTCATACGCTCGTCACCGAGTATCTTCTTCATATAGCTCTTTGCTTTCTTGTCGGAAGCGGAAGCCTTCATACTCGTTCCGTTGTCCGGAGCCCAGCAGTAGAAGCTCGTCACTTCGCCGGTCTCGGCATTGTATGAGAAATTGCCGTAGATATCGTTGAAATCGTCCGTATCAAATTCGGACGCAGGAACGATTATCTTGTCTTTTCCGTTAAGATCAATGTATTTCTCCGATTTGCCGCTGAAATCTACGTTTCTGATATAATATCCGAGACGTTCGTTGTAATTGCAGTACTGGTATGTTACCTCGACATTGTCGGGGATATAGAAGATGCCCTGCTTTTTGAGGTCGTCGAGTTCCTTATCCGCCTTTATAAGGGAATCCTCCTTTTCGAGCTTCTCGATCTCTTCCTGTGTGAATGTCACTGCTTTGTTAGCACCGGTATGAGGATTTACATCTTCTGCGCATGCTTCCTCTTCATCCTCTGGTTCTATTTCCATGCCGTATGAATCATAGTCCTCATACTTGGACAGCTCGCCCGTAAATGCGTTTATCTGACCGTTCTTTGTCTGGCGGTAGATGAGGTGCGGGGTCTGCTCCTGTTTTTCCCAGTCGTAGCTTAAGGTATATACAAGCTCGGAGGGAAACAGCTCTTTGTACACAGTCTGTGCTTTTTCCTGTGGGATAACGCCCTTTGTATCCGAGAACGACGCGCCGTTTATCCAGTTGAAGTTATATCTGATAAGCTCGCCTGTGTTCTTGTTTACAGTCACTGTGCCGGTCTGTCCGGTAACATCTATATCGTTCGATACACGCTTGAAACGCAGTGTGGCTTCATTGCCGTAAAGGGAAATGTTGAACGAATCATCGTCTGTCTTTACTCTGTCGGTGATAGTCGGGTTGATCTCGTTTATGTACTTCTTGGCGGCGGCGATGAGTTTAGCATCGGAGAGTTTTGCGAATGACGGTCCCCAGTCCTCCTCGTCGTAGTCGTTGTAGCTGCTTACATAAACGTTCTTGATGACCTTTCCGACGATGCTTACGGTTATGCGCTCGCCGTTTGTGCTGCCCTTCTTATCCCATGTGAAGTTATAGCGTGTGCCGCTGCCTTCTGTGGAGGTGCGGTAGCTGAATTCGGAATACTCCTCCGGGATATCAATTCTCTGCTTGACGTAAGTAAGCTCGGTTTTCATTGCTTCGTCCTCTGCTGCGTCTGCGTATATGCCGACTGACGGTACCGCGAGTACGGCTGCGAGCAGCGCTGCGCTTGTTCTTTTAAACTTCATTCTATTATCCTCCGTTCTTTCTCCGGTGCTTTCCGGAGCAGATATTTTAATTCCGTCTGCGCTTCCGGACTTGCCGGGTTTACTGCGGCAAGTCCGAATGACTTTGTAGGGGGTCATTGTTTTTCGCGCTTCTATTATATAAAACGGTTTTCAGGGGCAAAAGGTGACAGAGATTTTGAATTATTTTTGTGATTTTGCAGTTATTTGTATATATTGCCAATTACATGGCTGAATGCATATCATAAACTATGCACTGTCACAACACTTCCGGATCTCGTCACGATTAAATACGCCCGCGAAGCGGACACCACAATTATTCACTATTCATTATTCTTTACAGCAAAACGCCCCCGGCTTTTGTATATGCCGGGGGTCTTGAATGAATTCAGACTTATGACATCTGTAAGAATCTCTTGTACTCAGACGGATCCTGGCATCTCGAAAGAGCGAGTTCGTTGGAGATACGGCCGTTGCGGACGAGACGTGCGAGATCCTGGTCGAGGGAGAACATTCCGTCCTTGCGTCCGGTAGCAATGGAGCTCGGTATCTGGAATATCTTACCTTCACGGATCATTGCGCGTATCGGGTCGGTAGCCGCCATAACTTCAAGTGCCGCAACACGTCCTCTGCCGTCCGTGGTAGCGCACAGTGTCTGCGAAACAACACCGACCATGGAGTTCGCGAGCTGAGAACGTATCTGACCCTGTGAGTGAGGCGGATAAACGTCGATGATACGGTCAAGGGTATCCGCAGCGCCGGTCGTATGCAGTGTGGAAAGTACGAGGTGTCCGGTTTCAGCCGCCGTTACCGCCGCGTTGATAGTCTCGAAGTCACGCATTTCTCCGACGAGGATAACGTCCGGGTCTTCACGGAGAGCCGCACGGAGCGCGCCTGCGAAGCTGTCAACATCGACGCCGATCTCACGCTGGTTTATCATGGACTGCTTGTGGTTGTGCAGATACTCGATAGGATCCTCGATAGTGATGATGTGGCAGTTCTTCTGGCGGTTGATGTGGTCTATCATAGCCGCAAGAGTTGTGGATTTACCGGAACCGGTAGGACCTGTTACAAGCACAAGTCCTCTGGGCTTGAGTGCGAAGTCGCCGAGTATATCGGGCAGGTAAAGGTCCTTGAGCGTCGGGATATCGTTGCGCAGGAGTCGCATTGCGACAGCGTGGTATCCTCTCTGTCTGTATACATTGACACGGTGTCTGTGTCCGGAGTTGGAAACGTACGAGAAGTCGGCATCAAGACCCTTCTGAATGGTCTGCTTATGCTTGATAGATGTGATCTGGTTGATTACGTTTACGATGATCGGCTCGGTGCAGTCCGGGTATCCCGATACTTTTTTGATGTTGCCGTGCAGACGCACGATCGGAGGGAGTCCGGCGGTGAAATGAAGGTCGGAAGCGCCCATTGCTCTTATTTCGTCAAGAATCTGGTTGATGTCAATTGTATTATTGTTGCTCATTATTATTCTCCAATCCTGAATTATACGGTATGATCGCAAACTGTTTTTTCGGACAGGCGTATTTTTACGACCGGCTGTGAATTATACGGAGTATGTTGCCTTTACAAGCTCATCCATTGTTGTCCTTCCGTCAAGCACCATGTCCGTAACGTTGTCACGAAGAAGTCTTGTACCGTTCTTTCGAGCCTGTATGCCTATCTGCTCGGCGGTAGCGTTTGCGGCGATAAGTTCCTTGATATCATTCGTCGAAACGATGATCTCATGGATAGCGGTTCTTCCCTTGAAGCCTGTGTTGTGGCAGGCACGGCAGCCGCCTATGTGATGCTGGTAGATCTCGACAGGCTTATCCTTGCCTACGAGCTTTAAGTCAGCGGGATCGGAAAGCAGTATCTTTTCACGGCATTCCGGACAAAGCAGCTTTACGAGACGCTGAGCTATAACTCCGACGAGAGAGGAGGCAACCATGTACGGCGCAACACCCATATCAACAAGACGCAGAATAGTGGAAGCCGCATCGTTCGTATGCAGTGTCGAGAGCACCAAGTGTCCCGTGATAGCTGCACGGATAGCGATATCGGCAGTCTCACCGTCACGGATCTCTCCGACCATTACTATATCCGGGTCCTGACGGAGTATAGAACGAAGAGCTGCCGCGAAGGTCATACCCGCTTTTTCGTTCATCTGACACTGGTTGACACCGTCGATCTTCTTTTCGACAGGGTCCTCTGCTGTAACTATGTTAACGTTCGGCTTTGAAAGCTCACCGAGCGTAGCATACAGGGTAGTGGACTTACCGGAACCTGTAGGTCCGGTAACGAGCATAACGCCGTTAGGACAGCGTATGATCTGTTTGAACATCTCGTAGTTGTAATCCGTCATACCGAGGTCGGTGATCTTTCTTGCCTTCTCGTCACCTGTGGCAAGAAGACGTATAACGCATTTCTCGCCGTAAACGGTCGGTATGGTCGAGATACGAAGGTCCTGCGTTACTCCGTCGATAACGGCACTGGAACGTCCGTCAAGCGGGATACGCTTTTCGGCGATATTCATACCACCAAGGATCTTGATACGGGTTATGAGCGAGCTGTGTACCGCAGGCTTGACTGCCATTTTCTCTACGCACTCGCCGTCTATACGGTAACGTATTCTTGTTCTGTCCTTGAAAGGCTCGATATGGATATCGGAAGCCCTGTCACGGTAAGCGGATTCGATGATCGTATTAACGAGCTTAACTACAGGCGCGTTATCTATACGCTCTTCAGAGCCGTCGGCAGCCTGATCCTGCATGAGCGCAGCGTTCGAGTCGTACTCCTTCTCGATATCGCCCATAACGTTGGTAACCGTCGCGGCGGAGTAAACTCTGCCTATGGCTTCGTTGATTGACGAACGTGTGGCGAGCTGGGCATTGATCTCCATACCCGTCTGGATCTTGAGTTCCTCAAATATGTAGAAGTTAACGGGGTCGTTCGTCGCTACATACAGTCGTCCGTTGTTGATCCTGTACGCGATAACGCAGTTCTTCTTTGCGACCGCCTCCGGTATCTTCTTCACTGCCTCGGTCTCGATCTTTGTTGTGGTAAGATCGATGAACGGGACTTTAAGTCTCTGCGAAAGAGCCTGCGCAAGCTGCGTTTCGGAAACGTATCCGAGATCGAGAAGCATATCTCCGAGCTTCTTGCCCGTTTCCTTCTGCTTGACAAGGGCATCTTCGAGATGCTGCTTGGTGATGTAGCCGCTTTCAAGCAGTATCTGACCTATGGGTATGTTTTTCATTTGCTGACCTCCGGGTTTATATTTCGCGGCAGGTTTTTCCCGCCGTCCGAATAATTTTCTGTAAAAGGTTGATATTGACAGTAATTTGTGATAAAATGGAACTAAAGTCCACAATCCACAAAGAAAGGATATATACCATGTTAAGTATATTTGACGAACGGTTCCCGTTCTGGTACACGATCATCTTTATTGCGCTGACATTTATTCTCGGTGCCGTTATCGGCAGTTTCCTCAATGTCGTGATAATCCGTGCTCCGAGACACGAGCGCATAACCGGCGCTCACAACAGGAGCCACTGTATGAGCTGCGGTCATCAGCTGAATGCTCTCGACCTTGTGCCGATATTCAGCTACATTTTCCTTGGCGGGAAATGCCGTTACTGCAAGGCGAGGATATCTCCGAGATACTGGATAGTCGAACTCGTCACCGCAGTGACCTATACGCTGTCGATAATGACGCTCGGACTTTCCGCAAATCTGCTGATCGCTTTCGTTCTTGCAGCAGCGCTTATAGTAGCGAGCGGAACCGATATCGACACAATGGAGATTCCCTACGGGTGCAGCCTTACCATCGCGGGACTTGGTGTCATAGCAACCGTTATGTCTGTTTTCACGAACGATATGCCGTGGTACGACCATCTTATCGGTGCCGCAGCAGCCGCGATCCCGTTTGCGATACTCGCGATGTTCGGAGCCATGGGCGGAGGCGACCTGCAGCTGATGTCTGCGGCCGGATTGCTGCTCGGCTGGAAGAACCTTATCCCCGCTGCCGCGATCGGTATCATACTTGGCGCGGTCGGCGGTTCGATAGAGCTTATCGCGGTACCCAAGGGAACGAAGAAGCGTGCGAAGGAAAAGTCTCTCGAAGTGGCGGAGGCGTGGTACGAAAAGCAGAAAGAGAACGGTATCTCCGTACTTCCCGGCAAGACCGAAGCAATTTACGGCAGCATCTTCAAGGGTAAGTCCGATATCGAGAAGGAATGCGTTGATGTGAAGCTGTGGGAAGGAACTCCCGATATAGACGCTCTCAATGAGGCGCTCAGCGCCGAGCTTTCCGATATCTCGAAATTCGCGGTATCGATCGTACTGAACGAGGAAAAGGTGACGAAGGTCACCTGCAAGCGGCAGGTCGTATTCGGTCCTTATCTGTCACTCGGTATCATCACCGCTTACCTTATCGGCGGTAAGATCATCGCGTGGTATCTCGGTCTGACGGGTCTCATTTAAGAAAAACTATTCCGGAAGCTTCGGCTTCCGGTCTTTTTTTGTCGAAAACAGTGATAAGCGTACAAAAGGCTGTGCGCTTATCACTGTTCCCCGCGCATGAAGCGCGGGGATGAAGTGGGTTAGATATCGTCCTTAGAATATTTTCTTACATTGTAAATAATTACTACATCTGTCGAAGCCGCTGAAGTTGTTTCGGAACCTGAACGGTAAACCTTTGCCTTAGGCGTGTCTCTGACGTTGGGATCGAATTCACCGGAACCGTCCGCAGTATAATCGACTTTTACCTCAATGTTTTCGAGCGCGAAAGAAATGTTTTCTCTTCCGGAACGGTAAATAGAAAAGTCATCAAATGTATCTTTAGCTCCGATCTTGCCGTTAATAAAATCATAGTATTCCTTAACGACAGGTGCTGTGATTTTGCTTGGTTCATCTGCGAAGTCATAGGAGTCTATGCGGAAATCGAGATAAGCAGTTTTTCTTGATGTGTTGATCTGAGGTCTGTTCTTTACGTCTCCTCTTGTATCACAGGTGATAAAATATGAATATCTGCCAAAGAAATCGTCGGTATAAATGAGATACTCATCTTTTATTGCATTTGTTGCATCTGGCATAGTTGAGCCGGTGATTGGTATATCGTATGCCTTGAAGGTTCCTGTGGTATTATCAAGATGGAATATCATCATTCCCGGATGATCCGTGCTCTGTGAATGATTTGTGTACATATCACTATAGAGTTTCGTTTGTGTACTGTTACCGGAAGTGTCGGTAGGATCATAAGAGTCTGTTTTATAGTTGAAACCTATGAGGACTTTTATATCATTTGCGTACGCAAGGCGGCGTTCAATATAATTTCCAAGACCATTGTTGATTATGATAGCATCGCTGCGGGCATTGGTGTTGCTCATCATAGCGCGTATCGGCTGTGCAAAAGCTACGACACAAGCCATAAGTATAGCAATGATTGCAATAACGACAATCAGCTCGATGAGCGTGAAACCCTTGCGGGAGCGGCGTTTTCTAAATAATTTCAATAATTTCATTTAAGCGCCTCCTTTCAGCCCGTCGTTGTAGTAGTCGTTGTTGTGGTGGTAATGGTGGATTTAGACGGTGTGGCTGTAGGCCCTGTTACAGTTTCAGTGCGGGGGTATGAAATTGTACGTTCCATACCGTTGTTTAAGTTTCCTGACAACTGGAACCAATATGTCATGAGTCCGCCGTCATTTACATAATCTTCTTCAAAAGAGTTGTTGTTTTCATAGTTCGTAAGCTGGAACTTAACAACGATATTATGCTGATGACCGGACTGTATACCGGATATCTTCAGTATAGAAGTATCATTACCGTAGGAGTCTTTCTTTCCGCGGAAAACTGCCAACGGGTGGTCTCCGTTACCATCAGCAGTCGTTCCGGTACACTTTGTTAATGCATATCCAGTGGGAAGACCGATTGTGACTGTGGCAGTCTCACTGCTGTCGATAGTACCGTTTACATCCAGAGTAAGTGTATAGATGCCGGGAACAGAGACGTTTTTGTTAGGAGTATATTTCCATTTCGTTGTGAAATTCGGAGTATTGCCTGATGTTGTACTTATTGTCATAAGATTTTTAACATCATTTTCATCAATAAACTGACCTACATCTCCGTATCTTATAGCATTTGATGCCATTCCGCTGATCATAAGACCAGTGTCGGAAGCATAAACCTTCGTGAGAGGTCCATAAACACCAGGAGTGGTTTCTACAGCCTGTACAACGTTTCCGTTGCCGCAAGCAGAGCAGGTATAGCCGCCGGTGAACTTGTTGTAAACAAATTTATATACACCCGCCGATGTCTTTGAGTCGGACGTGTCACATTCACTGCAGGAAAGACAGTAAAGCCTGAGTTCCGACGGAGTTATGATTCCAGTGCCGGCACTTGCATTATAGCAATGCGGACATCTGAGTTCATTTGTTTCAGTATTAGTTATGTCGTACCAATAGCATACCTTGAAGCTCTTATCTGTAGCACTTGTATAAGTAGTGGTGTCGTAGATATAGCCCATGTAGTCAGTATTGTTTGCCAATTCACCGCAATCGGGACATTTTATAAAGTTTTTATATCCGTCAACGGTAGTGTAGGTCATTTTAAAATGATCTGACTGACCGTCAAACGTCATATCAAGAATCTTGGAATCGGCTCCGTAAGTTTTCTTTGAGTTGTCCTGAACTACATTTTCTACAAGGTTGTTAAGATCTGTTTCCGCGTCGCTCGATTTCTTGGAAAGCTGCATAGTCTGTGACATTATCATAAGCACCATTCCGGTCAATGCGGCAAAAACAGCGATCGCAATAACACACTCTACAAGGGTAAAGCCTTTTTTTGTGTGGAGCGCTTTCATCAATTTTCTCATATATATCGCTTTCCTTTCATATTCCCGTTCCCGCGTAAAAGCGGGAACGGGGACAGCCGTTGTTGTTTAACCGAGATAGTTCTTTCCAATGCCGTTGGTTACCCATATACCTTCTGTTGTTGTGGTAGTTGTGGTTTTGGTACCGCTCGAAGATCCGCCGCCGGGAGTATATTGTGTCATCGAGCCTAAGAGTTGGGATATTACCGAGGGCTGCGGTTCACAGTAGATGAAGTTGGAGAGCATCGTGCTGTAGGACGAAACGATCATTCCGCCGAATACAGGTGTGTTTCCACCGGTATCCCTGGAGCCCTGATCGTAAACGCCGTTAGGTGCGTATAAGTATCCGCAGAAAGTATTATCCAGCCATGTGTTTTCGATAGCGACACCGCCGTTCTTGTTGGAAACGAGCATTATTCTGTCTTCATAGCCGGAAGCCGGAGTAGATGTACCGGTGTTGAGCATACCCTGGATAGTGCTGGAATTCTGCCAATTTCCTTCAACCTTATCCACCTGCTTTTCAGTTCCTACAGTTTCCTTCTGACAGATGAAATACTTTGCTGTTTCGACTTCGTTCTGAAGCTTTGTATAGTCGTAGATATCGACCTTTGTACCATCCGGGAGAGTTGTGGATGTGGACTCTGGTACATAGGAGACGTACTTACCGTCGTCCTTGTTGTAGTTACCGAGTTCGAACATTACATTTCCGTCGCCGGTGAGTTTTACGTCTGATGTACAGCCGTTGCCCTGATCACCCTGTCTCCAGGAGAAGGAGTTGTTGCCGTTCTCGTCGGTTGCAGTATCGGAACCGTCATTGTAGTTTGCTTTCAGAACTACAGGCATCGTCTTGCCCTTATCGGGAACGTTGAAGTTGTACTCCATACTGGTGTTTCCATCCGCATAGGAACCGAGGTCAAGTCCTAACAGGTAACCGTCGGAATTGTACGGTACATCAAGTGTTACCAGCGTCTTGCCGCCCTTTGAACCTACAGTTGCGGTGATAACAGTCCCGTCCTTCATTGTGTATTCTGCGCCGGTATCGGTTGCTTTTACCTTGGTTCCGTCGTCGTAAGTTACAATAACGGTTCCGTCTGAAGCAATCGTGCATTCTTCAGAATATACAACTTTTCCTGTGCTGTTCTTGTACTCCTTTTTGTAAACGACGTTACCGCCGCTTGCGCTCTGGGAGAATGTGTATGTTCCGTTTTCAAGCGTAGAACCGTTAGGGAGACTGAGATTACCGGATTCTTCTTCAACAAACGAACCGCCGTATCCGCCCTCTTCCTTGGATTTGATAAGCTGGCTATAGGCGATAGCGTCTGCCGGAACTGGTCTGCCGCCGATCTCATCGAGATCGATCGTTACAGAATTATTAAGGGTCTTTTCATTTGCAGTGAAAGTCTCAAAATCAGTATTCTGAAATTTTGCATTCATTCCTGTTTCAAGGCTTGTTTCGGTTATTTCTTCTTTATATTTGTCAGCGTTGGTATCGGCTACGGTGGAAGAAACGTTGATGTTTACGTCACTCATATCCCATGAGCCGGTATTCTGCGAACCGACCTTATTGTAATTACCGGTAGGTACAGGTCCCCAGATGTCGTTGCCCCACTGGTCTTTCTTTCCGGTATTTACCCATTGTACTTCCGGAATACCGGTCTGTTCACCGTTTACCTTGAACTCGCCTGAAACATTGAACGATGAGGGCGTATTAAGTGCAATATATGTTCCGGACCATGAATTACCCGGAGAAGTCTCGGTTTTTTTGCCTACTTCATTTACGCGGTCTGTAAGATCACTGTCCGCGATGTAGTAAACATTTCCTTCAACATAAACATTGCCATTTATTTGAGGCGAACCGCCGGATACTACATAAAGGTCGCCCTTGACATAAACGTCACCCGCACTGAGTGTTGCGCCGTTTCCGCCCATAACAAGGTTGCCGCCTACATAAAGGTTGTTGCCGTTGAGATTAACATTGTTTGCATTGGAGCCGAACACGAAGTCTCCGCCGATCCACCAGTCATGTCTCGAAGTAGCTGTCGGTGCAGGGATATGCGGAACAAACTTGTCGATATATACATCGCCTGTTGCGGTGATGCCGCCGTAGAAATCGTTGTTGTTGCCGTTCGGGAATACTGTAACATCATTCTCGAAATAAGCGTTGTCGCTTATCTGATGAGACTTTATGGTTACAACTCTCGAATGATCCTTAGCTGTCGAGGTTCCGGCAAGAAGCTGTCCTGTAGCTGTAAAGAATGTGTTGAAAGGAGTAGGATGATTGCTTGAGCTTGAGCCGGGTGTTGAAGACGTGGATGTCTGGACAGTCGTGTCATTGGCGATCATATCCGTAACGGTTATTTCGTTGTCGCGGTAATAAGCCGTTGTCTTGATCTCATACTTATGTCTTGTCTTGGTTAAGCTGCCTATGGTCGTAGATGTTGCATCAAGATATGTTATCTCGACTGTTACCGCGTCAAGAACACCTTCACATACAGGTTTGTTTGCCGCTTCGGAAATAGGGTCGGTGGCAATATTGGAAGATCTTCCTGTTACGGTTGTGCCTACTCCGCTTGTTTTAAGACTGCGAACTGCATTCTTAAGTGCGTCAAACTTATTGATATCATTATTGCTTGCGTCTTTTTCTGCATATGTGTCCTGCGTCAACGCCTCGATCATCATATCGGAGACGGATATTGCTGACAGATATGTCTGCGAGAAGTCATAGTTGCTGACAACGGTGTTATATGAGCTTCTGGCAGTAAAATACGCTGTTATAGCCATTGCGATAAGAAGCGACATTATCGCTATTACCGCGAACAGCACTGCTCCGCCGCGTCTTTTGAGGCGGTAGAAAAATTTTAACATGACCGTTCCTCCTTAATAAACGGCAGGCCTCTGATCTACGACCACAGCTGTGCCGTTGGCGTCAACAGTCTTGAGGCTTTCCATAGGCTCTACGCAGAGGAATGTAATGGAAACAGGTACAGTTACCTCTGTGTCGTCCTCGACCAGTACTTCCTTGCCGTTGGCTTCGGAGCCCATCATGAGCTCGCCGGCTTCATTGATGTATGCTGCGTCGGAGTCCTCATCCTCTTTTATGGTTGTTGTCATTGGGATAGTAAGACTGTCGAAAGTGATTGCTCTTTCATTTTTGTACATATCGTCGATGAACTGCATGTAATCGCTGAACTTGCCCTTGACCTCGTAGTTGGCATTAACCTGGGCAACAGTCTGCGAAATATCGCCTTCATTGACGAATCTGCATATAGCAGCCTTGTAAACCTTCTTCATAATATCGGTGTACTTGGCAGGTGCTATTTCATTGCCTTCTTCATCATTGATTATTGCATTCGTTACAGAATCAACAGTAATCGTGTACGTCTTGCCGCCGTCCTTGAACTGGCCTTCAGCAAGTACTTCAACGTCGCCGGTAGCCTTTGCGGACTGGCTGTATACCTTAAGGTCATATTCAGCGGATTCCGGGACTGTGTACTCAAGAGACAGATCTTTTGTTGTAATAGAGGTAAGTGCAATAGTATGTGCTTCGAGATTGTGCGATGTCATAAATGCCATGGCAAGCTCGGAAGCTTCATAAGTGGTGAGGTCGGGGAAGAATCCGCCTTCAAGCTTTATTGCTTCATTCTTACTGTTTGTGATATCAGTATCTATTGTGTCAAGACGTGAAAGACGTTCATCAAGTTCTGCTTTTTCCAAGAGATTTGCTTCAAGTGTCTTTGTTTCCTTACCGATGCGCTCAAAGCTGGGCATGATCAGGAGGAATGTTCCTCCGACAAGTATAAGACCGAGCAGGATGACTGCAACTACGATCTTTTCGACCTTACTTAATTTCATATCCGTTACCTCCTCTGATTCTCATACTGAGAGCAAACGAATATCTGTAGTCGCCTGCTTTTTCTTCAACTTTGAGCCCTTTGTTCTCATCAGATTCCTCTATCTTTTCACCTGCAAATCCAACGTAGATGATATCGGTGAAATAATCCTGATCGATAAGCGCTCTGACATATTTCGTAGGTGTTTCGATGTCATAGCAACGTACCTCTATGGTTACCTCATATTCCGAAATATTGATATCACCCATAAGGTTTGCATTGGGTTCAACGGATTCAAGTGCTTCAACGAGCTTTGCTCTTACCTCAGAATTTCCTTCCGGCATAAAGTCGGAAAGTCTGTCTGCTTCTGCGATATTGACCGAATAATCGTTGATGTTGGAGAGGATCTGCTCCTTTTCCGCAAGGAGGGCAAGCTTTTCATCGACCTCTTCATTATGTACAGAGTTGTAAACATCCTCTGCCTGCTTCTTTATGCCGTCAGCTATTCCGTCGCAGACGAGCTTTGCGCCTACTACGATACCTACAGATGCTATGCAGGCGATGCCCATACCGATCATGAAGGTGCTTGCTGTCTTCTTTTCCTTTACTGCGGAAGCATCGAGCAGGTTTACATGGTCGAAGTCTTTTCTTACCTTGAAGAACGCACCGATTGAGTTTGCGTACTCTGCAAAGTCGAAGTCACAGAAAGTAACGATATTGTTGGGGATGTTGAGTATGTGCGAGGGTACGTTGAACGAAGATACCGCGTTGGAGAGGGAGATGAAGTCTCTTACCTGACCGTAGAACATTATTTCCTTCAGCGGCTTGGAGTCTTTACGCTGGCCGGTGAACTGCAGTGTACGGAAGATATTGTCGTAAACAGCCTGGTTGAGGTAGTCCTCGTCGTTGTTGTAATCGTACGGATCGACTCTGACATATCTCGAAAGAGAGAGCTGATTGTCTTCATACAGGTTGATGTTGATGAAGTCGTTGTCTATCTGTACGAGCATGAGGGGCATTGAAGCTTCGAGCTTCGGGGTATTTAAGATAAGACGTGTGATACAGTTGTTCGACACGTTTATCTGCTGGAGTTTGATACCGAGCTGTGTGAACAGTCTGATGTAACCGTCAACCATTCTCTGCGGTACCGCAGTCGCAAGGATCTTGAGTACGGGCTGCTCGTTTTCGTCCTTGTCTTCGCCTATAATAGAGTATGAAATGTTGTACTCTTTTGTGATACCCATTGTTGTGAGTATCATAGACTCTATCGCCGCAGAATTGGATATCTTTTTCGGCTTCGGGATCGTAAGATCCTTATAGAGTATCGAACCGGAGTTGATGCAGACGATAGCGTCCTTTTCCTTGATGTTTCTTGTTGCGATGATATCCGTGATCTCGCCCGCCACCATGGGAATATCGGTTACATAACCGTTGCTTATGCTTCCCGCGGTGAGGTCACGCGTTTCTACTTCGAGTACGCGGATCTTGTTGCCGTTCAATGCGCCTCGTACAAGCCTTATCTGCTTGTCGGTAATATCAATTGATAACATATAGCACCTCTTGTTTATTTTGTTTTATTGTCGGGCGCGTCTGTACGCCCGGATTTTTATACCTTGTATCAGTTTCCGACGTTTGCCATACCGCCGTAGAGGATCGGGAAGATACCCGCAAGTATCATACCTATCATGATACCGAGGAAGATGATCATAAGCGGTTCCATAAGTCCTACGAGCTTTGCGATAGCCGTTGCGGATTCATCTTCGTAGTAATCGGCGGATTTGTTAAGGATCTCGTCCAGCGCACCGGATTCCTCACCGACCATAATGATCGATGTGAATACGCCCGGGAAAACACCTATCTTGGTGATCGCCGTCGAGAGCGCCTCACCGTGCTTTACGTCCTCTACGACACTGTTGTGGAAGAGGTTCGATATGTACTGGTTATTGAGTGTATCGGCTGATTTTTCGATACAATCGACCATCTGAAGACCGGAAGCATAAAGGTTAGCCATTGTTCTTGCGAAGCGACCGGTGTAGATGACGATGAGCAGCGGACCGACTTTCGGCATCTTTACCTTGACTTCGTCAAACCAGAGAGAGAACCAAGGGGTCTTTCTGAGGAAGTGGATAACGAGAACGATGATTCCTACGCCGAGGATGATCGTCCACCAATACGGGATCAGGAAGTCGCTTATCGCGAACATTGCTGCCGACAGAGGCGGCAGATCGTCACCCGCGAGGTCACGGAACATCGGCATGATGAAGATGAACAGACCGAAGAATACGCCGACAAGCAGACACATGAGCACTATAGGATATATCAGTGCGCTCTTTATCTGGTTGTTCGTCTTGTTCTGGTTGAGGTAGTAGTCGGCGACACGCGTCATGATAGCGTCGAGGTTACCGGAAGCCTCACCGGCTGCGACCATGCTGACAAACAGGAGCGGGAAAACGCCCGGTCTTGCCTGTACGGCCTCCGCGAAAGAACGTCCCTTCTGAACATCCTCGTAGATCTCCAGCAGCGCCGCCTTCGCCTTTTTGTTTTCTTCCTGTGAGTACAGGATATGCAGCGATCTTACCAGACTGATACCTGCGGTAAGCATTGATGCGAGCTGTCGGCAGATAAATGCCAGGTCCTTCGTCTTGAACTTGTACTTGGCATCGGCCTGTTTCTCCTGGATCTCGGTGTACTCGGTACAGAAAAGGTTTTTCTGCCGCAGCTTCTCTGACAGATCGAGATAGTCGTCTGCGTATTCCTTTCCTCTTACCGTGGAACCGTTGACATCTGTGGCAACATAAGAATAGTATGCCATGTAAACCCTCCATTCGTATTCCTTTTATTTACTCATGCGACGGGAAGACAGCAGCGCACTATCCCTCATACGCACACTTGTATACGATACAATTATAGCATAAAAGTCGATATACCACAATAGTGTATAATTACAAATTTTCACTGCTTTATTTGTATAAAAATGAAAATAATATGAATGCCTCGGTTACAGCGCGGTTGCTTTATATATATAAATGGTATAATTCCGGGAAAAACGTTAAATCGGGTTTTACAGAAGCTTTATTTTCGTTAGCCTTAATTAAATTAATTTAAGTAAATTATATGTGAAAATAACCTAATCGGAAGAGAAAAAATTGTCTGTTATTTTAACAAAAAACGATTGACACCCGCACTGCTATGGGGTATAATAATAATCACAGAGAAACGCGTATCCGGCAGAAAAAGCGCTGCGCGTACAAGCAACACTGTTTCAAGAAAGAGGTAAAGTCATGAACGTAAAAATCTTTAATCAGCCCTCACTTCCGAATATCCCGTGGCAGGAAAAGCCCGCAAACTGCAAGGACGTTATCTGGAGATTCGACGCAAATCCGATAATACCCAGAGACCTTCTTCCCACAAGCAATTCTATCTTCAACAGCGCCGTTGTTCCGTTTGAGTGCGGTGATTACAAATTCGCAGGCGTTTTCAGAGTTGATGACAAGGAGAGAAATATGGCTATCCATGCCGGTTTCTCCAAGGACGGCATACACTGGGATATCAACGAAAAGCGCGTTGACTGGATAAACGACGATCCCGAGACCGCAGAGGCAAATCCGTGGCAGTACGGCTATGATCCCCGCTGCGTATGGATCGAGGACCGCTTCTGGATCACATGGTGCAACGCATACGGCTGGAAGCCCACGATCGGTGTGGGCTGGACAAAGGATTTCAAGGAATTCCACCAGTGTGAGAATGCGTTCCTGCCCTTCAACAGAAACGGCGTTATGTTCCCGCGCAAGATAAACGGCAAGTATGTTATGTTCAGCCGTCCTTCCGACAGCGGTCATACACCTTTCGGTGATATGTATGTTTCGCAGTCTCCCGATATGAGATACTGGGGAGATCACAGACACGTTATGGGACCGCTGAGAGGCTGGGAGTCCAAGAAGATCGGCGCAGGTCCTATCCCGATCGAGACAAGCGAAGGCTGGCTGGTATTCTATCACGGCGTTCTCGAAAGCTGCAACGGCTTTGTTTACAGCTTCGGTGCGTGCATTCTCGACATCGACAAGCCGTGGAAGGTTAAGTACCGCTGCGCAGAGTATCTTCTCAATCCGCGTGAGCTTTACGAGTGCGTGGGCGATGTTCAGAACGTAACATTCCCGTGTGCCGCGCTCTGCGACGGAGATACAGGACGTATCGCGATCTACTACGGCTGTGCCGATACCTGCGTATCTATGGCATTCTGCACCGTTGACGAAGTAGTGGACTATATAAAGAACCATTCCTCTATATAAGCACGAAGTCTGTCCGGGCAATATCTTAATAGAAAACAGACCGTCGGAACTGACAGTTCCGACGGTTTTTGCTGTTAAATATTTCCGGCACCGGCGCCCCGACTGCCGAAGCCGGAATCATAGCAGAGGGTCACGAACGCTTTCGTTCAAAATATGACTGCGGCTTCTTGCAGACTGGGCAGAACTCCGGAGCGCTCGTCCCGTGGTGCAGATGTCCGCAGTTGCGGCATATCCAGACGATCTCGCCGTCCTCGGTAAACACCCTTCCGCTGTTTATAAGGTCGATGAGACGGCGGTATCTTGCTTCATGTTCCTTTTCGATGCTGCCCACCTGCTCGAAAAGCGCGGCAATATTGTCAAATCCCTCTTCGCGGGCTGTCTGCGCGAATCCCGAGTACATATCCGTCCATTCGTAATGCTCTCCGCCCGCCGCGTTTTCAAGCGCGGCTTTTGTGTTTGCGGGAATTCCCTCGCTTATGAGCGACAGCCACAGCTCCGCGTGTGCGCGTTCGTTGTCGGCAGTTTTGTCGAAGATGTCCGCTATTTCGAGGTTTCCCTCTTTCCGTGCGATCTCGCCGTAAATGTTGTATTTTGTTCGTGCCTGTGCTTCACCGGCGACTGCCGTTTTCAGATTTTCGAGCGTCCTTGAACCGTCCAGCTGCATAATATCATCTTCCTTTCAGTTTTGATGATATTATATCCGCCGGACAGGTATTTATACATTGGTTATCAAAACAAAAACCCCGCCGGTACGGCGGGGTTGCTTTTTCATTATATATGCCGGCTCAGCCTTCGGTGTTCTCCTCGATGTACTTAACTACATCACCGACAGTCTTTATATTCTCTACCTGATCGTCGGGGATCTCAAGATCGAACTCATCCTCAAAGCTCATAACAAGATCAACGATATCGAGCGAATCCGCGCCGAGGTCGTCCTGAATGCTTGCGTTAAGAGTTACCTTATCCTCATCAACGTCGAGCTGGTCAACGATAATGCTTTTTACTTTGTCAAAAATCATAATATAACCTCCGTTTGATATTTGTTTTATTAATTGATTGTATCAGCTTTTATCATTATAAATGATAGTATTCAAAAAATCAATAGCTTTTTATAATTTTTAAAAAATCGGCAATTTTTCACAACTGCATAAAGTCAATTTAAGCATTTTGCCGAATATGTTTATCTCATTCCTCTGCAAACACACCTATCTTGCGGAATTTGTTGTATCTTCTTTCAAGAAGCGTGTCGATATCCGTCGCTTTGAGTCTCGGTACCGCTTCCGCGAGATATTCACCGATATTTTCTGCGGTGAGATCGGGTGCTGTCTGAGCGCCGCCGTCCGGCTCGTCTATGATATGCTCGCATACGCCGAAATGCATTAGATCCTCTGCCGTTATCTTCATAAGCTCGGCTGCTTCTGATTCGCGTGTTGCGTCCTTCCAGAGGATTGATGCGAACCCTCTCGGTGATATTACGGAGTACAGCGCGTTTTCGAGCATTGCAAGCTCGTCGCAGACAGCAAGAGCGAGTGCGCCGCCGCTGCCGCCCTCTCCGAGCACGATTGAGATTATCGGAGTACGCAGCATCATAAATTCCATAAGGTTCCGTGCTATTGCCTCACCCTGTCCGCGCTTTTCCGCTTCAATGCCGCAGAATGCGCCGGGAGTATCAACGAGGCATATCACCGGTCTGTGGAATTTCTCCGCCTGCTTCGCGAGCCTTAACGCCTTGCGGTAGCCCTCGGGGTGCGGCATGGAGAAGTTCGACTGCTTGTTCTCTTCGAGGTTGCGTCCCTTTACCTGCGCAAGGACCGTAACGGGAATGCCCGAAAACGTAGCGACACCGCCGATTATCGCGGCATCGTCGCCGAAGTGCCTGTCTCCGTGCAGTTCAATGAAGTTCGCGAAAAGCGCGGGGATATAATCCCTTACCGTGGGTCTGCCCTTTTCGCGGATAAGCGCAAGCCTTTGTGTTGCGGTAAGCTCGCTCATGCGCCTGCACCTCCCTTGTATTCCTCCATGCGTGTATAGTTATGTGTGCGGAATATCTTTGAAAGCGTCGGGCGAAGGTATTTTCTCTCGACGATCATATCCACAAAACCGTTCTGGAGCATAAATTCCGCAGACTGGAAATCGTCCGGCAGCTTCTGCTTTATCGTACCTTCGATGACACGTCTGCCGGCAAATCCGATAAGCACCTTCGGCTCGGCTATTATGATATCTCCGAGACTCGCGAATGAAGCGGTCACCCCGCCTGTAGTCGGATCGGTCATTACGGTGACATAGAGCTGTCCCGCCTCGCTGTGCCGTGCGATAGCTCCGGAGGTCTTTGCCATCTGCATGAGTGAGATGATACCCTCCTGCATTCTTGCTCCGCCCGATGCCGTAAACAGCACAACGGGGAGCTTATGCTCCGTTGCGTATTCGAAAGCGCGGGTTATCTTTTCACCCACAACGCTGCCCATGCTCGCCATCATGAAATTGCTGTCCATAATGCCTATCACGGTATTGTACTTATGTATCTTGCAGACACCTGTGACAACGGCTTCCTTTATGCCGCAGCTTTCCTGCAGCTCGGCGATCTTTTCCTCATATCCGGGGAAATCTATCGGATTGAGTGAGGTAAGACCCGCGTCGAGCTCGGTGAACGTTCCCTTGTCGGCTGTCATTTCGAGCCTTTCACGGAAGCTGATGCGCGCATGATAATTGCACGCGGAGCATACCGACCTGTTGCGTTCGAAATCGTCCCGGTAAACTACCGTTCCGCACCTCGGGCATTTGAACAGCAGTCCCCTGGGTATCTCAACGCCCATGCCGGGCTTCTTGACTTTTGTGTCGGCCTTGGGCTTTGTATCTGCCTTTGACCTGTCCTTCACGACCTTGAAAAGATCTTCCAGAGCCATGATATTACCCCCGAAAAAATGAATAATGAATAGTGAATAACGAATAGTGAACAATTGTTGTGTGTGCTTCGCACGAATATCTGAATCGTGACGGTGTCGGGAAAGCAATTTCCCATTTTGATGAATAGTGCGATCGGGAAAAATACTGATCGGCTCTCGTCACTGTTCAGAACCGTCTGCCGCTGGCAGACTCAACAATTGTGCATTGTGATTTGTGCATTTACGAGAAGTCTTTGCGGTTGAGGAATCCGATGTCGAACTTGCCGCTGCGGAATTCCTTGTCGCGGATGAGGTTCAGCTGGTAGTCGATGTTTGTCTGCACGCCCTCTATCAGCATTTCACCGAGAGCGACGCGCATCTTTGTTATCGCTTCTTCTCTGTCCTGCCCGTGAACTATGAGCTTCGCTATCATATTGTCGTAATACTGCGGTATCTCGTAGCCCTGATAAGCCGCGGTATCAATTCTTACGCCGAATCCGCCGGGACAATGCACCGATTCTATTTTGCCGGGGCAGGGACGGAACCCGTTCTTCGGGTCCTCCGCGTTTATGCGGCATTCTATTGTATGACCGGTGAGCTTAACGTCCTCCTGCTTTATGTTCAGAGGCAGTCCGCTCGCGATCAGTATCTGCTGTTTTATGAGGTCGATTCCCGTTTCCATTTCTGTTACGGGGTGCTCGACCTGTATGCGCGCGTTCATTTCCATGAAGTAGAAATTCCGGTCGTTATCGACAAGGAACTCTACCGTTCCGGCGTTCTGATATCCGCACGCCTTCGCCGCCTTTATGGCAGCTTCTCCCATTTTTTCACGCAGCTCCGGTGTCATTATCGGGCTCGGTGATTCTTCAAGCACCTTCTGATTGCGGCGCTGGCAGGAGCAGTCACGCTCGCCGAGATGGATAACGTTTCCATGCTCGTCTGCAAGTATCTGTATCTCAACATGACGCGGATTTACTATGAACTTTTCGATATAAACGTCATCATTGCCGAAAAAGCGCAGTGCTTCCTGCTTTGCGGCCGTCATGGCGCTTTCGAGGTCTTTTTCGCAGTCGGCGCGTCTTATTCCGCGCCCGCCGCCGCCCGCACTCGCCTTTACAAGTACGGGATAGCCTATTTCCGCCGAGATCCTCTTTGCTTCCTCAAGGTCTGCAACAACTCCGTCGGAACCGCGGACGACGGGGACTCCCGCCTTTATCATTGTGGCTTTTGCGTTGGCTTTATCGCCCATGGCTTCCATAGCTTCGGCACCGGGACCTATCCACTTTATGCCGCAGCGGCTGCAGAGACGCACGAACCGGGTGCTTTCGGAGAGAAAACCGAAACCCGGGTGTATGGCTCTTGCGCCGGTGATCTCACACGCGGCGAGAATGGAGCGGGTATTGAGATAGCTGTCTGTGCTTCTTGCGCCGCCGATACATACCGAACGGTCGGCTATCTGTGCATGGAGCGCGTTTTTATCTGCGGTTGAGTACACCGCAACGGTCTCTATTCCCAGCTCGCGGCAGGCTCTTATTATACGGAGCGCTATTTCGCCGCGGTTTGCTATAAGTATCTTATCTATCATCTGTATTTTTCCGTTTTCAAAGATATAGTATCTCTGCCATTGTGCAGTATCTTTTCAAGTTCCGTGTTACGGTCATCGGGGTCAAGCGCCCGTGCGCTTGCGCATCCAGCCGCGCAGGCTGGCGCCGTCCGCGTAGGACACGCGCGTCAGCGCTACTTGATAGCGAACGAGATCTCGGCGGAGCAGGCTTTTTCGCCGTTGACTGTGGCGATGCCTTTGCCGACGCCCACGGGTCCCTTGACCTTGATTATCTCGACTTCAAGACGAAGCGTGTCGCCGGGGACTACCTGCCGGCGGAACTTGGCTTCCTTTACGCCGCCGAAGAAGCCGATCTTGCCCTTGTTTTCGGGGAGCATCAGCATCGCAACGGCACCCGCCTGCGCCATCATTTCGAGGATAAGCACGCCGGGAACTACGGGGTAATCCGGGAAGTGACCCTTGAACCAGAAATCGTCCGCTTTTATGTGTTTGAGCGCAACAACGCGCTTCCCCTCCTCTATCTCCTCTATCTCGTCAATAAGAAGAAACGGGTCGCGGTGGGGGATAACTTCCTTTATCTGCTCTATATCCATTTTCATATCGTTCACCTTATTCTATACGCATTATCGGTTCGCCGAATTCGACTGTCTCGCCGTCGTTTACGAGTATCTCTGCGACAACACCGTCGTATTCGCTCGTGACTTCGTTCATCAGCTTCATGCTCTCGATTATGAAAAGCACATCGCCCTTGTGTACCTGCTTGCCTATCGTGACATATGCAGGCTTTTCCGGTGACGGAGCCGCATAGAACGTACCGACTATCGGAGAGCTTACGATATTTCCTGTCTTGGGACATTCCGTGCTCGGTGCGGGTACTGCGGCCTGCTGTACGGGCGGTATCTGCGGTACGGCAGGGTAGGGCATCTGCATGGGCGGGGGCGGCATCATCGGATGCTGCTTTTCGCCCAGCTCTATCTCAAACTTGTCGTTCTTTATCCGGAAATATCCGAGTCCGCTTTCCTTCATCAGATCGATATATTCCTTTGCTGCGCCGAGCAGCTCATTATGTTCGTACTGCATAAGACCTCCGTATTACTCAACAGGCAGGAAGCACAGCGTTGCGTTGTGTCCGCCGAATCCGAGCGAATTGCTTATCGCGCCGGTTATTTTCATATCCCTCGCGCTGCCCTTGCAGCAGTCGAGATCACATTCCTCGTCATCGACTTTCAGTCCGACGGTTGCGTGTACAAATCCGTACTTCATCTGCAAAGCGACAGCCACAGCTTCAAGTCCTCCTGCGGCACCGAGAAGATGTCCCGTCATGGACTTTGTGGAGTTGACCGCCATTTTGTACGCGTGCTCTCCGAATACCTTCTTGAGCGCCGCGGTCTCTGTCAGGTCGTTGAGCTTTGTGGAGGTGCCGTGCGCGTTGCAGTAGTTTATCGTTTCCGGGGAAACTCC
>CACZGM010000024.1:12321-42418 GCA_902780695.1 uncultured Ruminococcus sp. | reverse complement strand
AACAGACAATGGCAAAAGTAGTAAAATTCGGAGGAAGCTCGCTCGCCGATGCGAACCAGTTCCGCAAGGTCGCAGAGATAATCAGAAGCGACAAGGAGCGCAGATATGTCGTTCCGAGCGCACCCGGAAAGCGCTTCTCCGATGACACCAAGGTGACCGATATGCTCTACAAGTGCTACGATGACGTATGCGGCGGAGCAAATGCAGTAGCAGCATTCCTCCCGATAGCGGAGCGCTACAACGGCATCATAGAGGATCTCGGTCTCACGATCTCGCTGGACAGGGAATTCGAAACGATCACCGAGAACTTCACCAAACGCGCGGGCAGAGATTACGCCGCAAGCCGCGGAGAGTATCTGAACGGCATCATTCTCGCGAATTACCTCGGCTTCAACTTCGTTGACGCGGCAAAGGGCATCTTCTTCAAGCCGAACGGCGAATTTGACGCGGAGCTCACCGACGCGACCCTCGCTTCAATACTCGAAGGCTATGACTGCGCGGTAATACCCGGATTCTACGGAGCCAACCCGGACGGCTCGATACGCACATTCTCCCGCGGAGGAAGCGACTTCACGGGTTCGGTAGTCGCAAAGGCGATCGGCGCCGAGCTTTATGAGAACTGGACGGATGTACCCGGATTTGCAATTGCCGACCCCCGCATCGTTGACAACCCGAAATTCATCGACGTCATAACATACAGAGAGCTCCGCGAGCTTTCATACATGGGTGCTACCGTACTGCACCAGGACGCTATCTTCCCCGTAAGAAACGCGAAGATACCGATAAACATAAAGAACACCAACGACCCTTCCGCAAAGGGAACGATGATCGTACCCGAAGCTCCCGAGGGCAAAAACGAGCATATAATCACCGGTATCGCCGGCAAGAAGAATTTCAGCGCCGTTGCGATAGAAAAGGACGAGATGAACGGTGAGATCGGCTTCCTGCGCCGCATACTCACGCTCATGGACGTTGAGAAGATCAACTTCGAGCATATCCCGACCGGCATCGACACAATGACGCTTATCATCGACAGCGACGATCTCAAGGCTCACCCGAACTTCGTCGAGCGCGTCAAGGAAGTTTCAAACCCGAACCACATCGAAGTCGAGGACGGACTCGCGCTGATAGCTGTCGTGGGACGCGGAATGAAAGCGACAAAGGGTACCGCTACCCGTATTTTTGCTGCCCTGTCCCATGCGAATATCAATATCAAGATGATAGATCAGGGTTCCTCCGAGCTTAATATCATCATCGGTATCAGGGAAGAGGACTTCGATCAGTCTATCCGCGTGATATACAATATGTTCATGTTACAGGAATAAGGCGGCGGGGAACGCACTGCGCTTACGCGCTTTGTCCTATGCGGACGGCACCAGCCCCCTTTAAAAAAGGGGGCTGGACACCCTAAACAGACTGCTGTATTTCAGAGTTATTGCAGATAATTCCCCTGCCGTAAGGTGGGGGAAAGTTGTAAAAGGAGGAAATACATGAAACTCGAAAACATTAAGGTCTACGACCTCGAAGAATGCTTCAAGGCAAGCAAATACCCTATGGCGGTCGATACCGGCGCGGTAAACGGGGATATCACCGAGCGCATAATCAAGCTCGCGCAGTCCGGCAAGGGCGAGGGTCACGACCAGTTCATGACCGGAATACGCGTGGCGTTCGACCTCACATTCACCGTAAAGGCGTGGACGGAAGCAGAGAGATACCGCTTCCTCGAATTTGTGTCGAGCCAGTCAACAATGCACCGCATAGCGAAATTCGACCTGTCAAAGCAGTACTGCAAGTACGTTGACCCGCGCATGATCGAGATAATGAACGAGCTGAAAGACCGCTACAACGAGACACAGGATCCGGAAGACTATCTCCGCCTTCTGTACAGCAACCCGTGCGGATTCGAGCTTACAGCCCGTCTTACCACGAATTACCGTGCTTTAAAGACCATATACTCACAGCGCAAAAACCATCGCCTGCCGGAATGGCGGGAGTTCTGCGCGGAGATAGAAAAGCTCCCCTACGCGAAGGAGCTTATAGTAGGAAAAAGCGACAAATCAGAATGAACCGGAAAACCCGGAAGCCGATGCTTCCGGGTTTTATTCTGTGCATAATACTAATGCCTTGAATGGGAAAGAATATAAAAAAATCGTGTTTTCTCCCCGCCTTCGGCGGGGAGAAAACACAGACTTGTTCATATATCGGATATAATTATTATCAGCCGGGAGGGTGCTGTATCAATATCCATATTGTATAAACATATATAAATATTGTCACAACAGCCTGCGGCAATACGATGAAAACAAGACTTGCCGCATACATGGCTCCGGGTACAGCGCGACCCTCGCGTTTAGCGTTGCTCCTGCGTATCAGCGCTATCGGCAGCATGACAAGTCCCGCCGTGCCGATGACCGCAAGTATTATCAGAATGTAAAGATATTTCAAAACAGCTGCGGCAGTCAAGCCCAGCATCGCAATACCCGCGCCCGCCATTTTATCCCTTTACTATCTTGGTAAATGCTTCGGAATACTTTGGGCTCGGTGCCGGAAGGACGGATAACAAGGCTTGCGCCGTCCTCAAGATAAAGGGTGATGACATTGGACTTCGGCAGGTCGATCTTTGTCTTTGCGCCTGTTGCGAGATCGGTCTTTTCGCTTGCCTCATAGTCTGCGACAGCGACAACCTTTGTTCCGGCGATATCCTTCGGAACATTTGTGCGGGTATTCGTCATGATCTCCTTCATCTTCGCCATACCGCTTTCGCCCTCAAACGCGAAGTTGTCGAGCTTGTTGCAGTAGCTGCCGTACTCCTCGTACATCCTCTTTCTCGCTTCGATGAGGGAAATGCCTTGTGCACGGTAGAATGCCGCCATTTCGCATATCAGCATGGAAGCGACAACAGCGTCCTTGTCACGGACATAACCGCCCGCAAGATAGCCGTAGCTCTCCTCAAAGCCGAAGATATAGCGGTCTGTCTCGCCCTTCTGCTCAAGAAATCCTATCTGCTCGCCTATGAACTTGAATCCGGTGAGGACTTCGATAAGCTCAACACCGTACTTCTTTGCAATAGCGCGGGTTATATCGGACGTAACTATCGTCTTTACGGCAACAGGGTTCTTGGGCATTGTGCCGAGAGCCGTTCTCTCACGCGCAACATATTCAAGCAGCAGAGCGCCGGTCTCGTTTCCGGTAAACAGAGCGTAGCCGTCGCCGTCCGGTACCGCGATACCCACACGGTCGCAGTCGGGGTCGGTCGCGAGCAGGAGATCGGGCTTTTCCTTATCGCAGAGCTCAAGACCCTTCTGGAGAGCTTCCTTGAACTCGGGGTTCGGATACGGACAGGTTGTGAAGTTGCCGTCGGGATTTTCCTGCTCCGGAACAACAACGACTTCCTTGATGCCTATTTCTTTCAGGATACGGCGAACGGGCTTGTTGCCTGTGCCGTTGAGGGGAGTATATACCACCTTCAGACCCGCGCCCGCACATATCTCGGGGTGAACGGACTGCTTCTTTACTTCCGCCATATAGTCGTCGATGCACTTGTCGTCGATATATCTTATAAGACCGCTCTTTATGCCTTCTTCAAGCGAGATAGACTTGATACCGCCGAACACGTCTGTCTTGTTTATCTCGGCGAGTACAGCGTCGGCAGCATCGATCGTGAGCTGGCAGCCGTCGGGGCCGTAAACCTTGTAGCCATTGTATTTTGCGGGATTGTGAGAAGCCGTGACCATAACGCCCGCGTCGCACTTATAGTATCTTACCGCCCACGAGAGCATGGGTGTAGGCATGAGCTCGCTGTAAATGAAAACGCGTATGCCGTTTGCGGAGAGGACTTCCGCCACCGATTCCGCGAAATATGTGGATTTGATTCGGCTGTCGTAGGAAACGGCGACAGAAGCTCCCTCGGGCTTTATCTTCATAAGATAGGAGGCGAGTCCCTGTGTAGCCTTGCATACCGTGTAATAGTTCATGCGGTTCGTACCCGCGCCGATAACTCCGCGCAGACCGCCTGTGCCGAATTCAAGCTCACGGTAGAATCTGTCGTTTATTTCTTCCGTATTGCCCTTGACGGATTCGAGTTCCTTTTTAAGATCGGGGTCTTTCACCGCTTTTTCGAGCCAGAGCTGATAAAGTGCGTTTATGTCCATATTCTTGTCCTTTCCGCCGGATGACACCGGCACGGCATATCGGCGGATAAGCCGCCGTGCTGCCCCTTTATAAGCAGCCGCTTACCAATTACATCTATTATATCATAACCGGCGATAAATTGCAATATTCATCGAAAAAAATCTTGCGCACCTGCAAAATATCCGGCTGCCGCGGACACGACCCCTATTCGGCGGCATATCCGCGTTGTCCCATAAAGACGAACCGCAGCCTTTGTGCCAAGGCTGCGGTCATACGAAAGGGGATTATAAGGAGGGTATTGCATATATGTCAAAGCGGGGAGAACGGCTTATATAATATAAGGAGGTCACCGTGGTAATGACATTGGGTACTGCCGGTGGGGTGTTCCGGCAGAAGGGAGGACATTGACAGACATTTGATATGGTTTATTCGGCAATGCCGCTCGCTCCGCCTGATAACTTCTGTTTTTCTCTTTATTTCTGTTTTTATGCTTTCCCTCTTTCTGACTGTATTATATCACAGAAATTTCCGGAATACAACAACAAACCGGTTACAATGCGATTACAATACGGTTACAAATCCGCGCGGATTTATTACAGTTTGTAATTTGCCGAAAAGACGAATGGTTTGCTGTCTTTTTAATTTCCGTATCACGGCATTCGGGTCAAGGGCTTTGCCCTTGCGCGAGCCGGCTGCGTAAGCCGGTCCCGTCCGGAAGGACAAGCGCGTCAGCGCAGCAGCGCAGCACTCACACCGACAGCACGCCGCCGCTGCCGATCCTCAGTATCAGTATCTGCTCCTCGCGGCCGGTGACGGCATTGAGGTAAACGAGGATATTTTCGCCCTGTGTGCCGGTGCAGCGCACCTCATAGCAGAAGATCTCGTTTTTGCCGCTTGACGGGATAACGCAGAGCTTTGACGAGATCGGCGCAAGGCTGCCGGACACGAGAGTTTTCGCGTATTCGCCGGATATTTTCGGCGGCGGGAGCTCCCGTATCGTGTGGTTGGTGAGATATCCGCGCATATCGAACGAGAGCACTTCCCCGTTGTCGAGAGCGACGCCCACCTTTATCAGATCGGTGTACATCGTTATACCGTTCTGCTCCGCGGAGAGGTTGACCACGCAGATACCGTTCCTTATCTCATAATACGAATCCGAAAGGCCGCGTATGCCGAGCTCCGCGAGGAAGTCCTTTGCGCGGATCACCGCTTCCTTCGCCGTTATGGTCTGTCTGCCGGTACTGCGGGACGACAGCATATACGAATACATTCCGCCCGCTTTTGTCACGGCTATCGTGCGGTTTCCGTCCGTAAACACATACGAGGGCATTTTTCCCTCCTCCTGCGTGAGCATCTTCAGCTCGTTGCCGTCGGCGAGCTTCTTCGCGATACGCAGTGCCTCCGATTCGTCTATCTTCTTCTCGTTTTTCAGCATAAGCGGAGACTTGTTCATTATATGGTCGGAGTAGGGACCGTCATATATCAGCGTCGGGAACGTGTCGTCGCTCGACGCGAGGTCGTTGAATCCGTCGGTCACCGTCACGGGGCTGCCCGCACCGATATCCGACGCTGCGCTCACCGTTTCGGAAAGCGTGATCCTGCCGCTGCCGATCCGCTGTTCGATATCCCACATACTGCCGCTTATCTTCTGCGCATACTCGTGCAGAGCCTCGATATTGCCGCGTTCCTCGGAGGTGAGACTGCCGCCCTCGGCGCACTTCTCCGCGAGCGCCTTAGAGTAATTCCCGACCTGCGACAGGAAACGGTACGTTTCGGTAAGATCAAGCTCCTTTACCGGCAGCCGGGACAGCGAGTTCTTGGCGTTCGCCGCATCGCTGCACAGCTTCTCCGAAAGGTCGGAAAGCATCGATATGCTGTTGGTGTACATTCCCTTCTGCAGATTGTTCTTTATGTTGTCAAGATCGAGCGAAAGCTCCTCGACGGCGTGCATATAGCCGTATTCCACGGCTCTCTCGGCTTTTGCGGCACGGCTGCCGAAGTCCGCCGCAAATACCGCAAGGGTGAGTATTAAAGCGAGCGGGAAGGTGATTATCCTTGCGAACGCGCGCCTTGACATCGTAATATTTGCCATTTTTATTATCCTTTCTTTTGTTCAAGGCTTTGCTTATTTGCATTTCCTTACCGATATTTTTGTGCAAATTTTCGGGGAATATGCTATTTAACTTTTTAACAAAATGTGGTATAATAATATGACTTATACTATATTTATACTATTGCTGTTTATGCCCGCCGGACGCGGACACAGAACACGGAACGGTATAGCCTGAAACAACAGTTCATAAAGAGTGATAAAATGATATATCTCGACAACTCGGCGACCACAAGACCCTTCGACAGCGTGATAAAAGCCGTTTCCGACAATATGGCGGAGAACTTCGGCAACGCGTCCTCGCTTCACGGAATGGGCGTGAACGCCGAAAAAGTGATCAAAGAAGCAAAAAAGACGATACTCGGCAGGCTCGATGCCGACGGCGAGCTGTATTTCACGTCCGGAGCCACCGAAAGCAACAACACCGCGCTTTTCGGCATACCGAAAGCCTACAGACACAACGGAGACCGTATAGTCACAACGTCTTTCGAGCACCCGAGCGTTGAAAACCCGCTGAAAAAGCTGGAGGGAGCCGGATATGAAGTCGTGCGGGTAAAGCCGCCGAAGGCTGATGAACCGCAGGACTACGAACAGCGCATCATCGACGCGGTAAACGAGAAAACTCTCATGGTAAGCGTGATGTGGGTCAACAACGAGACGGGCTTCATCACCGACACCGCAAAGCTGTATGCCGCGGTCAAGCGCAAAAATCCGAAAACAATAGTCCACGTTGACGCGGTACAGGGCTTCTGCAAGCTGCCGTCAAAGGGGCTGAAAGCCGATCTCATCAGCCTTTCGGCGCACAAGATACACGGCGTGAAAGGAACGGGCGCACTGTACTGCGCAAAGGGAGTGCGCTTCGAGCCGCTCCTGTACGGCGGCGGACAGCAGAAAAACCTGCGCTCCGGCACCGAGCCGATAGACCTGATAGCCGGATTTGCAGAGGCGGTGCGCAGCTACCCGGACTGCACGGAAAAGTATGCCCTGCTCAACGGCAGACTGTGCGCAAAGCTCGCGGAGCTGCCCGATATACGGATAAACAGCTACAGCAACGCAAAGAATATCCTCAACTTCTCGGTCCGCGGGGTTCGCAGCGAGATAATGCTGCACTTTCTCGAAGAGCGGGAGATATATGTGTCCAGCGGTTCCGCCTGCTCAAAGGGCAAGACCAGCGGAGTCCTCGCGGAATTCGGTGTTCCGGACAGAGACGCGGACTGCGCGATAAGGGTGAGTATGTCGCCGTTCACGCAGGAAAGCGACACAGACGCGCTTGTACAGGGCATAGCGGACGGTATAGCACGGTTCCGCCGCTGAACGGCGCCGTCGCGCCTGAGGGAAAGAACCCTTTTCTGAAGAAAAGGGTTCTCCCCCTCAGACTCCCCCATTCCCAAAAGACTTTATTATCAGATAAACGGAGACAGTAAAATGCAGGAAGTAATAATGGCAAAATACGGCGAGATAGCGCTCAAAGGGCTCAACAAGAACACCTTTGAGGATCTTCTCGTGCGCAATATAAAGCGCAGGATAAAGAACTGCGGCGAATTTCACATAACACGCAACCAGTCCACGATATACATAACGCCGGAAAACGACGAAGCCGATATAGAAAAGGCGATAGAGTGGGTGTCGAAAACGTTCGGAGTAGCCGCTGTACAGCGTGCCGCCGTTCTCCCGAAGGATTTCGGTGAGATCGTGAAGCAGGGCGTGCCGTACCTCAGCGATGCGCTTTCCGGAGCGAAGACCTTCAAAGTCGATGCGAAACGCTCGGACAAGAAGTTCCCCCTCAAAACACCCGATATCCAGCGCGAGCTCGGCGCGGCGATACTCGAAGCATACCCGCATCTCACGGTAGATGTCCATGACCCGGACGTGACCGTTCTGTGTGAGATACGCGACTCCAACGCGTATCTGAACGCGCAGAGGATAATCGCGGTGGGCGGCATCCCCGTCGGCAGCAGCGGCACGGCGCTCCTGCTCCTTTCGGGCGGTATCGACAGCCCCGTAGCCGCGTATATGATGGCAAAGCGCGGTATCGGCGTTGACGCGATACACTTCCAGAGCCCGCCCTACACATCGGAGCGTGCGCTGATGAAAGTCGAGGAGCTCTGCACCGAACTTGTTCCCTACTGCGGGGACATACGATTCTATGTCGTGCCGTTCACCGAGATACAGGAAGCGCTCCGCGACAACTGCCCGGAGGAATATTTCACGGTAATAATGCGCAGGCTTATGATAAAGATAACAAACCGTATCTGCACCGCGCATGACTATAAAGCGATAATAACCGGCGAAAGCGTCGGACAGGTTGCAAGCCAGACTATAATGGCTCTCGGCTGCACCGACAAGGCGGCGGAATATCCCGTTTTCCGTCCCGTTATCGGTATGGACAAGAAAGAGATAACCGAGATCGCGCGCAAGATCGGCACATTCGAGACTTCGATACAGCCATACGAGGACTGCTGCACCGTTTTCACGCCAAAGCACCCGCGCACAAAGCCCGTGCTTGCGGACGTTGAGAAAGCGGAGGCGCGCTTCGACTTTGAACCGCTCATCGAAAAGGCGATAAAAGGTATAACTGTCAAGGATTTCAGACTCGGCGCCGCCGTGTAATAAAGGACAGCCGCGGCATTCGCACGGAGGTGAAAGCAATTGATAAAAAACGAGCTTCTCCAGAATCTTGTACAGATAAACTGCATACCTGTGCTGATAATCATTTTCCTCCTTTTCTTCCTGAAGATAAACTATACTTACGAGAAGGATCTTACAAAGAAGTTTATTCCGTCGTTGCTGCTCCTGTTTGCTCTCATTATAGCGGACAATGTGGATTATTACGCATACGACAAGGCTGCGACAGAGGGTGTTATAGATCTTCTGCACAGACTCGCGGCAATGCTGGGGTATGATCTGCGCATTACGCTGATGGCAAGTCTTATCTCGGTGGCGGCAGACAGGCTGAGCGACCGTAAGCATACCGTTTTATACACATATCTTCCCGCCCTTGTGAATATTGTCATAATGCTGCCGTGCCTGTTCACTGATCTTTTCTTCTATTACTGCGAGGACGGTACTATCGGACGCGGTCCTCTCGCGTATGAGCCGCATATACTTTCCGCGGTATATATGCTGTTTCTGTTTGCGCTCGGCTACCTCTGCAAACGCAGGGGGAGAACCAATGAAATGGGAATACTCATACTTTGCGGCTGTCTCACGATATTGGGATTTCTCGCGGAATTTCTCTTCGCGCTCCGGGGAATACTTACAGGTGTGGTAGCACTTGACATCACGTTCTACTACCTGTATCTGCACATAGAACATTTCCGCTTCGACGCGCTCACCGGCATATTCAACCGTGACGCGTTCATTGCGGATGTCGATGAATACGATAACGGCGACATCTCCCACATAATGAGCATAGACCTCAACGATCTCAAGAAGCTGAACGATACATACGGTCACGGCGCAGGCGACAAGGCTCTGAAAGCTATTGCGAAAGCGCTGAAGGATTCATGCCTGAATGACTGCTATGTTTACCGCGTGGGAGGCGACGAGTTCGCGGCGATATGCCTGCACAGAAAAACGGAAGAGATAGTGGCTATGACAGACGAAATGTACAAAGCCGTCGAAGCGGCGGGATATTCCTGCGCAGTCGGATATGCCGAATGGGGTGCGGGAAAAACCTTCACCGAGGTATATAAGGAAGCCGACGACATGATGTACAGCACGAAGCGTGCAATGAAGAAAGAACGGCTCGTATAAGGCTCCCGGCGCATCGGAACGGATAAAAAAGGCATATTTGCCGGATCAATGCAAAAATAAGGTGAAATATATTACAATATGGTAACAAAACTTGACAAAACCGCACAGAATGTAGTACAATTACTTAAGGAGCGCCATTTTACGCTTGCGACAGCCGAAAGCTGTACCGGCGGACTTATCTCCGCGGAGATAACCTCGGTATCCGGCTCGTCCGATGTATTCGGGTACGGTGTCTGCACCTATGCTAACGAAGCAAAGATGAAGCTGCTCGGCGTTAGCGGTGAAACGCTGAATACCGTCGGCGCAGTTTCGCAAGAAACTGCTGTGCAGATGGCGGAAGGCGTGCGTAAGCTCTCCGGCGCGGATATCGCGGTCTCGGTGACAGGTATCGCAGGACCCGGCGGCGGAACTCCGGAAAAGCCCGTGGGAACGGTATATATCGGATTCGCGTCGGACAGGACCGTTTATGCGGAAAGACACCTGTTCACGGGAAAGGATTTCCCCGAAGCTGCGGACAGCCGCGAGGCGATAAGGTATGAAACGGTGTTCACAGCGCTTAATATGATAAAAAAAGAAACAGAGAAAATGTAACAGAACAAAGGAGAAGTTATGTCAGGCTTTTCAAAAAGACCGCACAGAAAAACAAGCGGCGGCGGCGAAAAGAAATATGAAATGCCGCAGGATAAGGAAGAGGACAGCGTCAGCTATATAACCCCGGGGCTTTTCGGAGACGACGATGACGACGACGACCGTCCCGCCGCGGGAAGAAGAAGTTCAAAGCGCAGAGCTGTCTATGATGACGACGACGATATCGAGGAAAAGAAAAAACCGAACATCTTCGTCCGTGCGCTTCGTGCGATATTCCCGGTAAAGGGCGACGGTGTGGGCGAGTCTGTGCGGAAGATAATTTTCGATATCGCGGTGGTAGCGTTCATCATCACCGGCGGTTCCGTGGTCAAGGACTTCCTTAACGAGCAGATAAATATCGTCGTTGTGGACGAGGAAGTTTCAAGTCTGCACGACATTGTGGCAAACAACGCGAAGAACGAACAGAAATCCGAAGAAGAAAAGATAAAGATAATACAGGGTGAGATCGGTCTGTCCGACACGGAAGTACAGAATATCCAGAAGGAAAAACCCGGCATTCAGGCAGATTTTCTCGCGCTGTACTCCCAGAACCCCGATATCGTCGGCTGGATACAGCTCGGAAGCAAGGAAGACCCGATAGTCAATATCGACTACCCGGTAATGCAGGCGGAGGACAACGACTACTACCTCACCCACAACTTCAAGCGTGAGGACGCACCGCGAGGCGCGATATTCGCCGACTACCGCAACAGGTTCGAGGACGGCAATCTTTCCGGCAACACCGTGCTTTACGGCCACAATATGTGGAACGGCGACACTATGTTCGCGAAGCTGTCAAGATACTATCAGCCCAAGGAATCCAACGACCCGATGCAGTTCTACCGCGACCACCCGACGCTGGAGTTCGACACGCTGTACGACAACGCAACGTGGAAGGTGTTCGCCTGTGTACTGTTCAACACGCAGGAGGAGCTCGGCGAGGTCTATCCCTACATCAATGTAAGGGATTTCGCCAATGCCGACCAGTTCAACACATTTATCCTCGATATCATGGACAGAAGCGTACTGTGGACAGACGTTGACCTTCAGTACGGCGACAATATACTCACGCTTTCGACCTGCTATTACCCTTACACCAAAGAGAAGGCAGACACCCGTGTGGCGGTGTTCGCAAGAAAGGTGCGCGAGGGCGAGAGCGCGGAAGTAGATGTATCAAAGGCAATGCGCAATCCCGACCCGCTGCTGTTCGCGTATGAGTACCGCGTAAAGGGCGGCTCATGGGGAGGACGCAAATGGGACAGCTCAAAGCTGCTCAGCTATAACGGTTAAGGACGGAGCAGCCGCATAAGCGGTATATCCGATAAGAAACAAGAATATAAAAGGAATGAAAAACTATGTCAAGATCAAGTAAATCCAGAAGAATAGCGGCTCTTGCGGCGGCGGTGTGCATGGTTATGGCGGCAGGCTCCTGCGGCGAAAGCAATCAGCCCGAGCAGACCAGCGATACCACGGAAGCGGCAGTGACCGAAGCACCCGTTGAGGAATCCACCACCACGGAAAAGACCACCAAGGTCCCGCTCGTTACCACGACTACCACCACAACTCCCGCTCCCCTGCCGGTAATGACCGACGAGGTTGCCGCGGAGAACACGGACTTCGCTTCCGTCGGCAGCCCCAAGACATTTGAGGATTACTACAATATCAACAAGGATATGGTAGGCTGGATCAACATTTATATCCCCAACGAGAATGACATCAACGAGCCTGTTGTTCAGGGCGAGGACAACACCTACTACCTCACCCACGACTTCCTCGGCACGGAAGTCAAGGAGGGCGCTATCTTCGCGGACTTCAAATGCCCCTTCACCACAAGAACAAGACCCGCGAACATAATCCTCTACGGTCATAATATGGCATCGGGCAAGAGCTTCGCAAAGCTCACAAGATACTGCACATGGAACACCAGCAAGATAACCGGCGCGAGACTCGGACTCAGCCAGTACATCGCTTCTCCTACCGTAACATTCGACACGGTATGGGAAAAGGGTACATATAAGGTATTCGCGGCTATCTTCGTAAATACAGAGGAAAGAAACGGCGAAGTATTCAAGTATTACAAGCAGAGAACTATCTCCAACGAGGGCGAGTTCTTTGACTATGTCGGAAAGATAATGGACAGAAGCCTGTTCTTCACGGACGTTGACCTTGAATACGGCGACGAGCTTCTCACGCTCTCCACCTGCTACTACCCGCTGACAAAGGATGCTGCGGACACAAGATTCGTTGTTTTCGCAAGAAGAGTAAGAGAGGGCGAGAGCGCAGAGGTCGATACATCGAAGGCTGTCGAGAACTCCAATCCGCTCTACTTTGACACATACTACAAGATGAACGGCGGATCGTGGAAGGGCAGAAACTGGGATGCCGATCCGGACAGCACCGACACCTCAAAGACACACCTCAAAATAAAGGGCTTTGAGGAATACTACAAATCGCACGAAACAACTGCGAGCACAGAGGGTTGATGAACCGAAATGCCCGAACTTGATTTACAGAACGACAAAAAAGCTCCCGTAAAGCGCCGGCCGCCCAGAAAGCGCAAGCAGATGGGTCCGGTAGAGACGTTTTTAAGCGGGATATTCCCGTGGAAGGGCGACACGCCGGGTGAAGCGGTGCGCAAGATAGTAATGCTTGTGTCTATCATCGTCCTTTTCACAGCGGGATTCATAATGCTTGATTTCTACATTTTCCGCGACAGCAGAAACACGCAGGAAGTGCAGAGCTATGCCGAGCAGAAGGAGGAAAACGCGTCCGACGACGTTATCACGATCCTTATGGACAATGATGACGACGATTCCGCGGACTCCGGCGGCACAAGCGAAAAGAAGCAGGTAGAGATACTTGCGGAATACAAATCGTTCTATGAGCGCAACAATGATTTCGTGGGCTGGATAGAGCTGTACCCCTACATACAGATGCCTGTCGTGCAGTACACCGACAACGAATTCTATCTGCACCACAACTTCGACGGCGGTCCGAACGATAACGGTACTATCTTTGCCGACTACCAGGGCAAGATAACCGCAGACCAGATGCCCGGAAACCTGCTGCTTTACGGACACAACCTGATTACCAACAACTTCTTCCAGCCCCTCTCCCACTACCGCAAGGAGGGTATGGAATTCCTGAAGCACAACTACCTTATCCAGTTTGACACGCTGTATAACCGCAACCGCTACTTCGTGTTCTCGGTATTCCTTACCAATACGAACGATCAGCACGGCGATGTGTTCAAATACTGGAACAAGGTGTATTTCACATCAAAGTCCGATTTCGACAATTATATCGCTGAATGTCTCGACAGAAGCTATTTCTACACGGGAGTCGATCTCGAATACGGCGACGAGATAATCACGCTTTCTACCTGTGATTTCTCGATGTTCAACGATATGCGCCTTGTGGTAATGGCGAGAAAGGTACGCGACAACGAGGGACTTACCCTCGATACGTCCACGTTCATCGACAATTCCGGATTTGACGAAAACGGCAACGTAAAACGCAAGATGTTTGACGCGTATTACAAGAACTACGCCTGTGAATGGGCGGGAAGAAAATGGGACCGCTCATACATCAAGGATTTCAAGGAATGAGCTTATTGCTGTGATCCGAGGGAGGTGAGACTACGGAAAAGGGCTCTGTCATAAAGATAACCGTCGCACTTATGATAATATGCCTGTATGTTTTCCTGTTCGGGATAATGGGAACCATAGACAGCATTGATATGAGCATTGAAGCGGAAGCTGCTCCGCCGGCGGAGATAAGAATATCCGCTCCGGCTGTCACCTCCGGTGTCAACGAGGACGGAATGGCGGTTTATACATACGCGACAAGGCTCAACGTGGTAAACGCGAAAAAGCCGGGTCTCGCCGACTATACAAAAACCGAAACGATGCTGCTGATACCGTCCGAGGACGACACCACAAGCGCGGTAACTACCGTGCCGGACAACGCCGATTTCGTAATGAGCGGCGACGACCTCAACTACACCGTTCCCGTGACCACATCGACGGCGGCTCCCGCAACGGAGTCTGCCACGGAAGCCGCAACGACTGTTCCGGAGACTACCACGACCGCAGTTCCAGTGACTGCCGCGGCAGAGGCAAGCTCCGATACGACGGCAACGGTTCCCCCCGTGACCGAATCGGAGGACGAGGACGACATCGAAGATGCCGAGGAGACCGAGGAAGAGGACATTGTCGATGAGATCATAGCCGAGGAGGACGAGGACGACATAGACGGCGGCGACGTTACGATGGTAACGACCTCCGAACCTGCCGCAGAAACGACATCGGAAAGCACGCAGGAAACGACCGCTGAAACGACAGCCTCCGACGTATCCGCTAACAACGAGATATTCACGGTGAACGCGGCCGGCACTATAATCACGGATACGGCGCTGAATGTAGTTTCCGCAGCGGTAATGGCAGAAATAAGCGACGTATTTGACGACGAAGCGATAAAGGCGCAGGCAATAGCCGCATACACCTATATCAAGTATTACAATCTCAATCACCAGAACGCATATATCGCCAAGGCGACACCTACCCAGCGCGTCAAGGATCTTGTGGCGCAGGTCATAGGCAAGGGCCTTTACTATAACGGTACGCTGATACAGGCAGTATATACTGCTTCGACGGCGGGACGCACCGCGTCGTCAAAGAATGTCTGGGGCGTTGATTATCCGTATCTGCCGAGCAAGGACACGAGCTTCATAGATAAGGATTACGATATAAACTACGGCAGAAAGGCGGTCTTCACCTCCGAAGAGATGAAGAAGTACGTCAAGGACAGCACCGGCATAGAGCTTGAGGGCGATCCGTCTGCGTGGTTCACGATCGAGTCGTACACCGACGAGATATTTGTCGGACAGATGACAGTAGGCGGGCAGAAGTCGTTCAACAACGGCACCCGCGATGTAAAGATCACCGGACGCGTGTTCCGCGAAACGATACTTGATTTCGGGATCCGCTCCGCCTGCTTCGAGATAAGCTATGACCCCGGTACCGACGAGTTCACGATAACCACCTACGGCTACGGTCACTGCGTAGGTCTCAGCCAGCACGGCGCCAATATCCTCGCTTCGCAGTTCGGCTATACCTACGATCAGATCCTCAACTTCTACTACCCCGGCGCGGAGATCAGATGATGCTGCGCTTACGCGCTTTGTCCTGCGCGGACAGCGCCAACCCCCTTTAAAAAAGGGGGCTGGACACCCTAAATAAATGCAGTATTTCAGAGCATACAGCTGTGGGCAGCTTATGACTGAAACGCAGTGGGGTTGGCGATATTTCGTGCAGAAATAGCAGAGAATAGCTAACCGAGGTGGCGCACCCGTCAATAGAAGAATGTCGCTGCGCAAAACGCCGCGGCGCGTCCGCCGCTGGGGTTGGCAAAGACTCCGTTTTTAAAGATAATAATAACAGCTTGCTATGGAAATCACAGCAAGCTGTTTGGTTTTATTAAATGAATATTTGCCAACCCCACTGCATTTCAGTCTGCACCCGAAATAAATCTGCGCTATGAAATACAGCAGTCTGTTTAGGGGGTCAAGCCCCCTTTTTTAAAGGGGGCTTGCGGGGGGTTGGGGGGCAGAGCCCCTTCTCTGAAAGTCTCAAAATCTCTCAAAGCTCTCAATACCGCGAGAAATCCGGGAGTTCGTCCAGAGTGATGAACAGTTCGTTGTTATAGGCGCGGTCGAGATCATCCGCAGAGCTGTGGGAATAATCTATGCCGCCGTTCTCGTTGATGATGTAATCGCCCTTCCACAGCGCGAACCACAGCCAGTACGCATTGTCACGCGCAATCAGGTCGGGGTCAGGGACCCTGCCGCATTCGGTGAGCGCGGTGCCCTTGCTCTTGATCGTGTAGCCGACAGCGTCCATCATACGGGAGTTGCCGGATATATTATGATTCGTGTAAATATCCATTCCCACGATATCAACACGGTCGTCACCGGGATAGTAGTCTATGCTCTCGCCGTCCCATACCCATATTATATTCGACAGCTGGTGATATTCCGTAATGCGCCTGAATATGAAATCATAAAGCCACAGATAGCTGTCCTTGTCACTGCCCCACCAGTACCAGCCGTTACCGGCTTCCGGCAAAGGTCTGAAAAGCACAGGCACACCCGCTTCTTCAAGTGTGCGGAGCTTCTGCGCCACGGCGTCTATGTCGTTTATCAGCGCCATGCATTCATGGCTTATCCTGCCCGTTTGCAGATACGCTTCGAGAGAAGCGGGGCTGAGTACCGCGACATCGTTGTCCTTGTCGTTGACGGCCTTCTTGATATCAAAATCCGTAAGCTCGGTAAAGCAGGAGGAATTTCCCTCCTGAGGCGACTGCCAGTACCAGCTGTAGCTTACAAGTCCGCCGCCGAGCCACCAGTTCACCGCAGTGTTTATCTCGTTCTCGTCGTTCTTGTCGTAGCCGTCATAGTACTGCGTGAATATGCCGATATCCGCACAGCGGAGCGCACTGTAACGTCCCGTGGACATATACACCGCATTTATCTCCGTGTTCGTGCCCGACGAAACGAACTGCCCGGTTATCACGCGGTTGCCGTAAACATCGGCAAGATAGCGCTTCACCGTCTTTGTGCTGTCGGAAGCGTTCGGCGTTACGCAGGCATTTGATATCTCATAGGCGAGCTTCTGGACAGTGCCGCCGTTTTTGACGGTCATCTCGTCCAGATACGCAGTTCCGGATATGACCTGAAGCGTGATGTTGTTCTCGCCCTTGCCGAGGTAAACTCCCTTTAGCGTGTAAGGTTCAAATTCGTTCCCGTCGCCGGTATAGACTGCTCCGCAGACAGTTCCGTCAAGCGTCATATATTCACCGTCACGGCTCTGTATCTCCTTCTCGCCGCCGGTCATTATAGCTATCTTTGTACGGTTGCTGCACACACGGACGGTTATGTCGTAATACTGCGAACTCGGAACGGTGACCTTTACCGTCGTGTACTCCTTGTCACCGAGACATATAAATCCGGTGCCGTTGAAGCCTGTGAGACCGCTCGTGTAAGTCTGTGAGCCGTCGTTGAATTCAAGCTGGAATGTCTCCTCGTATTCTTCGGGCGTGATGATGTATGATGTAGGCGAATATGTATCGACAGCCTTTATCTCCGGTATTATCGACGTTTCCTGCATTATTTCCTTGTCGCCGTCGGGGTCGGGAGCCTCCTCCGTGTACTGCGGCGGGATCGTCACCTGTGAATAGTCGATCTCCCTTGTGCATGCGGAAAACAGAATAAGCGCCGCTGCGGGAAGCGCAAATGTCCTCTTTTTCATTCAGCTTCCCATTCTCTCCTGTACCTTTATGACAGCGCGGTCACCGTCGGACAGGTAGCTGCTGAAATTGGCGGGCATTCCGTTTATTTCAAGCACGATCTCGCTGTTCGGGACAGCGGGGTCGATATTTATGCTGTTGAGCAGGTCAAGCAGGATATAATCACCGTTTCTCGGCGGAAGCACTACCCGCTCACCGTTGACATCAACGGTTATACCCGCACCGTTGAAAGGTATAGCGTTTGCGGAAGCCGTACTCTGCGGTATTTCATCGCTCTCCTGTACAGGCTCCTCGGCTTCCGGCTGTACGGGCATTGGTATTTCGTCCGTTCCGGCTGTTCCGATTATATTTCCGTAGCTGTCGAAAGCGGCTATATCGTCACCGTCTCCGAGAACATAGTTTTCGTCAATAAGCTCGTCGCCTATGCGGTACTCAACTCCCTCAAGACCCGCGTCAAGCACACGGAGCAGGTCACCGAGGGTAACAAGCCCGGAGGTCTCGATGCTGTCAAGCGGCTGTATCTGATAATCGGGATCCTTTACCTCGCCGTTTACCGTGGCTTTCAGTCCGATCGAGAACTTCTCGCCGCCGAATGTTACGGTACCCTCGTTGAAGCGTTCGTAACCGAGTATATCGGAGAGCTTCGCAGACGCGTTCTGTCCGCTCATAGCGGGCGTTATGCGTATGCGGTCGCCCTGTGTCACCTTTGTCATTATGGATGCGGGACGCTCGTTGACAAACACCTCCGCGGGTGTCATTGCGCCGCCCTTTATTGTCTTTCTCACACCGTTGAGGGTGTAGGAAAGGCTTCTGCCGCTCCTGCCCATTATCTCGTGGGACTTGTAGCCCGCTATGGTGAGCGCTTCATATACGCTGAGCTGCTTGGTGTCGAAAACGCGCACCTTGCTGTCGTTTACCGTGATTACAGAGAAGTCATAGCCCTGATTGAGCATTGAAGTTACGGCGATGCCGAGCGGGGTAACGAATTCCGCTCCGAGCTTCGCGCCGCGTTCATCGACATTCTTGAGGAAATCTCCACCGCCGATGGCAACTCTTGTCTCGTCAATGCCGAGCTTTTCGGCAACAAGGGGAGTAAGTCCCTCGATAAGGCTTCCGCCGCCTACGAGGAATACAGCCGCGGGAGAAGCTCCGTTTGCTTCCTTTATTGCGGCGCAGATGGTATCTGCAAGTGTCTCCACCGCGGGAGTTATCATTTCCGCTATCTCGGAGGTCATCACCTTGTGCGTGTTTCCGAGGATATCGCGGTATTCGACCTCGGTCTCGCTGCCCGAGCAGCTCTGCTTTATCATTTCGGCGGTGTTGAAGTCAACGAGATATGTGCGGATTATCTCTTCCGTTATCTCGTCGCCCGCCGTGGTAGCCATGGCGTAAGCGACCACCGAGCCGTTCTTGGCTATCGCGATATCCGAAGTACCCGCGCCTATATCTATAAGTGCTATATTTATAAGTCTGATCTCCGGCGGAACGATAACGTTCATTGCGGCGATAGGCTCCAGTGTAAGGCTGGTGACTTCAAGCTCGTTGAGATCCATTACCGAATAAAGACCTTCTACGACAATATTCGGCAGGAATGCGGCAACAAGCTCTATGGCTGCTTTTTCTCCCTTGTGTCCCTCAAGGCTTATGATCCTGTAATCGTCGAGCTTATAGTTTATAACCGAATGTCCGACGCAGTAGAAGATAGTTCTGCCGGTGTCGGTCTTGTCAAGCTCCGCCTGTGCTTTCTGTATAGTCTCTATCTCCATGGACTTTACCATATCCTCGGTAAGAGCCTCACGGTCGGAGATGTCGAATTCCATTGATACCTGCACGGTCTTGAGCGCACGTCCTGCGGCTGCCACGGATACTTTCGTGAGCTTCACGCCGTTCTTTTCCTCAAGCTGTGTCTTTACCTGCGAAACGATCTTGGCTACCTGCTTGATATCCTCGACCTGACCGTCAACCATTGCCCTTTTCGGATGCGGAACGCTGATGTAGTCCTGTAAATAGAGCTTATCGTCTATGTACTCACCGAGTATTCCGACAACGGTCCTTGTACCGATATCAAGGGCGAATACAAGGTCACCCTGCGGTTTGAGCTCGATCGATTTGCTATTCGTACTCATTTCGGTTTCCTTCCTTTTCAGCACTTTATTCCTGTTGTATATTATTCAAGAAAATCCTTGAGCTTTTTGCTTCTGGACGGGTGGCGCAGTTTACGGAGAGCCTTCGCCTCTATCTGTCTGATACGCTCACGGGTAACGTTGAACTCCTTGCCCACTTCTTCGAGCGTGCGCTGTCTGCCGTCATCGAGACCGAAGCGCAGACGCAGCACCTTGCCCTCTCTCTCGGTAAGAGTGCCGAGCACGTCGTCAAGCTGTTCTTTAAGGAGCATCTGCGACGCTGCCTCTGCGGGAGCGGGAGCTTCCTCGTCCGGTATGAAGTCGCCGAGATGGCTGTCCTCCTCCTCGCCTATCGGAGTTTCGAGGGAAACGGGGTCCTGCGAAATGCGGATTATCTCACGCACTCTGTCAAGCGGGAGTTTCAGCTCTTCCGCTATCTCCTCGGCGGTAGCCTCGCGTCCGTTCTTGTGGAGAAGCGTGCTGCTGACCTTCTTTACCTTTGTTATGGTCTCTACCATGTGGACGGGGATACGGATAGTTCTTGCCTGATCTGCGATAGCGCGGGTGATAGCCTGTCTTATCCACCATGTGGCATAGGTCGAGAACTTATATCCCTTGGTATAGTCAAACTTTTCGACCGCCTTGATAAGACCGAGGTTGCCCTCCTGTATAAGATCGAGGAACTGCATACCTCTGCCGACATAGCGCTTGGCGATACTTACGACAAGACGCAGGTTAGCTTCGGAAAGGCGCTTTTTGGCATAGGGGTCGCCCTGTGCCATACGCTGCGCGAGCTCTATCTCCTCTTCGGGGGTAAGCAGCGGGACTCTTCCTATCTCCTTAAGGTATATTTTTACCGGGTCATCGATAGCGATCTGATCGGTCGAAAGCGCCATATCGAGGTCGTCGTCGTTTGCGAGGTAAAGAGCCGCGTCAAGGTCTTCGTCAACGGTGAAATCGTCGATGATATCTATATGATTGGCTTCAACGTCGTCGTAGAGCTTATCTATCTGCTCCGCGTCGAAGTCGCAGCTTTCGAGGACATCGGTGATCTCCTGCGTGGTGAGCTTTCCGCTCTGCTTGCCGTGCTCTATAAGTTCGGTAAGCGGGGATTTGATTTCTGACATTTTGTACATCCTTCCTTTTTATAGATTAAGAATTCAGAATTACGGATTAAGAATTATGGTGTGTAATGCGCAGCTTAATTCTTCTATGGGCTGGTGCGGCACCCTTTTTTAAAGGGGTGTCTCCCCACTGGGGGAGGCGGCGCTTGCGCCGGAGGGGCCGACAGACAGACTCAGCACCCCTCTCTAAAGATATCTCTCAGCCGGTCTCTGCTTTCCGGCGGCGGATATCTTCTATACGGCGGAGCATTTCTTCATCGGTAAGCTCGGAAACCGGCTTTTCGGTGCTTTTCTCGCGGTGCTTCACGAGAACATCTATGTATTCATTGAGCTGCGGTATGCTGTACGGAAGAGTATCTCCGTGCCTGCATATACCGGTTATTCTGCCCACTTCCTCTGCCGTAAATTCGCTTCCTATCGACGAGATATCAACCGTCTCGCCGTTTTTGATGCGGTTTGCGATAAAAGAATACACTTTTCGATTAAATTCGGTCGGAAAGTCCTCCGGAGAAAGTGACCTTTCTACACGCGGCAGTAGGTCGGGAGAATGGAACATATACGCGATAATGCCGCGCTCCGCTTTTTCCTCGCGCGGGTAAGAGACCGCGTCCGGGTTTATCGGGTCGCGCTTCACGGTGCCGCGGATAAGCTCACGCTCCTCGCTGCGGCGCTCATTCCGCCTGTCGTACTTTATCCTGTCGTTCACAAGCTCCGTGACCGCGTTCAGAGGCTGTCCCGTGATACGTGCCGCTTCCGATATATAAACGGTGCGGTCGGTATCGCTTCGTATCTTCGCGAGGAACGGCACTGCCCTGCGCAAAAACTCGGCTTTGCCGGACGGAACACCGGTATCTATACCCTTTTTCAGCCTGCCGAATTCGTGGTCTATCGCGGTAGATGTGCCGGAAAGAAGCTGCCGGAAGCTCTCGGCTCCGAACTTCTTGATATACTCGTCCGGATCCTTGGCATCGGGTATATTCAGCACCCGTGCGGTTATACCCGCTTCCGAGAGCAGATTTATTGCTTTCATTGTGGCGTTCTGCCCCGCGCCGTCCGCGTCATAGGATATGACGACCTCCTGCGCGTACTGCTTCATAACGTTCGCCTGCTGCGGTGTTATAGCCGTGCCGAGCGTGGCAACGGTGTTGTCGAAGCCCGCCTGATTGAGCGAGATAACGTCCATATACCCCTCGCAGAGTATCAGGAACTTCTCTTTTGTATTTTTTGCGAAATTGAGCGAGAACAAATTCTCGCGCTTGCGGAAAACAAGTGTCTCGTCGCTGTTCAGATACTTGGCGGGAGCATCCTTTTCAAGCGTCCTGCCGCCGAAAGCGATCACGTTTCCGCGTCTGTCGATTATCGGGAACATCACTCTGCGCCGGAACTTGTCATAGACCGAGTTGTTCCGCCGCACAAGCAGGGCTCCGGCTTCCATTTCGTCGTCGGAGTAGCCTTTCGTCCGCAGATAATACTGAAGATTATGCCAGCCGTCCGGCGCAAATCCGAGCCCGTATTTCTTTATCGTATTCGGGGTGAGCTGCCGCCCCGCAAGATAGTCAAGTCCCTCTCTTCCCTCCGGAGAGAGCAGCACATCGCGGAAATACCGCGCGGCTTCACGGTTCATACCGAGCAGCCTTGTGCGCATATTGGCTCCGCCGTCGTTCGTCTCGTCCGGCATTGAAAGCCCCGCTCTCTGCGCAAGGAACTTCACGCTTTCCATATATTCGAGGTGCTCTATAAGGCGGATAAAGGTGATAACATCACCGCCGGCACCGCAGCCGAAGCAGTAAAAGCTCTGCGTTTCGGTGTAAATATGACAGGACGGCGTTCTTTCCGAGTGGAAAGGACACGAGCATACATAATCGCGTCCAGCCCGCTTTATCTCGACATAGGAAGACATTACCGCCGTTATTTCGTTGCTCGCCCTGAGCGCGTCAAGAAAGCTGTCGGGCAGCTTTGCCATTCGTCCAACCCCTTTTTCAATTCACAATTCACAATGCACACTTGCTGTATCGCCTGCGGCGATTTATCTGAATTGTGACAAGACCTGTTACTCCGGCAATTAAAAACCGGCTGATACTTTCTTTCTGATATCCGCTGTTTCATTCAGCGCACAAATCCGCCCGCTTTGTCACAATCCGGATAAGTGCGGAGCGAAACCTTATTTGTAAATCATGCATTGTTCAGATTCTGATCCATTGTTTCGGGATACAGAGTTCCTTGAACAGATCTATCGCGTATTCGTCGGTCATACAGCTTATAAAGTCGCATACCGCCGTTTCAAGTCCGTCCTCATCCGCGAGCCTTATATACAGCGCTGGCATGAGGTCTTTGTTGCTCATATAGTGGCTGTACAGAAAATCTATGATATGGCACGCCTTGTCCTTCTCGCGGTTCGTGACATCGGCGTAGTAAACGTGCTCAAACATAAACTTCCGCAGCTCGTCATGCGCTTCCCGTATCTCATCGGAATAACGTATCTCCGTACCGCTGTTCGCGATTATATCTCCGACGAGCGTCGTTATCCGCCTGCTCTTGCTGTCTCCGAGCACGTCTATAACGTGTTTCGGGATATTGCGCGGGTCAAGGACTCCGCCGCGTATCGCGTCCTCAATATCGTGGTTCAGATACGCTATCTTGTCCGCGAATTTAACCACAACGCCCTCAAGCGTGTCGGCAGTCATATTGGTATGACAGAGTATGCCGTTCTTTACCTCCGCGGTCAGATTGAGCCCCGCGCCGTCGCGTTCTATCTTTTCTGCGACTCTCACGCTTTGCTTGTAGTGACGGAAATCGCCCTCGGGATAGAGCTTCTGGAGCATACGCTCGCCGTCATGTCCGAACGGGGTATGTCCGAGATCGTGTCCGAGAGCTATCGCCTCGGTAAGATCCTCGTTCAGCCGCAGAGCCCTCGCTATCGTCCGCGCTATCTGCGAAACTTCGAGGGTGTGCGTAAGACGCGTTCTGTAATGGTCTGATTTCGGTATAAGGAATACCTGCGTTTTATGCTTTAATCTGCGAAAAGCGTTGCAGTGGATTATCCTGTCCCTGTCGCGCTGAAAATCCGTGCGTATATCGCACGGCTTCTCTTCTCTGTCTCTGCCTTTGGTGTTCTCGCTCAGGCAGGCATTTGGAGACAGTATTTTCTTTTCATTTTCCTGTGTAATTTCTCTTGGAAGCATTTATATTTATCTCCGATATATCACTTTTGTGCCGATCAACAGTTTTATAAAACCCGTTACGATTAAAATACGTCCGCCGACGGCGGACACCATAATTATTCATTATTCATTCTTCACTATTCAACTCTTCCCCTTACATATATAAATACAAAATTCCTTCCCTTTTCTCCTTTTTTTCGGGAAGGAATATGCAGATTTTCGTGATATCAGCCAAAATTGTATTCCAATTCTTCTTCTTTTTTGATAGAAATGTTACCTCCGCAGATGTCTGTAAGCTCCCGGGAAAATGCCGCTTCATTTTCGGCGGGAAGACAAAGGGTTATTGCAACGTCCGCGCCGAAATCCTCGTTCTCGGTGCGCACATCGTAACTGCCGAGGGTCTTCCCTATCCTGCCGTAGAGGTTATAGTCAAGCCGCAACGTTATCCGCGCCGCTGTACGCATATCCAGCACATCGGCAGCGTCACAGGCGATCTTCGCAGCTTTCGTATAAGCGCGGACAAGCCCGCCCGCCCCGAGCAGAACGCCGCCGAAATACCGCGTCACAACGCAGGTCACGTCGGTGAGCCCCTCCTTGCGGAGGACTTCGTATATCGGGACACCGGCGGTGCCGCCCGGCTCGCCGTCGTCGCTGTGGCGTGAAAGGTTGTTCTCACGCAGGATATACGCGTAGCAGTTGTGTGTCGCCTTGCGGTGCATGGCACGGATCTCCGCTATGAAATCCAGAGCCTCGCGCTCCGTCGCGGTATGGCGCAGATAGCCGATGAACTCGCTTTTCTTCTCGATAAAGCGGTCTTCGGCGCTGCCCTCTATGGTCTTATAGTTCATTTTACCTCCTGCGACAGTCTTGGCTTGCCCGCACGGTCAAACTTATACAGCAGCGTGCAGCCGAGCTTCGGATTGTCGCGCTTGAAACGCTTCAATATGCGGTCCAGCACCATTTCCGCCTGCTCCTTGGTAGTATTTGTGAGCAGCATGACGAACTGCGAGGCGCTGTAGCGTGAGAATACATCGCGGGAACGCAGAGAGCCGCTGATGCAGTCGGAAAGACGGGTCATGATGCGGTTGAGCTGCCTTATCTCAAGATCTTCCTGCGACTTCGACACCGCGGTAAGCAGACATAGGTTCGTAGGCCGTCCGGTTCTTACGGCATCGCGTATCTCAAGCTGATAGACGTGCTTGAAGAACGGGAACTCACAGTAATACGCGCCGATACCGTCGTCAATGCTGTCAAGCTGCCCTTTCAGGACACCGAAATCCGCATTGTAGGTGCGGTCGTCCTTGACGGTCTTTTCATACAGCTCCACAAACTCCGGCGACGGGTTTATGCCGTTCTTGTTATAGAACAGATCCATGACATAGGTGTAGTGCTGCTTTGCTGCCGCTGTTTCTCCTATATCGAGCAGACCCTTCACATAGTAAAGGTGTATGCGGTCATCGAGCTTTTCGACATTGAACGCCTTGCGGCAGACATTGATAAGCTCGGTGTAGTATTTGTGCTTGTAAAGTATGTCTATGGTCTCATGCACTATGCGCAGATAAAGCGAGTGGTAGTAGTTGTTGATAGGCGTCACCCAGCCGTCAGAGCGCGAACGGTTGAGAAAATCGCCCTTGTACAGCTCTATCGCCGAGAGGTACAGAGTAGTCTTTTCCTTCTCCGACTGCGCGAGCATACTCTTCTTGTACAGCGCGTCGAATTCATCGAAGTCTATCTCGCAGTCAAGGCGGCTGTTGAGCGAATATGTACCCATTGAGTTCACGATTATCTCAACTCCCTCGGGCAGTCCGAGAGTGTCGAGGCACGCACGCAGCCTGTGCAGCGACGTTTTAAGCGCACCGACGGGATTTTCGCTTTCCTTGTCTCCCCAAAGCAGAGAGATAAGTTCAGCCTGCGATATCTCACGGTTGTGGTTTGCTATCATGAATTGCAGGAGCGTCCACATTTTCTTTGAACGCTTGCTCTGTTCGGTTATTGTATTCTCACCGTACGACATCGAAAATTCGCCGAGCATGGTGATCTTTAGCTTTTCCATATTATTCCTCCGTATCGGCATGAAACGGTATTTTTAAATCAGCTTCCCCAGTATTTTCTGTCAAGGCTTCTGTAGCTTACGGCACGCGCGATATGCGGCTTTCCGATAAGCTCTGCCCCGTCAAGGTCTGCACAGGTCCGCGCAACTTTCAGAACACGGTCATACGCCCTCGCGGACAAGCCCGTCTTTTCAAACGCAAGTTTCAGATATTCTCCTGCCTTGTCGTCCAGCACGCATATCTCGTGGAGCATATCAGGAGTTATGCAGGAATTTGAGGTTATAGACGTACCTCTGAAGCGGCGGCTCTGTATCTCTCGTGCTTTCGCGATCCGCTCCGCCATTGCTGCCGAGCATTCCGACTTCACGTTTCCGGCAAGATCCTCATATCTTACCGCGGACACCTCGGTCTGTATATCTATCCTGTCAAGTATCGGCTGGCTTATCTTTCCGAGATACCGCACTACCTGCTGCTGTGTGCAGGTGCATTTCTTTATCGGCGAACCGTAATTCCCGCAGGGACACGGGTTCATTGCCGCTACCAGCATTATGTTGCACGGGTAAGTCACTGTACCCGCGGCACGGGCTATGGATATCTCGCGGTTTTCAAGCGGCTGCCGGAGAGTTTCGAGCACGCGGCGGTCGAATTCCGGGAACTCGTCCAGAAACAGAACGCCGTTGTGCGCGAGGGATATCTCACCGGGCTTCGGTATGCTGCCGCCGCCGATAAGTCCGACAGACGAAGCGGTGTGGCTCACATCGCGGAAAGGTCTGCGGGTGACGAGCGGAGAAGTCGGTGAAAGAATCCCGGCTATCGAGTGAATTTTGGTAGTCTCTATGCTTTCTTCAAAGGTCATGCGCGGCAGGACTGTGGGTATGCGCTTGGCTATCATGCTCTTACCGGTGCCGGGAGGACCTATCATCAGCATATTGTGGAATCCCGCAGCCGCGACTTCGATAGCGCTTTTAACGGCTTCCTGCCCCTTTACGTCGGCAAAGTCGAGCACCGTTTTATAGCTTTCCTCGGTAAGCTCGTAGGGTTCCGCCGGACGGATAAGCGCCTTGCCGCTGAGATGAGCGACCAGCTCACCGACCGTGCGGACTCCGTAAATGCGCAGCCCCTTTACTACCGATGCTTCCGCGGCGTTGTCATAAGGCAGATAAAGCTCTGTTATACCGTTATCCTTCGCTTCGACAGCCATAGCGAGAACCCCGTTTATCGGGCATATCTCGCCGCCGAGCGAAACTTCTCCGATGAAAGCCTTGCCGTCAAGCTCCTTCGGCACATATCCCGCCGCGGTGAGCACCGCCGTAAGTATCGCGAGATCGTATCCGGAGCCCGTCTTTTTCATTCCCGCCGGGGAAAGGTTTATCACACATTTCAGCGATCCGAGCTTCAGCCCGCTGTTGTCGGTCGCCGCTTTTATCCTCATGCGGCTCTCCTGTACGGACTGGTCTGCAAGACCCACTATATCTATGTTCGGCACGCCGTTTGACGCGCTTATCTCGGCTGTTACGGGAAATGTGTTCAGTCCGAACAGACCGATGCTCGATATTCTGGCAAACATTTATTCCTCCATTGCTGCTCCGGAGACCGAAAGGCTCTCCGCCGTGTCAGCCGCCCATTGTCGGCATGATATACGGCACGGATATCACAAAAAGCGCACACAGCACCGTACATACGCAAAGCCCGAAGCATATCGTGACACGGGCGTTGCGGTCATACACGAATCCGCGGAAGCGGTCGGCGCGCAGTTTCACCGTTCTGCCCTCTTTGTATATCCTGTCTCTCATCACGAATTCGGCGGGAAACACGTTCGGCTTTTCGCCGTCCGGGGTGCTGTAATACGGGGCATCAAACCTGCTCTTTTCCGGTCTGCCGATACGGGAAAATGTCCCCTCGGTCTTTTTCGACAGGATAAGCCGGACCGTAAAGAATATGAAGAACACCTCCGTGACCGCGGTGGCAAGCGCAAGCAGCCACAGAAACCCGGATATGATGATATCCAGACCGAATCCGAGGATCAGAAGCAGTATTACTATTATAACTATTCCGAGAATATATTCCATTTTGTGTTATTTCAGGACGCGCGCCCTTATGTACGCGAATACCTTTTCCTCGCCGTAGTCACGCAGTATGATAAGCAGCCGTCTCAGCAGCCTGTCCGTCTCCGGGTGTATCATATAGTGATCGTGTGAGCGCCTGTAATATTCATACGCGGACGCGTCGGTGTATTTGTCGCCGTTATAGACCCTGCAGGCGGCTATGCGGTCACAGAACATCTCCACAACATACTTCACGGGCATTTTCACGCCTGCCATTTTACGATCGCCGTCCGGCTTGTTGTCTATCCAGTATTCAAAGTGGTGCTTGTTCCTGCCCTTGTGGTGCAGCCATGCTCCGCTGTAGCCGGTGATCTCGCGTTCCACGGTATTCGGGCTGCGTGTGCCGTCGTAGTATTTCACACCTACCAGAAACTCGGCGGGTGAATATTTTGAAAGGTCGTGCAGCAAGCCCTGCTTATACAGCCCGGCTTTGAAGCAATAGTGCATGACCAGCAGCTTGTGCTCCGTAATGGTATTGAAATGACGGTATGCATTTACCGCGTAGTTTATCGTGCTGCCGTTGTTTTCCGCGCTTGCCAACACACTCCGCTCCCCTCTCCGGGCATAGATTCCCGTTATGAAAATATTATTAATAATATTATAACTCAAATGTAACAAATAATCAAGTATTTTTGACGAATTTCATTGAATTATAGCAAAATTTTTATAAAATATGTGCGATTTGACGACCTGCCGTATCGCAAACCGGATAAAAATAACTCCCCCGGCTGTACCGGGAGAGTTACGGTGAATATCTGCTATGTTATTTAATCGTTATGTCGGCGCGGTCGCTCTTCAGGAGGGGTGTCTCTTCACCGTTCACCACTGCCGATACGGAATATGTATAATTGCTGCCGGACTTCACACTGAAGCGCACCGCGTTCTTTGTTGTCTCGGCGACGAATTTCAGCTTGCCGTTCACTGCCTTGTAAACCTTGTAGGAGTCGGCATCCGGAACCTTCTTCCAGCTTGCCGTTACCTTGCCGTCCTTCTGTGTGAGCTTAACGGCGGGCTTGTAGTAGGACTTGAGTTCTGCCTTGTAGCCTGCGGGAGCGTCAAATGTCTGTCCGCCGGTAACGTATTTCAGCTTGAACCTGTAAGTGAAGTTGTTCTTTGCGGTCTTTATCGTGATCTTGTTCTTTGCCGTTTCGATCACTTTAACATCCTTGCCGTCCTTCTCATAGTACAGAATGTACTTCGACGCGCCGGAGATCTTGTTCCAGCTTACGGTTACGGAGTTGTCATCGTTCATGACCGCACGCATCATTTCTTTAGCGGCAGCGGCAGAGGTATCGGTACTGCTGCCCGAACCGGAGCCTGCAGGAGCCGACTGTTCACCGCCGGACGGCTGACCGTTTACTATAGATTTTATCATGCCCGCGAAGATGATCCCGAGCTCTTTTACGGAGCCGGCATTTTCCGCGAATGACTTATCGGGGTCGTATGTAATTTCGTCCAGTCTGCCAATGATATCGTCGGCAGCCCTTGTTACCGCGCTGTTTCCGTATTCTGCGGCAATATCACTTATGAGGTCTTTTTCCGCTGCGATGCGGCTGTCCAGCTCGCTCATGCGGGCTTCAAGCAGTTTTTCCGCCGTTTCTCCC
>CACZGM010000024.1:0-12289 GCA_902780695.1 uncultured Ruminococcus sp. | reverse complement strand
AAGTCATATTCCATACCTTTAAGGGCAAGGCAGCCTTCCGAGACGATATCTCCGGCATCGGGAGCGTCATCCTCTTCCGGAAGCGCAGCCAGTCCGCGCGCTGCTTCAAGAGAGTCTATCCTGTTCTGTACCGCCATGGCATAGACGGCAGCTCCGCTTTCGTTCGGGTGGATCGAATAACCGCTTATTAATGAGCTCTTATCTATATCCTCCGGCTGTGCGCCTATAATGACCTCATTGATATACGGTGTTTCGGTGTATGCTTCATGTCCCGAAAAACCGTCGATTACATCAACAAAATATATATTCATTCCTTCTCCGCGAAGATCGTTAACGATACCTCTGATCTGACCGTTGAACCAGACATCAACATCGTTGAGCAGAGTTGTTTTTTCGGAAGGAATATCAAAAAAGAGAATTTTGAAGCCGTCTTTGTTCAGAAGAGTCGGATATCCCGCAACTATGACAGATGTTTCTTTTCCCGCCGCTTGCGAGATCATTCTGTATGTCTGCTTCAGATCACTCTTTATGTGCGTGTCGAACTCGGTACGCTTTGTTTCGATAAGGGCTTTGACATCATCCACAGACTTCATCGCCACTGCGGTCAATACTTCTTCAAAGCCGATATCGTTGCCGCCGATAGAAACAGTGACATAATCGTTGCCGGTCAGAGCAAGTCCGTTGAATACATCAAGCTGCGCCGGAAGAATTGTACTGCCGGTGAAGTTCTCATAATTGTATTTCCTTTCCTGACCTTCGATGAAGTTATCAATAACAGCTCCCGAAGCCGCGGCAAAGAACCAGTTTGTACCGCGGTGATCCGACATTGTCCCATCCACTCCGGGAAGAGTAAGCTGACCCGACCATGCCTTCTTTGATCTGTGCGCTATCCAGTCATAGTCATGCACCTTTTCCTCTGCCGGCTTGTCCTGACCGTAAAATTCCGGCATACCCTCGCCCGACGAGTATGAATCTCCGACAGACACTATTATCGGAACATCGTATTCCGATCCGGCGAGCGCGTAGCCCGGCAGCGAAAGTCCGGAGAAAGCAATTGACAGCGCGGCAGCAAATGATATGATACGTTTTTTCCCTTGTTTCATACTGAACCTCCATAATACAAACGGCACCGATCATCTTTGTGCGGTACTGCTTACATTATATCTCATTCTTATACGATTGTCAACATACCGGACGACATAAAGACCGCCGGGCGCAGAAGCGCTCAGCGGTCCGGGTTTATCAGCAGAACACAGTGCCTCGTCTCACAGGCTCTCCGCGGCTTTGAAGAGCTGGACGAGGTTTGAAGCACCGATCACACGGATACCGGTGCAGTCGCGCTTATCGAGGGACTGGAGTACGGCTTTAGGTACAATGCAGGTCTTAAAGCCGAGACGTGCGCACTCACGGACGCGTTCCGACGCGTGCGGAACAGCCCTCAGTTCGCCGCCGAGACCTATCTCACCGAATACCGCGAGGTCTTCCGGAAGCACGCGGTCACACAGTCCGGAAAAAAGCGACAGCGCGACAGCCGCGTCCGCCGCAGGCTCGTCAAGCCGCATACCGCCGGTAATGTTCACATATACATCGAACTGCCCGAAAAGGTAGCCCGTCCGCTTTTCAAGCACGGCAAGTATCAGACATAATCTGTTATAATCAAATCCGTCAGCCGAGCGCCGCGGATTGCCGAATCCCGTCTTTGTGACAAGCGACTGCACCTCGGAAAGCAGAGGACGAGAACCTTCGAGAGTACACAGCACACTTATGCCGCTGATGCCCGACGGTCTGCCGGACAAAAGCATCTCCGACGGATTGGACACCTCTTCGAGCCCCTTGTCGCTCATGCGGAAAACGCCGATCTCGTTCGTGGAACCGAAACGGTTCTTTACCGCGCGGAGTATCCTGTATGACAGGTGCTTGTCGCCCTCGAACGTAAGCACCGTATCAACGATGTGCTCCAGCACCTTGGGTCCTGCAATGCCGCCGTCCTTGTTGACGTGTCCCACAATTATTATCGGTATGCCGTAACGCTTCGCCGTCTGCATAAACAGCGATGTGCATTCCCGCACCTGCGTGATGCTGCCCTGCGCCGAAGAAAGCTCGGTTATCTGCATGGTCTGTATCGAGTCGATTATGACAACGTCCGGCTTTTCCTCTATTATAGCAGCATTTATCGCTTCACAGTCGTTGTCGGAGAGCAGATAGAGTTCCCCGTCCGAAACATTCAGCCTGTCCGCGCGGAGCTTTATCTGCCGTTCGCTTTCCTCACCCGACACATACAGCACCTTCGCGCTCCTGCACAGATAACTGCATATCTGGAGCAGCAGTGTGGATTTGCCTATTCCCGGATCTCCGCTCAAAAGAACCAGCGAACCCGCGACAAGTCCGCCGCCGAGTACACGGTCAAGCTCTGCGGAGCCGGTATTCCTGCGCGGGTCATCGTCCGCGGATATCTCGCCGAGCGTCTTTGGTTTCAGCGTTCGTCCGCTTTTCACCGCGGCACGGGACAGCTCGACCTGCTCCGTTATGGAGTTCCACGCCCCGCATTCAGTGCATTTGCCGACCCATTTCGGGTAAACGTGTCCGCACTCACTGCATATATAGGAAACTTTCTGTTTCGCCAATTTCCGTATTCTCCTTGTTTTTTACTTCCTCACCGAAATACTTTTCAAGTCCGCTGTATATAGTAAACGCGACCTTTTTCCGGTACTCCGGCGTGCTTAAATTCGCGGCATCGTCCGGGTTGGACAGGAAGCCGCATTCAATAAGCAGTGCAGGCTGCTTTGTCTCCTTGAAAAGATACAGCCCGTTGTCTATCAGCTTTACCTCGCGGTCATTTCCGGGCTGCAGCTGCGCAAAAAGTTCCTGCATTATCCGCGCAAGCCTGAAATTCGCAGGGTTGTTGCCGGTGTAGAACATCTGCGCGCCGAAGTATTCCGGCTTGGTGTAAAGGTTCTGATGCACCGATATGAAAACGCAGTCCGGATAGCTTTTCACGATCTCCAGCCTGTTCTCCATGTCGGATATCTTCTGGTTCCGTACTCCCTCGACCCCGCTGTCATGTATCGAAACATCGTCCGTGCGGGTATATACGACATCGTATCCCGCAAATGTCAGCAATGCTCCGAGGTCTTTCACGATGTCAAGGTTGATGTCCTTTTCGTAAGAGCCGTTCACAGCGACACAGCCGCTGTCAAGGCCGCCGTGGGCGACGTATCTGCTAACAACGGCTGCATTTCTGCCTGTGAACAGCGTTCAAATCCTTATTTCATGCGGGTTTGGAGCACTTCGCGTGCTCCGCCCCGCAAAGTTGTGAAAATATACTTGATGTATTGTGCCGTCAAATATAATCCCTTTGTTAAATGTTCCAATCGATCTTGATCTCGCGTGTACCGTCGGGCTCTTTAGCGCCGATATAGACGTTGCTGATGAACTCATTGACGATCTCGAAATCGAGCTTGTCGATGTTACAGAAGCCCGCGAGCTTAGCCGCTTTCGATTCCGTCGTCATAAGGCTCGTGTTGAGCGTGTCGATATGGGTTTTCTGCTTTTCCTTTTCTTCTTTCAGCTTGTCTATCTCCGAACGGAACTTGGCTGTATAGAGCTCATATTCCTCTGGTGTTATCCTGCCTTCGAGCCTGTCCTCATATGTGCGTGAGATGAACTTCTGCCGCTTTTCAATGCGTTCATCAATATCGACTATGGCTTTACGGGAATTCTCGATCTGCTCCATGAACCTGTCCGCCAGCACAAGCTGATCCATGTCGCAATACTCAGCGACATGAGCGTTTATCGCTTCGACGAGCTGCTGTTCAAGCTCCAGCCCGCTCATTGCCGAGCAGTTAGGACAGCAGTCCGTTCCTTTCTGGAACGAGGCACAGCGGAGATTGTAGTATCGCTTGGTATGCGGCTTGTTGTAGTATGTATTACGCTTCATCGGTCTGCCGCATATCGCGCACTTTACCTTGCCCGACAGTGCCGGAGTTTCACCTGTTACTGTGCTTCCGCGGTGAGACTTGCTTCTGAGCAGCTCCTGCACGGCATACCATGTCGATATGTCGATGACAGGCTCGTGAGCACCCAACGTCCTTATCCACTCGTCTTTCGGAACTTTGAGCCTGTGGTGGTTCTTGTAGCTGACGAAATGGGTGCGACCCTGCGCGAGAGTTCCCATATATACCTCGTTGTGAAGTATCGACGCTATCGTTGAGAGCGTCCACAGCCCACTGTCCGGGCTTTTGTCGGCGTTCTTGTTCACATACTTGCTGTCGTTCGTATGCTTGTACAGGGTCGGGTTCGGTATTCCTGCATCGTTGAGCGCCGAGACTATCTTCTTGTAGCCCTGCCCCGACAGATATCTCAAAAAGATGTCCTTTACGACCGGAGCGGTCTTAGGGTCGATTATGAGGTGATGCTTGTCGGCGGGGTCAACGAGATACCCATAAGCCGCGAATGAGCCGGTGAATTGACCGTTTTCGCGCTTGTGACGAAGTATGCGGCGCACGTTGAGCGATGTATCTTCGCAGTACCACTCGTTGTTCAGACCGTTGATCTGGCGAGCGCGCTTGTTGTAGGCGTCGTCCGTGTCCGCGTGATCGACTATGCTTATGAAGCGCACACCCCACTCGATGAACTTGTTGTGGATATACTCCTCAATAACACCGAGATCACGGGAGAAACGGGACTGGGATTTGCATAGAACGACATTCACAATGCCTTTTTCGCAGTCTTTCAGCATTCTCTGAAAATCCGGGCGGTCGAAATCCGTACCGCTGTAATTCTCGTCGCAGTAAACATCGTAGATGTTCCAGTTGTGCTCTCTGCAATATTCGGTCAGCAGGGAGCGCTGGTTCTGGATGCTCTCGCTTTCGTCAGTCCTGAAGCGCTTGTTTCTGTCCTCATCGGACAGTCTTACATAAATAGCTACACTTATCATTTTTACCTCCTTTGAGGCAAAAAATGCAGCGTAACTCCCCATAGGGTCATTATACCACATTCTTTGCCTTGAATCAAGCTATTTTTTACGCCGCTGTTTTTCTGTCTATGCGGCGCTGGACTGCCGATGTGACCGCCTTTCTGCGAGCGTCCTTGTCGGTCGTCTTGTACACGTTGATGATCTTGTATTTTACTTTAGTTTTCATTAACATGCCCCCTCTGGAATTTGCTGTTCAAATATATGAGCGAGCACGTCCTGTTTATTCCCGCATCTACGGCGGGCGTGGTGATGAGTTCATTTCTTATCATATTACCTCTCTTCCTTGCGGGCTGCACCTGTCTGTATTTATGGGCAGCCCGATATTTACTTCTTCTTCCCAACTTTTATATTTTTCTATAAGTCTGTATTGCTGCGAAATGCATGGTAACGCTACGGCGGCACACCCCCGTAAATATAAATCATAAGTCCTCACCTCCGATCATCTGCTCTTTTTCCTGCGGTGTGTTTCTTGTGTTGTAGTTTTCTGGACAGGGTTATCCTGTTGCAGTTCGTCATGTTTCAGCGCGGAAACAGTCTGGGTCGGTATTAGCTTATTCTTTTCCTGTAAGGGATTTTCCGGGAGGGTATCCTGCTGGGCTTTCTTCTCAACGATCAGTTTACTGATGTAGTCGCCCTGCGATATATCATAGTAAGTGTCAGATATTTCATGGAGAGCCCTGACAAGATAGTCGTTGTCATCTATCGTTTTTTGGATTTCCGTAATACGATCATCGTAATCCTGTTTCTGCAATTCGAGCTGCCGTACATCTTCCGGAGAATTGATACCATGACGGGAAAGCGACTGCCGAGCAAGTGACAGCTTCATCTTTTCCGCGAGAGATTTATCGGGCTTGTCCTCAAGTTCGCGGCAGTTATCATACTGTTTCAGAAGATCATCAATCCGATGTTGTTCCTTTGTGAGAGCGTTAAATTTCTTTACCGCCTTGTCATGCTCCTTCTGCGCTTCTTCGATTTTTTCAGAGACTTGGCTGATTGAGTGAATATGTAAGCGGTTGATAAGTGCAAGTTGCGCGCTCAGCTGATAGATATCGCGATCATTGTGCGGCAGGTACTCCAAACTTTCATCGCGCTTGTTCGTTTTCTTAGTTCCGTCAACTATGCGCTTTGCAAGCTGAGTGATAATGCTGGCAAAGCAGATAGTCAGGGATTGTCCCTTGTTGTATGCGTCCTCGCGACCTGCGTTACCCAGATCGTCCTTCCATACAATACGCGATCTGATACTCTCAATAGTGTAGTCTTCGCCCAGTGTTTTCAGACGCGTGAAATTCTTCTGACCCGGAGCTTTGATAGCTGTGTAAGTGCCGTATTTAAACACATAGCCCCGTTCTTCGAGCGCACAAGCAAGTTCGTCATAATTCTTGCAACTTAAAACAAGAGTGTCGATCTCGCGGCGTATCTTTTCTTTCCACGACGTACCCTTGCGGCGTGCGTCCCACTCCTTATAAGTCATACCGAGGTGCTTGTTGTTCATGATTGGCTGAATGCCAAAGGCAAGGCATACCCTGTCGGAATGTTCACGTATCTCCGCAAGCGTCTTTTTGTTGCTGTTGAACTTGCGTCCGTCGATGCCGTAAACGTTCAAAATCAGATGATTATGTATGTGAGCCTTATCGACGTGAGTTGCAACTACCGCCTGCACGTTATCACCAAAGGCTTTTCGCATAAGTGACAAACCTATGCGGTGGGCAAGCGCCGGATCTACGTTATCGTCCGGAGAAAACGACTGGACATAATGAAGCAGCTTCACGTGCGCCTTGCCGTTTTCGGGAACCGACTCGTTGAACTTGCGATGCGTGAAGTTCTCGTATATGAATTTCATGTTCAGATATGCGTCCTCGGCATTGGTCATGCAGTTGTAGGAGTTGCACCAGAACATTCCTTCTGTTTTTTCTGGGTTGAGGATATACGCGATTCGCTCTTTCATTCTTGTGTGGATAGCTTTGCATTTAATGTATGGCATAACTGCTCGAACTCTCCTTTCATTTTTTCGTAGTCGTCGGCGTAGATGCAGTGCAGTTCGTTCGCTTTTTTCGAGAGCTGATTAATATTCGTGCCGATCTTCTTCAGCGTATTTATCAGCACTGCCCAGTCTCCCGGCGCTTTGGCGACAGTCACTTTATCTGTGAGGGTCGCCTGCCTTATGTACTCGGACGTCGTGATGTTAAAGCGTGCAGCCCACTTTTCTATGAGCTCCCATTCTTTCGGGTCGAAGATGACCTCCTTGCGTTTTATCTGCTTGTATTTTCTCATTCTCTTGTCTCCTCTCCATTTTTCGTGTTTCTTTGAAGTCCCTTTTATCGCCGCATCGTGCGGCGTTTTGAGGACTTCATAATTGCGTCCTGCAATTGGCAGTGCCTGACGCTGCCGTGGGGTCAAGCAGTTCCGTCCGCCGGAGCTGCGAGAAATTTTATGGGGGTCTCCATAAAATTTCAGAAAGTATCCGGATACTTTCTATGCTTGCTGAAACGACTTTTTTAAGCCGGTTTACGGATACCGGCTGTTTCGGTTTTTTTGCGACCTCGCGGTCGCTTGGATTTTGCTACATTGGATTCACCTCCTGCGGTTAAAATATTTTGCCCTTCATATATCTAGGGGTTTTCCGGGCGTTTTCGTTCCGCTTACTTAACATTTTTGTATGATTGACTATGTAGGGCAGTCAAATTACATTTTTCGCTGTGCAATATATAGATGACGGGAAGCTGAAAAACAGTCCCTCCCATAAGTCCCTACAAAAAACGGCAAAAATGGGACACATTTTGGCAGCAAAATCTAATTTTCTACATTCCCTACAAAAGATCGGATACGGAACTGTGCAACATTCAGATGCCGGGGCAGGCATTTCAGTATGTTGGGTATGCGCTGCGGAATCAATGCCCTTCACTAATAGGGAAAATTTAACATCATTTTTTAAGGTTAAAACCGCCGTATTTCCGCACTATTTGAAGAATTCGTAAAATATGACAGGTTAAGAGCTTATACATCTCCCGGAGTTGTATATTTTTACTCTGCTTCAGCGGTTCCGAATTGCGGTCACAAACAGGTCGATATAAATGTTCTCTCACTATATTGGAGAGCAAAAAGGCGTTTTTGCGGTATGCTTCACACAATTTTCATTTAAAATCTGTGTTATCACCAATGACGGGGTGCGGGATTTATTCAACAGTCACATAGGAATCGGCGGCGGCGGAGTCGGACTTTCCTTATGCGGTACGTTATATTCTAAAATTTCAAGTCCTTTCATAATGGGGGACAAAAAATCCTGAAATTATCGGGTGTTTCACATAATTTTCATCTTAATTCTCCATTATGACTAAAAGTGGATCAAGGCATTTTCGCTTGCGGAGATTGTTAATTACTTACCCCGATTCCGGTGTTTTTTCTATAGCGTTTATGCGGCTGAAATATTAGTCCCTTCATAATAAGGGAAAATAAATCACGATTTTTGGGGTCGTTTCACGCAATTTTCAAAATAAATCTACATTTTCACTAATGAGAGGATCTGCTACTTGTGCATAAATGACATCAGATTTAACATCGTTCGGGTAGCGACAGATATATCTGCCGCAGGCGAAGATACGTTTGCAAACTAACGATATTTTAAGCTAACGATTAGACCTCACTTATAAGGAAAACAAATCGAGAGTTTTTAAAGGATGTTATTATAAAAGTTTAAAATATATAAAAGTATTTGAAAAAAAGATCAGTTATGCAATAATTGAAACTCTGATATGTTATAATAGGGTCAAACGGGTCAGATGTGACTGATTGATATGATTAAGTTTTTTATTGACAGGAAAGTAATAAAGGTTAGCTGTTGAAATCAGGATAACATCAGCTTTTTCAGTTGCTTTTATTATAACGATATGCTATAATTGAGTAAATGCGGAAAGGATGTTTATATGGAATACTATGCACACAAATACAGGGACAAGAGACAGACCGTTAAAGAACATCTTAAAAACACGGCATTTCTTGCAGAAAGCAATGCATTGTCTTTTATGAAATCTATGGCGTATGCTGCCGGATTGCTTCACGACATCGGGAAATACTCAAAAGCGTTTCAGGAACGTCTGAACGGGAGCAGCAAGAAATATGAACATTCATCATGCGGCGCTATTGAGATATATAATTTCGCAAAAGATCGCGAAGCCGCTGTTCAGATGATTGGTTTCATGCTTGAATATTGCATAGCGGGTCATCATACAGGGCTTCCGGACGGTGGAAATAAACGAGATATGCTGAATCCCGAAGAGAATCCAACACTTTACGCAAGACTTGGTCGTTCAGAAAACTATGTCAATAAAAGTGATTACAGCGACTATAAAAAAGAGATCAATCTCGATATCCCGGAATGCAAAGAGCTTCTTTCTTTAATTTGCAGTACGGATAATAAGACTGAATTTATAGAGCGATACGCATTTTTCACCCGTTATCTTTTCTCATGTCTTACTGATGCGGATTTCCTTGATACAGAGCGATTCTGCAATGAAGATACAGACCTTACCCTTTGTTCGGATATGATCTCAGCGGAACATACTTTGAATGACAAACTGGAGCATATGAAAGCGGACACAGACCTCCAAAAAGCAAGGGCACGGCTTCAAAGGCAGGCTTATTCCGGAATCGATATAAACGATGAAATAAGTATTCTTAATATGCCTACAGGCAGCGGAAAGACACTTTGCAGCCTAAACGCAGCTTTCAAGATGATCTCAGCTTCCGGCGGCAAATTGAAACGTATTATTTATGTTATTCCGTACACAAGCATAATTGAACAGACTGCGGAAGTATTCAGCGGTATCTTCGGTAACAGGACTGCTATATTGCAGCATCACTCTAATTATGATTTCGAGCCTTCGGAACAAGAAACGCCGGATGACAACACAGAACAAAAGCTGAAAAAAGCAGCAGAGAATTGGGATGCTCCGGTGATAATCACCACAAGCGTTCAGTTTTTCGAATCACTCTATCATTATAAAAGTTCAAGATTACGGAAACTTCACAATATAGCTGACAGTGTTATTGTTTTTGATGAGATACATCTTTTGCCGACAGAACTGCTTCAGCCGTGTCTGCGAGCTGTCGGCTATATTACAAAATATCTTGGTTCAAGGGCTGTATTCCTGTCGGCGACCATGCCCAATTACAATGAACTTTTCCAAAAGTATATCCCTGACTGTATTGTAAAACAGCTTATAACTGACATAACGGATTTTTCGTATTTCAAGAAATGTACATATACAGATCTCGGAATGACCGACTATGAGAGTATTGCTGTGAAAGCATCAGCCTATAAACAAGTATTGATTGTTGTTAACACAAAAAAGGCAGCGAGAGAGCTTTACTGTATGCTTCCCGGAAATAAATATCACCTTTCTACCTATATGACGCCGTTCGACAGATCGCGTATTATAGATTCAATAAAAAAAGACCTTTTGGCAGAAAAGTCAGTTACGGTCGTTTCAACATCTCTGATCGAAGCCGGAGTGGATCTTGACTTTGAAACCGTATTCAGAGAGCTTTCAGGACTGGATAACATTTTGCAGGCAGGCGGGCGCTGCAATCGTGAAGGAAAGCGGGAGAGCGGAGCTGTTTGCGTTTTCCGGACAGATACGAACATAAAAGGCGAACGTCAGAACTGTATGCAGGTGACAAGTGATCTGCTGAAAACATACGATGACATTACATCTCCGGAGTGTGTGGAGGAATACTACCGCAGAATATTCAAATTAAGCGAAAAGCGGACAGATGAAAACACCATAGCCCAAAACTGCATTGGCGATTATCGTAATATACCATTCCGTACTTATGCAGAGTCGTTTAAAATGATAAAAGAAGAAAGCGTAGGAATAGTTATCGGAGGGCAAGGAGAAGCAGATGAGCTTATTGAGCGGCTGAAAAACGGTGATCACTCAGTAAAAAGAAAACTCCAGAAATATACGGTCTCGCTGAAAATGCGAGAGTTCTCCGAAGCAGTAAGCAGAGGCGTGATCAACGATTTCGGTACCGGGGTATTTATTCTGACAGAGTTGCGTTGTTATGATACAAATACCGGACTTGACATCGGACATAATGATGATATCGTTTGTTAAAAAAGGAGTACGCCTGTGCTAAAAAACACAGGCGTACTCCTTTTTTTCAAACAAAATGAAAATATTTCAACTCACATTACCGTATTGTGTACGGAAAGACACTTATTATTATATATCATTTTGTTTTTTCAGTCAAGATTATAGTCAATATTTATGATAAAGTGCAGAAAAAATTGTTACATATTGCTATTGTATTGAAAGATAATATATGTTACAATACAATCGGTTCAAATAAAATTAAAATAAGTGAGGGAGTGACAAGATGGGCTATGGATTTAAAATAATAGCGGAAGGGGACTATGCACTGTTCACCAGACCCGAAATGAAGGTCGAACGCGTATCTTATGACGTGCCGACAATATCAGCGCTGGAAGGTATGCTGAAAAGCGTATATTGGAAACCGGCTGTAAGATATGTGATAGATGAGATCGTGGTATTCAACCCCATACGATTCATCAACGTACGGCGCAACGAAGTTAAAAGCAAAATACCGCTGTCTGCCGTAAGATCACAGATCAACGGCACAGGCACAGCGGAGATCTTCTCCTCGGAGGAACGAAGTCAGCGTGCAGGAATGATACTGCGAGACGTAAAGTATGGAGTATCGTTCCATTTCGAGCTTACGGGACTGAAATGCGAACATGATGATGAATGTGAAGAAAAACACTATAATATCATGCTGCGCAGGCTGAAAAACGGGCAGTTCTTCCGCCAGCCGTGCCTTGGCTGCAGAGAATTTGCGGTAAAAAAACTTGAACTTGTCGATGAATTCAGGCTTGATGAGGTATCCGAAACGCTGAAAGGCGATATAGATCTCGGATATATGCTGTACGGGCTTAAATTTGAGGACGGGGGTAAACCTGTAAACGGCGACTGGAGTTCTCCGAAATTCTCCGATAAAGCCGATGCCATGTATTACCGTCCGCACATGATAGATGGCGTCATCGACGTCGGGAAGTACAGGGAGGTGATGATATGCTGATAAACGCTCTGTGCGAATACGCAGATAAAAGCGCGGCGAGCGGTGATGCAGGCGTTCCCGAAGGTTTTTCGGAGCAGAAAGTACATTTCAGAGTCATTTTGTCTGCCGATGGTAACATGACCGGTATTCTGGATATAAGATACGAAAATGAAGTTCCGCAGAAAAACGGAAAAATCAAGATCATCAGAGAGCCGGAAATAACTGTTCTGCCGGCACGCA
>CACZGM010000023.1 GCA_902780695.1 uncultured Ruminococcus sp. | reverse complement strand
AGGCTTCAAGCTGCGCTATGAAGCCTGTTCACGATTGATGAGCAGACATTAATTAACACAGGCAGAACCCGCTGCCTTGCCCGTTGCAAACGCGGTCTGTAAATTGAATCCGCCGGTAAAGCCGGTAACGTCTATTATCTCACCGGCAAAATACAGCCCCTCTACCAGCTTTGAGCGCATGGTTTTCGGGTCTATCTCCTTTACCGAAACTCCGCCGTCCGTGATTATCGCCTCGGATATCGGGCGGTACGCGGTTATATGCAGCGGCAGAGCCTTTACGGTATCGGTAAGACTTTCCCTTTCCGCCTTCGTGACGGAATTGCACTGCTTTTCGCCGTCCGCGCCGGAAGCCGCAAGGACAAGCGGTATCGCAGACTCCGGCAGCAGTTTCCGCAGCGCGTTCGCGAGCTTTATATTCTTTCGCTCTTCAAAGTCGCGCATTATGCGCCTGTCAAGCGTCTCTCTGTCAAGAGCAGGCTTGAAATCTATGTTTGCGGTATATTTTCCCGCCGTGACCGTACCCATTACCGAACTTGCGCTTAGTACGAGCGGGCCGGATATTCCCGTATGCGTGAAAAGCATCTCGCCCTGTTCTTTGTACAAGGGCTTTTTCTTTCCCGTTTCATATACCGACAGGACAACATTCTTAAGCGACAGTCCCGCCGCACCGGAGCAGTCCTCCGCCGTTTCGAGCGGTACGAGCGACGGCTTTATCTCCGTCACGGTATGCCCGAGAGCCTTTGCGAAAGCGTATCCGTCTCCGTCGGAACCGGTGCCGGGATATGACATACCGCCTGTTGCTATTATCACATTTTTCGCGGCAATGAAGCCGTTCTCCGTCATCACGCCGGTTACTCTGCCGTTATCGGCGCAGACCTCCGTGACACGCGTGTTTATCAGCTTCACACCGAGCTTCTTCATCTTTGAGTACAGCGCGTCAACTATATCGTAAGCCTTGTCGGAAACGGGAAATACCCTGTTCCCGCGCTCGGTCTTGAGCGGAACGCCCTCGCCCTCAAAAAAGTTCATAATCTCCGACGGCGGGCAGCTGCTCAGCGCACTGTACATGAATTTCGGATTTTTCGGCAGGTTCTTCATCACCGTCTCAACATCACAGTTGTTCGTGACGTTGCAGCGTCCCTTGCCTGTTATCGCGAGCTTTCTGCCGACCTTGCCGTTGCGCTCCGCGACCGCGGTAACGGCTCCGCCCTGTGCCGCGGTTACGGCGGCGAACATTCCGGCGGCACCGGCTCCGACGACAAGGACATCATATTCTTTATTATCTTTCATTCAAACCTCAAACATCAGCGGTAAAATGCCGGGAAATCCCCGGCAGACCGGCATCAGAAAAGTGATATCTGCTCATGCTTTTCCGGAAGCGTGTTCATATACGCGAAGCAGCTCTGCGGTGTGTACATTATCCCGTGCTCCGCACAGAAATCGTTGAACATCCGCATAAGACGCGCAGAATTCGGACTCGGCAGCTCATAAGCGTCGCCGTATGTGCGGATATACCGCTCCTTAAGTCCCGGGAAATGCACATCGAGTGCATTATAGAAGTATTCCCTGTCTCCCTCGCGGAGAGTAAGCCCCATACCGAACGCGACAATGCCCATGACACCCGCGTCCGCGCACTCCTTCAGCAGTGCGGCAAGGTTCTCACCGGTATCGTTTATGAACGGCAGTAACGGTGTAAGCCACACGACAGTGGGAATGCCCCGCTCCCGCATAAGATGCAGCACTTCTATTCGCCGTCCGGTATTGCAGACATTCGGCTCGACGATACGGCAGAGTTCGTTGTCATACGTCGTAAGCGTCATCTGCACCACGCATTTTGCTCCGCGGTTTATCTCGTCCAGCAGATCAATATCGCGCAGTATCATATCCGACTTTGTCTGTACAGCGAACCCGAAGCCGTATTTCAGTATTATCTCCGCGCACCGCCTGGTGAGCATAAGCTCCTTTTCGCAGTGCATATACGGGTCAGACATGGCACCCGTGCCTATCATGCAGACTCGCCGCTTTGAGCGCAGCTCATGCTCCAGAAGCTCCGGTGCGTTGCGCTTGACCTCTATATCCTCAAATTTATGTGTGAAGCGGTAGCACACGCTCCTGCTGTCGCAGTAAATACAGCCGTGTGTACAGCCGCGGTAGATATTCATTCCGTGCATACCGCTGTTCGCGGTAAGTATGCTTTTTGCGTCAACGTAATGCATCTTATTTCGTGTAGCTGTAAAGCCTGCACATTATCATTCCGTTGTACAGCTTGCGGTTTTTGTCGGCTTTTTCTCCGAACAGCTCCTCGAAATCCTCTATCGAGGTAATAACGAAAATGCTGTTATCATCCCGCGGGAGAAGCACCCGCCCCATTGTGCGGTATATCTCCTGTGCTTCGGAAAGCTCTCCCATGCGCTCCGCATACGGCGGATTCGTGATGACCTTCACCCCGGAAGCCGGATAGTGGAAATCCTTTATATCACGCCGGATTATTTTCAGCATTCCGGAAACTCCGGCTTTACGGGCATTCTCCTCCGTCAGCTTCACAGCCTCCGGATCGATATCATATCCGTAAGCGGTGAAACCGCAGTCCGCACAGACTGCCGCCTTTGCTTCGGCAAAAGCATCGTCCCATATCCTGCGGTCGGCACACTCCCAATCCATAGCGGCAAATCTGCGGTTCATACAGGGCGCGATATTCGCGGCTTTGAGCGCAGATTCGATAAGTACGGTACCGCTTCCGCAGAACGGGTCGCAGACGGTATCGGAGCTTCTCACCCTCGCGAGATCGACTATCCCGGCAGCAAGAGTTTCCTTTATCGGCGCGGCGTTCGACAAAGCACGATAGCCCCGCTTGTGCAGTCCTGCTCCCGACGTGTCGAGCGTCACGGTCATTTCGTCCTTCATTATCAGAAAATGCACGGGAAAGACGGCTCCCGTTTCAGGCAGCGTGTTTATGTGATATTTCTCCTGCATCGCGATAACGAGCGCCTTTTTTATCGTGCGCTGCAGAGCGGGGATACTCGTGAGCTTAGAATTCAGCGAATGACCCTTGACGATATGGAGCTTGTCGTTTCTGCCGGCAAACTCTCCTATCGGTATTCTCTTGCAGTTCTCAAACACGTCGTCGAACGTCTTCGCCGTGAACCGCGCAAGCACTATACCCACGCGTTCGGCCACCGAGCAGGTTATGTTCGCTTTCGCGACAACTCTCCAATCTCCGGTAAAATCCACGCGCCCGTCTTTTACGGTGACATTTTCACCGCCGGCACGCTTTATCTCAAACGCCAGTGTCTTTTCAAGTCCGAAATGGCACGGCGCAGTCATATTGTATATCATATCCGTATTCCTTCCCCGCCTCTTCTCGGTTCAGATATGCGCGTTCCGCGCACAACAATTCTTAATTAACTCCAAATGTCTCACGTTCGCGGAAAAGTCCCTGCACCAGCCTGCGTATGCCGGCGTTCACGGGAGCCGTCAGCTTCGGGTCTTCCGCAAGCAGCTTTCCGGCAAGCTGTTCCGTCTCGTGCAGAAGCACGGCATCCGCTGTAATATCCGCGATTTTCAGCTCCGGCAGACCATGCTGCGCCGCACCGAAAAAGTTTCCGGGACCGCGGAGTTTCAGATCCTCGTTCGCGATCTCAAAGCCGTCTGATGTGCGCACCATTGTGTCAATGCGGGCTTTTGTGTATTCCGACTTGCTGTCGGTTATCAGTATGCAGTGCGACTGCTCCGTACCACGTCCGACACGTCCGCGTAGCTGGTGAAGCTGCGAAAGTCCGAACTGCTCCGCGTTCTCGATGACCATAATGACCGCGTTCGGCACATCTATACCTACCTCTATGACCGTTGTTGCAACGAGCAGCTTTATCTCGCCGCTCTTGAAACGCGCCATTGTGCTGTCTTTATCCGCCTGCTTCATTTTCCCGTGCAGCAGACCCACTGATATATCCGAAAACCATGTCTGTTTAAGCGACTCGAAATACTCCTCCGCGGAAGCCTTATCGGTCATAACGTCGCTCTTTTCAACGAACGGACAGACGATATATGCCTGAAAACCGTTCGCGATGTATTTCCTGATAAAGCGGAAAATCCGCTCGCGGTAGCCCGAATCCACGCCGTAGGTCTTTATCGGTATGCGTCCCTTAGGCATCTCGTCAAGCACCGATATATCAAGGTCACCGTAAACAGCGAACGCGAGGGTGCGCGGTATCGGAGTTGCCGACATTACAAGCGTGTGCGGCGACATTCCCTTTGATGAAAGCACTGTTCGCTGCCGGACACCGAAACGGTGCTGCTCGTCGGTTATGACAAGTCCGAGCTCGCGGAACGTGACAGCGGACTGTATAAGTGCATGGGTGCCGACAACAACGTCCGCTTTCCCGCTCTCTATCGCGGCATATACCGGTTTTTTCACGGTGCTTCCGGTAAGCAGCACCACATTTATCCCGACAGGAGACAGGAATGCCGAAAGCGTCTCAAAGTGCTGCTTTGCGAGTATCTCCGTCGGAGCCATAAGTGCGGACTGGCACCCGTTTTTTGCCGCAAAGCAGCACAGCGCCGCAGCCACAAGCGTCTTTCCGCTTCCGACATCGCCCTGCAGCAATCTGTTCATGGGCGAGCCGCTTTTCATATCTTCGATGCACTCGTTTATGGAGCGTGTCTGCGCTCCGGTGGGCTTAAATTTCAGCCCGCCGAAGAAATCGCTCATATCTGCGTCTTCCATAACGACCGGCGTAGTGCGCTTGCTGCGGCTTTTCATAAGGCGCAGGCCGAGCTGCAGTGTAAGCAGTTCTTCAAAACCGAGCCTTCGCCGCGCTTCTCCGAGCGTTTCCCTGCTCTCCGGGAAATGCACGTTTTCAAGCGCCTCTTTGTAGCCCATGAGAGCGTATTCTTCCCGAATGCTTTCCGGCAGCGGGTCATATATCGCACAGGACGCAAGCGCCGTTTTCACACAGTTTGAGATGATATTCGCGCTTAAGCCTCCCGTGAGATGATATTTCGGCACGAGCATATTCCTGTTTCCGGCTTTTATGAAAGTCGGAGAGGTACATTCCTTTGCGAGGACTGTGCCTTTTATCTTACCGCAGAAAATATAGTCCTGCCCTTCCTCAAGGCTGTCGAAGCTGAACTTGCTGTTGAAGAACGCAATAAGAACGGTATCCGTGCCGTCGCTCACAGTGAGTCTGAAAATGGAGTAGCGCGGCGAAAGATACGGACGCAGCTTTTTTATGACGGTGCCGGCAAATACCGCGGTATCTTCCGGCTGCAATTCATTTATCGGCACCGGAAGGCTGTAGTCGGTATAATCCCTCGGGAAGTAACGCAGCATATCGCCCACGGTCTCTATCCCGATAGTGCGGTAAAGCTCCGCGCGCTTCTCACCAACGCCTTTTATTCTTGTGATGCTGTCGCTTTCGTGCATTTTGCCCTCTTAAACAATACTTTTCCATATTACACTATATTATAACACACCGCACGGCAAATGTCAAACAATACGCAGATTTTTGCCGTGCCGCTCCGCACAGATCACATACAAAGCAGACCGCCGTATGCCATACAGCACACAGCGGTCAGATACTGTTTCAATTATTCTCCGATTTTTTCAAGGCAATCCGCAATGATCTCCCTGTACTTGTCGGGATGCGCACCAAGTAACGGCTCGGCAAGGAGGTGTCCCTCACTGTCAACAAAGAAGCTGGTGGGGGTACCGGTACAGGGTTTCCGTTAATAACAGAATCGATATACTCTTCATCTATATACTTCATCAGACCTGCCATTTCGCTCTTGTCAAAAGCGTAATAGGACAGCTTCACATACCATGCATACGGTTCACTTGTCTCGATGATACCACTGCCTTCAGGGATAATGGTACCCTTAAGATCACTGTACGCCCCTTTCGGGCTGAATCTGACACCGGAACGCCTGAAATCGATCGTATCCCCCGGCAGCGGGGGTCTGAGCCGTCGCCGCGGGCGTGTTATTGCTGCCGCAGCCCGAGATCACTGCCGTGCATAAAGCCGCCGCAAGAAATGCACCAATACTTTTTTCATGATCGTTACCTCTCTTTATCGGATAGAAAGTCGGTTATTCAGCAATACCGCACAAGGTTTCATACCCTGTGCGGTATTGTCAGTATTGTTATTATTCGGCTGCAGTACCGGCTTCAAGAGCTTCGAGAGCCGCATCAACAGCGGGCTCATACTGAGCTACATAAGCACCGACTATACTATCGGTAAGCATCTTGCCGTTGCTGTCAACGAAGAATGTCGTCGGCAGACCGGGCGATATAAGGATATCATCCATGCCGTCGAATGCCGCGTAGCAGGGATAAGTGCAGCCCTTCTCCTTAAGGATAGACTTGGCTGCCTCCATAGTTTCGAGCGAAGACGCATCGGCGCAGACACCAATTATCTGAACGCCCTTTTCCTTGAATTTCTTGGAAAGCTCTTCAAGCTCCGGAAGCTCGTTTCTGCACGGAGGGCAGTTTGTTCCCCACAGATTGATCATCGTTACCTTGTAGTCCTTGAATATATCGGAGCTCTTAACGGGGTTGCCGTCGAGGTCGCAGGTTTCGAAGTAAACCACGTCACCGGGATTTGCTGTCTCGGGATATTCGGGGATAACGAATGTGAGAGAGTCGATGAAATCCTGCTTGCTCTCCATGAGCTTCTTGTATTCATCGAAGAAATTGGGATCCATTCTGTCCTTGATAAGATCGGGATCCTTTATTTCTTCACTTTCAGCTGCGATGAAGAAAGTAATGTTGTCTGCCGTTCCGATCTCTTCAAGCTCGGGAGCATCCATTCCCGACATTTCCTTTATGGTGTTTTCAAGCTCGGTCTTTCCGTATTCCGTCTCAATTGCATAAACTGTAAATCCGTGTCCAAGCAGATTTTTCCAGTTATCCCAGCCGGGCTTGGGTGCTTCGGGGTGGGAGTCATCGTTGATATAGCTGAAGAACGCTACCGCGTCTGCTGCATCGATTCCGACATAGCACATTTCTGTGCGCCAGATGATCGGCTGATTCACCGTAATATAGCCGGCCTGCATCGGAACCAGTACACCCTTCATATCCTTATATGCGCCCTTTGCGCTGTACAGGAGACCGGCAGGCGACCAATTCTGTTCAGCCAGACTAAATTCCTCTTCATCAGCGGCTTTTTCTTCCACATCGTCGGAGTTCTTAAGAACGATCTGAATCATACCGTACTTTTCCGGTACCTCATAGATCGTTTCGTCCTTATCATAGCCGTCCGGTACCTTGAAAAGATGTGTATCGTACTTTCCTTCGGGTACCTCAAAAACAGCAAGACCGTTGATATCCGTCGTTCCGAATATGCACTCTTCCGCAGAGCAGAACTGTACATTAACGCCGGCAACAGGAGCTCCGAGTACATTTACAACAGATACGGTATATACACGGTCACCGACCTCATCAACAGTTTCAGCCGCAGCCGGCTCACCGCCCTCGAGTATTACGGGAGCTTCAACGGTAAATGTATCGGCATCCGCATCGGGGAGGTACATGAACTCGTATGTAACGGTGTTGCCCTCGCCGTAATCAAACACGCCGCTCGCATCGCCGAGGCTGAATGTTGCCTTGGTGTTATCTTCCGGTCCGCCGAAATGGAACATCACTTCGATGCCGTTCTGCTCGCAGGTGAAGGGTACGGCACCCATTCCGTCCGCGTCTTCGAGACGTCCGTTCGACTCATCGGTAAAGATGAAATACGAAGCGATCGTTCCGTCCTTCTTTGCTGCCCATACGCCCTTTTTGAACAGATTTCCCGTCATTGCCATTTCATCAACGGTCGTTTCTGCGGGCTGAGCCGCATTGGTTGCAGCGGGAGCCGAAGTGGTGCTGTTATTATTATTGTTGCAGCCTGCAACAGCCGCTGTGAATACGGCGAGCAGGCAAAGTAAGCTGACTGCTTTTTTCATACTGCTGATCCTTTCTGATGTATGCGGGAGCCGAACCGTTTACGGTACAGGCATTCCGGATACCTATGTTTCCTATTTTTCATTAATTATATAGCATAATTGCCAAAAAATCAATGCACAAATTAGACAAAACGTTGAAATAACGGTCTGTTTTTTTGTTATATTATCATATCATTTCCGCTGTGATGACTGTCTGACTACGGTATCGTCAGTTCTTGTTCCTGCCCATGACCTTGAGAATAAGCTCAAGAACTTTAAGGTAAAGCCAGATAACGCTGAACGCGAGACCGAAGGAAGCGTACCATTCGTACTTCTTCGGGAGACCCTTCACAACGCACTGGTGAATGGTGTCGAAGTCAACGAGCAGGAACAGCGTTCCGATAAGCACCATCAGCGCGCTGCCGCCTATGGAGATGACAGGATTTGACATAAGCTGCGACACGATGCCCCTCGTGAACGGGATAAGCGAGCCGATGAACACAAGCAGGCTTGCTACACACGCCGTTATCATCGCGGTCATGATGAATGTCCTCAGCTTCGCGGTCACTGTGATTATTCCCATTCCGTAGAGGAACCCCATAGTAAATACTATTATAAGGGTAATGACAAGCGCGAGGAGCACGGGAGCAAGGTACTGATCCGTGAACGTGGTCGCCGCCCATGCAAGTACAAATCCGATAGATGCGCAGAAGAGCGAACCGGAAACCGGGATAGTGGGTCTGATGAATGTCGCTATAAGCGGCGCTATAATCGAAATGATACCCGCCGCCGCTACAAACATGACCTCGTTGGAATAGATAACAACGGGAGCGCTGTCCTCATAGATCACCTCATTGAAGACGATCTCGCCGCCGAAGCCCGCGGTCATTTTCATAAACACGCAGAGCCCCACACCGAGAGCCGTAACGACAATGAAGAAGATGAGCTTCGCCATTATGCCCTTGTAGGTGCATACGTCGGTGCCGCCGTAGTCGGTTATCCTTGACAGTTTCCTTACGATAGGATTCTCCGTGAAGACATGGTTGTTTGATGCTGCCATTTGAAGTTCCTCCTTTTATGTACAGTATTACATTTACTTTGACGTTGGCACTCTGAAATCGAGTGAGCTGTTGTCTATCGTGAAAGAGTAGGTATAATATGAATCCTCGGAAGCGTCGTCCGCGCCGGGTACATGATCCTCGTCAAGCATTACTCTGAGCGGATCCCAGCCGGTGATGACAAGCACGAGCTTATGTCCGGGCTCTACGGTGTAAGCGAGGGGCTGGAGGTAGATCGTGTAATCATAGAATTCGTTGGCATTAATGCCGGGTATGCGCGTTCTGTAATCGCGTCCGTAGTACCCGCCGCCGTAGTTCTGCAGGTCGGTGTAGCCGAAATCTATCAGCTTTGCCGGTGTATTGCTCTTTACGAATTCCTTTATCGGTGTAGTTCCGAGACTGCCGTTTGGAACCGCTCCCACAGTGGTCCTCGGAAGAATATTGTTAAGTCTCTCCTTTGTCATATATGCCTTGAAGATCTCCTCGCCGTCAATAGTATCTATGAGGAGCGCGGATATCATCAGGCCGTCCTTTCCCGCATCGGGCGTTGACATTCTCACATGGACTTCGGGAACACCGCAGATATTGTAATTATCCGGGAATGTGTATGTGTATGCCGATGCCGTATCCTCCGGCAAAGTCAGATAGTACATATCGTTAGGATAGCTCTTTCCGTATTCGTCGGTCGTTGCCGCAAACGTCTCCGCCAGATGAGCTATCTTTGCTGTGCTTACAGTCGATTTTTCTTCGCTTTTTACCTCCGTGTCATAGCCGAATGAAGTATAATCGAATTCGTTCCATGTATCGTAGTTGATGAACGAGCCGTCAACATTGCTCTGAACGCTCACAGTCGGCAGATCCTCGATACCATTGTCAATATCGTAGAGATAGTGTGAGAGCCACTTGTTCATCAGCTCTTCCCAGAGCATACCGTCCACCATGATACCGTTGAGGCGATTGTGTCCGTCCTGATGCAGCACGAGCTTGAACGGCTTTCCCGCTTCCGCGAAAGCGCGTGCCATAAAATCCGCCTGCTTGCTCGTAACATTGAAGTCGTTCAGACCCTGTACAATGAGAGCCGAGCAGTTGATCTTCGACGTGTCGAGTGTGTAATCCGACAGCTCCCAGATATCGCCGTAGTCGCCGTTTGTAGCGCCCTGATCTTCCGACATCTGCCAGAGGTAGGAGCCGTATTCGTCATTCAGAACCGTCCAGTCGTCATCAATGAAAGCAGCTCCGCAGTTGTACGCCGCAAGGTAATCCGCATAGTTCGGCATACTCTCTATATGCACGCCCTGCGAGTTGGTGTAGTCATACCAGCTCGCTATACCTGCGACCGGAATTATCGTTTTCAGTCCCTTTACTCCGGTCGTCGCGACCTCATAAGGCAGCGTCCCGCCGTAGGAGCATCCGGTCATTGCTACATTGCCGTTCGACCAGTCGGTCGCCTTTATCTCAATGTTGTTGTATCTGTCGGTATATGCCACTCTGTCGCCGGTGAGCCATTCTACCACACAAGCCTGTGCGTCGCGTTCCAGATCAAGTCCGCAAAGCTCGAAGCCCTCGGAGCCGTATGTGCCGATACCGCTCGCTTCGGCTACCGCAAATCCTCTTATCAGATAATAATCATATATACCCGCATAGCCGTATCCGACAGTTCCCGAATACGGTACGGTATAGTTCCAGTCTTTCTGGTTGGCAGCCTCCGCCGCATCAAGAGTGGTAACGCTGCCAATGGCAGTACGCTTCTCACCGGGTTCATAGAGCTTGCTGTAATCAAAAGGAACAGGATTGTACAGCACGCTTGTGGTTTCGGCGTTCTCTTCCTGCGTACCGACTCCGTAGGGTGTCGGATCAAAGATAGTCGCCGCCTTGTAGCTGCCCTCTGCTGCCGAACGCGGCACCTGCATCAGCACCTTGACAAGGTCGGCTTTGCCGTCACCGTCGGTATCGTGGTCGGTCTCGACATAAACGCAGTAGCGCAGGATATCGCTGTCCTCGTTGCTGTACCCGGCATCCCGCAGATTCTTGAAATTGAAAACCGGCTGTGCCATTCCGTCCTCAAATACCGGTACAAGGGGCTTTTCGTCTTCCGCAGCAGGAGCTGCTTCCTTGCTTGCGGCAGTTTCTTCTTCCGGCGCTGCCGTTGTCACTTCCGAGACAGATGCCGTGGACGGAACGTCTGAAGTTCCGGTGCTCTGCGCGGGGGTGCTGCCGCAGCCCGAAAGAGCCGTAACGGCAAGCGCAGCCGAAAGCAGTGCGGAAATGGTTCGTTTCTGTCTGTTTGACATAATTATTTCTCCTTATGTAAATGAAGTACCGAGGCCGCGTGTTTCCGCCGCCCGATATATTCCGTTCCGACGAACACGAAAGTCGTGAATATTCCGGCGATGATGCTTGCAAGTCTGAAGTTGAGCGACAGGCCTATCGTCGCCGTAAGAATGTAATACGATGTCATAAAGGAATAGAATATCAGCGGTATTGACGGCATCCACGCAAAATGTCCCTTACCGTGATGTATGAGATATATCATTATCGAAGATGTGGCAAATATCGTGAGCGTCTGGTTTGCCCAGCCGAAATATCTCCATATCGTGTTGAATCCGTTGGGGTCGTTCTTCGCCCATATAAGCACAACGAGCGCGAGTATGAATATCGGGAGCGCAAGAAGCATACGCTTCGATATGGAATCCTGCTTTATATGGAATGTCTCGGATATCATGAGACGCATTGAGCGAAGAGCCGTATCGCCCGAGGTTATCGGTAGAATGATAACGCCGATTATCGCGATGACCCCGCCGACATCACCGAGCAGTTTCCTGCATATAACTCCGACGGCACTGGTCGGAGAGATCTGCGTAAGTACGCCGTTTACGCTCTGGAAATATCTCCAGCCGGCATCAGTGAACTGCATCGTGATCCCGCCGCTTTCCGCGCCTATGCCTATGACCGCCATTGTTCCGGCAGCCCATACCATTGCGATAAATCCCTCGCAGATCATCATATTGTAGAACGCCATTCTGCCGTGCTTCTCGTTTTCGAGCGTTCTCGACACGAGAGCCGTCTGCGAGCCGTGAAAGCCCGACATGATACCGCAGGCTACGGTAACGAAGAATATGGGTATAAAGTGCTGGCTGCGGAAATATGCGTAGAAATCGAAGCTGCCGAGAGTCCAGTCGCCCCAAAGCTCACAGAGCTGATAGCCGCCGGCAAACAGCATAACGAAAATGCCTAACGCGGAAATGATAAGGATTCCGCCGAGTATCGGATAGACCTTTCCGATTATCTTGTCTATCGGAAGTACGGTCGCAACAAGATAGTAAGCGAAGATGATGCCGTAGATTATCAGCGTCACGAGACTTCCGTTTCCGCTGCCGCTGCTGCCGCGCAGGAGCTGATTTGCGGCGATATCTCCGGGAGTATATATGAACACTACTCCGCAGAGAAACAGTGTTAAGCACACAAATACCGTAAAGAAGCCGAATATGCCCTTCGGCAGGTGCCGCTTTATCATCTCCGGCATCTGTATGCCGCCCTCGCGCGTGCAGATCATTCCGTTGAAGTAATCATGCATCGCGCCTCCGATAACGCAGCCTATCGGTATGGTAATAAACGCAACCGGCCCGAAGAGTATGCCCTGTATCGGTCCGAGGATCGGCCCTGTTCCCGCTATGTTGAGCAGATTCACAAGGCAGTTCTTCCACTTCTTCATCGGGACGTAATCAACGCCGTCACGGTGCTCAAAAGCGGGAGTCTTTCTGTCGTCCGGCGCGAACACCTTTTCGCAGAGCTTACCGTATAGCAGACCTCCGACTATCAGTATCACAATGCCAATAATAAAAGTTATCATCTGTTTCCTCCCGGTTATCTGATCGGATACGGCAGGCAAAGTCATGATCACGGCGTTTTATTGCCGCGGTAAGAAAGCATAACTGTTCCGTACTGAGATCACGACCATATTATTATATCATATCCGGTTCAATATATAAAGTATAAATCCGCCATTTTCCGGAAAGTTTGTTATTATTCGATACAATCCCTTATCATGCACAGCATAAAATTGTCGATTATGCGCATATACATACTAAACAGATGAGCCGCAGCTTCATTCTTCAATGGCGAGTTCCCTGCACGAAACTGCAGCAGCACACCCGGTCAGCTGATCTTATCGGAATTATCGCCAACCCCACTGCGTTTCAGTCTGCGCCCGGCTTAAATCCGTACCCTGAAATACAGCAGTCTGTTTAGGGGGTCCAGCCACCTTTTTTAAAGGGGGCTGGCGCTGTCCGCGCAGGACAAGTCTGTCAAAAATTTATTTTTTGACAGACAGAAATGCCCCGTTCGGGGGAACGGGGCGTTGTTTCAGCTGCTTTGTTTCAGTGGTATCTTGACGACATACTCAACGAAATCCTCGGTGCGGTTTCTGACAGTCTCGCAGTTTATTCCCGCTTCCTTCATAGCGTCAATGGTCTTGTTGAACGTGTTGATGTAGAGATTCACGGCACGGAAGTTCCAGCGGCGCTGAACTTTCGGCTTCTGCGGCTTTCCGTTCAGCAGAGAATCTATATACGCGTCCGTCTGCGCGGTGTTGAGCCCGTTCGAGCCGATATAGTGTATCGCGTCCGGGCGCTTGTCCGAATCAATGCGAAGCAGTGCGCGCGCCTGCCTTTCGGTGAGCTTGTACTTAACCACGAGCGCCTTTTCGTCGTCCGTGAGTTTAAGCAGCCGCAGCTTGTTCGCTATCGTGGACTGTGCCGTACCGAGACGGGCTGCCGTTTCCTCCTGGGTAAGCCCATAGAAGTCGATCAGGTTTTTGATAGCGTAGGCTTCCTCCATAAAACTGAGGTCTGAACGCTGAAGATTCTCAAGCACAGCAAGCACGGCGCTGTCCTTGACCGAAGCCGTGATAATGATGCACGGCACATAGCTCATATTCAGCAGCTTGCACGCCCGCAGTCTCCGCTCACCGGCTATAAGCTCATAGGTCAGGTTGTTGTCAAGCCTGCGCACGGTAAGCGGCTGCAATATGCCGTTCTGCTGTATGCTCACCGCAAGGCGCGAAAGCTCGTAATCGTCGAATATGACACGCGGCTGCGCCGGATTCGGGACTATCGCGCTTACCGGGAGTTCGACCACCTTGTTCACGGGGTTCTCCGCACACATCTCACGCGCGGTCTTCTGAAAAAACGCCATATTTATACCTCCGTTGCTTTGTTAAGATCGTTTGCCGGTCTGTTCCGCCGGTTTGTACTCTTCCGGATAAAATGCCGGATCACTGTCTGTAATTATAATAACATTTCCCAACATATTTTTCCACACAAAATATCCCCGCAAAAACGAGGATTTACCTCATTTTTCGGGGATAATATCATATATACCGCAGCTGCCCGACGGCTTTCGGCAGCGCAAAATTGTATAAAATGCCGCAGAATGTCACTTTTTTCTGTCGGCGCTGACAATACCGTCGCTGTAGTAGGCTGTTATGCTCTTGAACCTGCCGCTGTCAAGGTCGTTTCCCCTGACTGTCAGCCCGGACTTGTTCATAAGCTCCGCCGCCTGTACTTCATTCAGCGCGCAGCGCATGACATTGACGCCGCCGCAAACTATTGTGAATTCGGCACCGCCTGTATTTATCGCACCCTCGCCTCCGAGCTTTATCTCGCGGAAAGTCTCGCCGTCACGCTCCGTGACGTACTTCACCGGCTTCCCGTCAAGTGCGTGAAGGCTTTTTACGTCCATTCCCGCTGTCTTTTTCTTTCCGAACATATCCGTCCCCTTTATCGTCGATCTCGCCTGTGCCGGCATGACGGCATTGTCTGCCGTTCGCAGTCATTCATCATATTGGTAAAAATATTGTATCACAGTCCGTCCGTAAAGTCAAGGTTTATGCATACATACAATTGACATCGGGCAGTCAAAAGAGTAAAATATACTATATATGGTTTCATTGTTAAAACGTATAGCATATACAGTGCTTCAATGCACATGGGGCATCATACAGACACTTGCCGGCGCAGTTGTGTTTCTTGCCCTTGCGGGACGGGAGCACTTCATATACAGAGGCGCGGTCGGCACGATGTGGCGGCGCGGCGAGAGCCTGTCGCTCGGTATGTTCATCTTCATCTCCGAGCAGGCATCGCCCGAAGCAAGGAAAGAGCTCTGCGCACACGAGTACGGTCATACCGTTCAGTCGCTTATCCTTGGCGTGCTGTATCTCCCGGTAATAGTTCTGCCGTCCTCGCTGTGGTGTATGCTCCCGTTCCTCGTTAAGCGCCGGGGGCGGAAAAAGATATCATATTACAGCTTTTATACGGAAAAATGGGCTAACCGCATAGCGGAAAAACTCACAGGAATAAATTTCGGGATACTTATATAATCTGTAGAAACAAAACGTGAAAGGAGACGCACCCGCGGAGGGTGCAGTTCATATATGAAAAAACAGATAGACCGCTGCATGGGCTGCATGAACGAAAAGCGCTACAGCGGACCGTGCGAGATATGCGGATATATAGATAACGACGCTTACCCGGCGGACTGCCTTGCACCGAGGACTTTCCTGAATGACAGATACATTCTCGGAAAGCTGATATCCAGGGGCGGTGACAGCGCCGTTTATCTTGCTTTCGACACAAAAGACGAAAAGGCTGTCGAAATAAGGGAGTTCATGCCGGACACTCTCTGCACAAGAACGGAAAAAAGCGACGAGATAAGCGTGAACGACGGCTCTCTGCCGCTGTTCAAGTCCTATCTTTCGGAATACGCCGATCTCAACAAGACGCTTATGAACGAGCCGGAGACCGGCTGTATAATAAAGATACTCGGCATCTTCGCGGCTAACGGCACGGGATATGTGGTCACGGAGCACGTTGAGGGCAAAACCCTCGCGGAATATGTCGATGAGCGCGGAGGAAGGCTCACATGGGGCGAGGCTTCAAGGCTGTTCCCTCCCCTGCTTGACACGATATCCGGAATAAACGCAAAGGGCATAATCCACAGAGGACTGAGCCCGGAAACGATACTTATAAGAAAGAACGGCTCGCCCGTTATAACATCGGTCAGCATAAGCGCCGCAAGAACGGCGGATTCGGAAATAAACTGCGAGATATATGACGGCTACGCTGCCTGTGAGCAGTATGATCTCTCCGAAAGACAGGGAAGCTGGACGGACGTTTACGGCATAAGCGCCGTGCTGTACCGTGCGCTTACGGGAAACGACCCCGTTCCCGCGACCGAAAGAAAGAATAACGATACCCTGCCCACAGTTTTCGCGGTCAACGAGGATATACCCGAATACGTTTCGGATGCTGTTGCCGCGGGCATGGCTGTCGGCAGAGATGAGAGGATACACGACATACAGACCCTCAAAGCAAGACTGTATGACGCGCCGAAGGAGGAAGCTCCCGAAGATAACGAAGAGGACGACGAAGGCACCTTCACGCCGAACGTACATGTCAGATTCGATGTGGACGAAATGGAGGAAAGACGCGCCGCAGCCGAAAAGAAAAAGAAGCAGCAGAAGAAAAAAAGAAGCGCTAATATCGGTACGGCAGCCGGACTTATCATATTCTTCGCCATGGTCGCCGCGCTCGTCATAGCGATAATATACTTCTCCGAGGAAGCCAAAAACGCGCAGGAAAGCGCCGTTACCGCAAAAACAAGCGAAACAGCCGCACCTGTGACGGAGGAGGAACCCGAAATAACTGAGCCTGCCGAGATCACAGTTCCTGCCGAAACAACGGCAAAGACAGAGAGCGGCGGCGAAAGACTGATGATGCCAAACTTCGTAGGCAGATTCCTCAACGATTCGCTGAAAAACAGATACTCGATGCTGGTGTTCGAGTACGAGGAGGAATACAGCGACGAGTATGCCGAGGGCATAATAATGGAGCAGGACATCTCCGAAAACACACAGGTCACCGAGGGTACCACCGTTCACCTTAAGGTCAGCAAGGGCGCCGCGTTCACTTATCTGCCGGATTATGTCGGAATGAAGCTCAGCGACTACACGGCGAAGCTCACGACACTCGGCGTAAGGTATGAGACCGCCGCAGAAGAGACCTCCGAGGTGAAGCAGGGGTATGTCGTAAAATGCAGCAAGGAGATAGGCGACAAGGTATATATCTCCGAGAATGAATCCGTAACGGTATATTATGCCGTCAAACCCACGGTTACAGAGCCTCCGCAGACAGAACGGGAGATACCGCTCGATGACGACAGCGACGACGAGATAGAAGAAGTCATCGGAGGAGATGACCGATAAACAGTAAGGAATGTGAATATGGAACTTAAAGAGCTGAGAGACGAGATAGACAAGATAGACGATGAAATGGCGAAGCTGTTCGAGCAGCGCGCAAAGATAGCCTGCGAGGTAGCGGAATACAAAAGACAGCACAATATCGCGATCTTTCAGGGAGGACGAGAGGAAGAGGTAATAAAACGCGCAGAGGAGCTTGTAGCGCCCGATCTTGCGGAGGGCGTGGGTCTGTTCTTCACCACGCTTATGGACATTTCGAAGTGCCGCCAGCAGCAGCTTCTGACGGGTATCAAGCCTTTCGTCATCACGCCCGAGACGAAGTTCCCGACAGTGGGCGCGGTCACAAAGGGCAGCTACACCGCCGACGCCTGCGAGAAATTCTGCGGAAAAAGGTGCAGGGTCGTATATTACCGGGATTTTGCCGAGGTGTTTGAAGCGGTCGAAAAGGGAGATATAGACTACGGCGTGCTGCCGATAGAAAACTCCACTGCCGGAGAGGTCGGCGCGACCTACGGACTTATGCTCAAGCACGATTTCTACATCTGCCGCAGCACAAAGATACGGATAAACCACGTTCTTGCCGCGAAAAAGGGCGCGAAACTGTCGGATATAAAGGTCGTTATGTCGCACGAGATGGCGCTCAAACAGTGCTCGAAATTTCTTGAAGATGGCAAATTCGCATTTGAGGAAACAAGCTCCACGGCAAAAGCGGCAGAAGCAGTCGCTGCTTCCGGCGATATGAGCGTTGCCGCTGTATGCTCCGCCTCCTGCGCAAAGCTTTTCGGGCTTGAACCGGTAGCCGAGGACATAACCGATATCAAGGACAATTACACAAGATTCATAATGATCTCGAAGAATTTACAGATACCGAACAAGGCATCTGTCGTGTCGCTGTGCCTTACGGTGCCGCATACAGCCGGCAGCCTTTACAGACTGCTCACGCGGTTCGCATACTGCGGACTCAACCTGTGCCGCATAGAGAGCAAGCCGATACCGGACTCGCTCGCCTACCTCAAGGACGACGCGTTCGATTTCATCTTCTTCCTCGACTTCATCGGCTCGGCTATGGACGAATCCGTGGCGAAGCTGCTGATCGGCCTTGAGTCGCAGATGAGGTATTACAGATTCCTCGGAAACTATGAGGAGATAAGCTGATCTCACAATGCCGAAAAAAATTTTTAAAAACTATTGCATTTGTTTTTAAAGTGTGTTATAATATAGCGTATATTATGAAAAATGCAGGTTATCAGACCCGACGGAGGAATAAAAAATGACAGTCATAGAAATAATTTTTGCAATACTTCTCATACTCGCGTGTGTGTTCATAGTATTGGTCGTGCTCATGCAGGAATCCAAGCAGGGTATGTCGAATGTTATATCGGGCGGAAGCTCCGATAACTATTTCCAGAAGAACAGCGGCAGAACAAAGGAAGCAAAGCTTTCCCGCGCCACAAAGATCGCTGCCGTTATACTTTTCGTTGTCGCTATCGCGGTAAACCTCATCACCGTTTACTGGGGCGGTGAAAACTCTGCTCCCGCTACAAGCCCCAATGCAGGTATGGCTTTTGATACGGCAGCAGCAGACGAGATCGTAGTTGATGACACAGCAGAAACGACCGCAGCTCCCGCAGAAACGACCGCGGCGGCAGAAACCACTGCAGCTGAGACTACCACAGCAGCAGCCGAAACAACAGCGGGCTGATATAATCGGAAATAACAAATCAATGCCGATACGGTACGGAGCGATCCGTACCGTAGTTTTATAAGGAGTAAAAATGCCGCAGGAACGCAGAAAAAAAGTATCAAAGCATTTCGATATCCCGGATGTATCACTTTTTACCGAGGGCAATACATTCACGGGAAGCGAAAATACGTTCAATTTCAGGATATGCCCGGACGGAGACCGCATCAGAGCACAGGTGTGGTACGGCATGAAATGCTATGATCTGTCCGAAGCGGCGGAGGTATGCGACGCGGAGCCTACATACGAGGGCATGACGCATATCGGCGAAACTCTGGACGCGGAATACGAAAAGTATAAGGAAAAGCTCGGCGCCGGAGAGGTCGAAGGCCGCCGCACATATATCGAAAGAAAACAGGAACAGGATAATTAAACCCGGTATCTCGTTATTTGTGCGCAGCAGGCAGAGCGAAAAAAAATCGGATTTTTTTGCAGAAAACTATTGACAAACCGGAAATATTGATGTATAATAGCAAGGTATTATAAACAAAAAGCAGAACGGTTCTCACCCGCCGGCGCAGATGTCGCAGTCAGGCGCGGTTGTTTATAAGATCCACATAATACCGCATCAAAGGCGGATAATCGGATTTTGTAAGCGCAGGGTGACCCTGCGCTTTTGTTTTGAAAGCTTTGGAAAGGGAGTGTACACCATCAGCAAAAAGGATCTTCTCATCAACGATGAGATACGCGAAAAGGAAGTCAGAGTAATCGGAGCGGACGGAGAACAGCTCGGAGTCATGTCTTCGGCAGACGCGCTCCGGAAAGCGGAGGAAGCCGATCTTGATCTCGTACTGATCGCACCGCAGGGCAACCCGCCTGTATGCCGCATAATGAACTACGGCAAATATCGCTTTGAGCAGTCGAAACGTGAAAAAGAAGCCCGCAAGAATCAGAAGCAGGCTGAGCTCAAAGAGATACAGACATCTCTCAGGATCGACACGAACGATTTCAACACAAAAGTCAACCAGGCTATAAAGTTTCTGAAAAACGGCGACAAGGTGAAGCTGCGCGTTCGTTTCAGAGGTATGAGAGAGCTCAGTCACATGAACCTCGGCGAGGATCTGATGAAAAAATTCGTGGAAGCCTGCGCTGAATACGGAACCACAGAAAAAGCAGCCGTGCTTGAGGGAAAGAACTATATGATAGTTATCTCGCCCAAGCAGCAGACCGCACCCAAAAAAGCAAAGAATGCCGGCGGGGAAACTCCCGACGCGCAGTAAATAAAAGGAGGAAACTAAAATGGCAAAGAACAAGATCAAAACTCACAGCGGTGCCAAGAAGCGCTTTAAGTTTACAGCAACCGGAAAGATCAAGTACCAGCGTACAAACCGCCGTCACAGACTCACACAGAAGGCTACAAAGCGTAAGAGAGTAAACCGTGCAGCCGGCTATGCAGACAGCACGAACATGGCAGAAGTAAGAGCGCTCATGCCTTACGCAAAGTGAGAGAGAAAGAACAGGAGGATTAAACAATGGCACGAATCAAAGGCGCTTTAGCCACACGCAAAAGAAGAAACAAGACATTAAAGCTCGCTAAGGGCTACTGGGGCGGCAAGAGCAAGCTCTTCAAAACCGCCAAGGAAGCCGTATGGAAGAGCGGTCAGTATGCTTACATCAGCAGACGCTTAAAGAAGAGAGATTTCAGAAGACTCTGGATCGCAAGAATCTCCGCTGCCTGCAAGCTCAACGGTATGAACTACTCCACATTCATCAACGGTCTCAAGAAGGCTGACATCGCGCTTAACCGCAAGATGCTCTCCGAGATCGCAATAAGCGATGCAGCAGGCTTCACAGCCCTCTGTGAAAAGGCAAAGGCTGCCCTCTAAGAACGAAAATATATCACGTCCGACTCGCGCGGGCGTGATATTTTCGCATTATTGAGGTGTTGTTAAAAACGTTATCAGCCGTCTCACGGACGTTTTCCGAACGGGTTCTCGTTCTCGGAAGCGATACGCTCCGAGCGCATGGTCTCGTCAGGATGACGGTTGAAATAGAAGATGTATATCACAACACAGGCTACCACCGCAAGTATTACCCCGCGTGAGATATAGCCCAGCATGAAGCTGCCGACGCTTTCAAAGCGTTCAAGATACGACGGGAATCCGCGCAGTGCTTCCATAAAGGATACCTCCGCGAATTTCGCACAGGCTCTCACTCCCACGCCAAGACCGGACAGTACCACAGCGGCGAGCGTGAATACCGGGCAGACTATCACCCCGCACGCGTCCAGCTTGCGGGCAATGAAGCGGTAATCCGCAAAGACCACTGCCGCGGTGATCGCGGACAGTATATACGTCGATATCTCGAATTTAAGCTCGAATGTGTTTATCTCCAGATCGGCATTGACCGTAAGCACAGCGATGACCACCATTGCGGCGGCACCGATAAGAGCGCCGAGAACACCGAGTATGCTGCGCCCGTCAAACCCGAGCTTTATCAGTACCTCGCCCTTCTCCGGCTTCACAGCCGCGGGAGATTTTGCAGCCGCACTGCGCCGCGTGATATACGACGAGCCTTTCAGGCCGAGACTTTCACACGCTCCGGCAAGTTTATCCAAGAATCCTATCAGATATACAACGTTTTCCTGAAAGAGACAGTATTTGTCCAGCAGGACGATCACTCTGCCGTCTTCATAAGACAGCGCCCTGACCGCGTTTTTGGGTAAGCCTTCGCCGAGTTCCGACACCGCGCCGATAAGCTCCTTTTCACCGGCACGCTCCGGCGCACCGTCATCGGGAGAGACGGACGGCAGTTCGCAGAACAGTCTTACCCGGTAGTAGTCACCGGTCTCTGTTACGGTTACTCCGTAACCGCGTTTATATCCGTAAAGGGTATCTTCTCCGTCAAATTCAAGACCGGTCTCGTCTGCGATACCGGCAAGCTCCGAGAACATAATATCACCTGCGTTTCTGATTTCGGATAAATTGATTTTACCACATAACGGGAGCAATGTCAAATGATAATTTCATCGAGAAAAAATCCCGCGGTTTCATTTTACCGTGAGCTCAACCGGGAAAGAAAGACCCGCGAGCGCGAAAGGCTGTTCACCGTCGAGGGCGTAAAGCTCTGCACGGAGGCTCTCCGCGCGGGACTCACGATAACCTCTGCAATGGTGACCGAAACCGCCGCAAAGAAGTACCCCGATGCTTTCGGGGAGATATCCGCGGAATTCGAGCCCGTTATCATCACGGACGACATCGGTGCGTACATCTCAGACACAAAAACCCCGCAGGGATTTTTCTTCATAGCGGAGATGCCCCGCGGCGAAAAGACAGCTCCCGGCGGCAGGTACATTATCCTTGACGGGTTACAGGACAGCGGGAACATCGGTACGATAATCCGCACCTGTGACGCTCTCGGTACGGACGGTCTGATACTTTCACCCGACTGCGCAGACATTTACTCACCGAAAGTGGTAAGAAGCGCTATGGGCAGCCTTTTCCGCCTGCCGTTTGAGGTGACGGAGCTTGTTCCGAGGATAGAGGAAATGAAAAAGAACGGCACGGCTGTATTCGCGGCAATGCCCGACAGCAGCGCACAGAGCATAGATGAAGCCGTTCTTCCGGAAAGCTGCGCAGTGGTAATCGGCAACGAGGGAAACGGTGTGTCGGAGGAAGTATCCGATGCCGCGGACGGGAATATATATATCCCGATAAGCGGTGCGGAATCGCTGAACGCGGCAGTCGCGGCTGCGATATTCTGCAACGAGATGAGAAAAACCAAACACAGCTGAAATGAACGGGGGGTAAAAAATGCACGAATATAAATTCAGTGTGATAATCCCGGCACATAACGAGGAAAAATATATCGGAAAATGCCTGCAGTCCGTACTGTCCGCGGCAAAGTATGTAAGACCGGACAGAGTGGAGATCATCGTCGTTGCGAACCGCTGCACGGATAATACTGTGAAGATAGCGCGGAGTCACGGCGCGGCTGTGCTGATAAACGATGACAAGTGCATTGCCGCTATCCGCAATACGGGCGCTCATGCAGCAGGCGGCGAGATAATAGTAACGCTCGACGCGGACAGCCTTATGACCAAATACTCGCTGTGCGAGATAAAGGAAATGCTTGAAAGCGGAGAGTATGTCGGCGGAGGAACGCGCTCAAAGTTCGACAGGATGTCTTTCGGTATAATCTGCTCGGGTGCTTATGTCGCGCTCAACCTTATGCCGATAATGTTCAGGAACAAGGCGGCGCTTACCGGCGGAATGTTCTGGGTATATAAACGGGATTTCGATGCGGTCGGCGGTTTTGACGAAAGGCTTGTGAGCCTTGAGGATATGGACTTCGCCGTGCGTCTGAATAAGCTCGGCGTAAGCAGAGGACAGAAGTACGGCACACTAAAACGCTCGTACATACTGACATCGAGCCGTAAATTCGATGAGTTCGGAGACTTTTATCTCATAAAGAACCGGAAGCTCACGAAACGCATCTTCACCGGTAAAGACCGTGAAGCCGCCGACGAATTCTACTACGATGTCAGGTAAGTCCGCAATAAAGCATGATATCGCGCTTGCCGCTGTACTATGCGCAATGCTCGCGGCCGGCAGCTTCTTTGACCGTGAAATATCGCAGGCGCTGTATATGCCGCTGAACGTTCCGTTTCTCATCATCACCGTTGCCGGACAGTATGTGTTCTTTTCGGCGTTCATCTTCTTCGCGGGAGTGCTTTTAAGGCAGGCGTCGGTCTGCGGAACGATCAGCGGAAAAAAGAAGCAGTTCTATAAAATAGCCTGCGCTTATTTATCCTTATCGACAGGAATGATAGGCTCGGCGGCAGTCCTGCATTATGAGTGCATAGGCGCATTCTTCCCGGATACGGAGTTCTCGCTGCTGTTTGTATTCATATTCTCTATGCTGTTCATGTATCCGCTGATGTTCGTCGGATTCGCGGTCGGACCGCGAAAATACGACAGCTCGCTCGTGGAGCTGCTGATAAGAATGCTTGTGCTGATCACCGTCGGCACATCGTTCATAGGATTATTGAAACTGTTTCTCGCAAGACCGCGGTTCAGATACACCGTCGCGGGATATGACGGGGTCGGATTCACCCCGTGGTATATGCCGATACAGAACGCGGGAGATCTCATGACTATGCACGGCATGGATATAAACTGCTTCCAGTCATTGCCGAGCGGTCACGCGCTTATGGGTATGTCAAGCATATACATCTTCCCTGTTCTGGCGCGGATTTTCCCCGGGCTGAAAAACAAAGAAACAACGCTCCGGATAACGGGGCTGATATACGGGCTCGCGGTGATGCTTTCACGCATCGTCCTCGGAGCTCACTACTTAAGCGATGTCGCGATAGGAGCGCTGCTGAGCCTCCTTTTCGGGAATGCTGTACTGCGTTTCCGCTGCGGAAACATCGTAAATAACAGAAAAAACAAGAGCAAATGAAAGGCTGGTCTGAAAATTGTCTGATTTAGTTATTGTGGAGTCGCCGGCAAAGGCGAAAACGATCAAGAAATACCTCGGAAAAAACTACGATGTGGTGGCTTCCGTCGGTCACATAAGAGATCTCCCGAAATCAAAGCTCGGCGTGGATATCGAACATAATTTCGAGCCGCAGTACGAGAACAAGCGCGACAAGTCGTCGCTGATAAAGGAGCTCAAAGCGGAGGCGGCAAAGGCCGACACCGTATATCTCGCAACCGACCCTGACCGCGAGGGAGAAGCTATCTCGTGGCATCTGGCGCACGTTCTTGACCTTGACGGGAACAAGCCGATACGCGTAACATTCAGCGAGATCACAAAGACAGGAATACAGAACGGTATGGCGGCTCCGAGAAGCATTGATATGGATCTCGTAAACGCTCAGCAGGCACGCCGTATCCTCGACCGCATCGTCGGATATAAGCTCAGCCCGTTCCTCTGGAAGAAGGTAAGACGCGGACTGTCCGCCGGCAGAGTGCAGTCGGTCGCGGTAAGACTTATCGTTGACCGCGAGAACGAGATAAAGGCTTTTGAAAGCCAGGAATACTGGACTGTTGACGCAAAGCTGCACGGAAGCGCGTCAAGAAAGCAGTTCCCCTCCAAGCTCACCGAGATAAACGGCAAAAAGGCGGATCTCAAGACAAAAGAGGACGCGGATAAGGTGCTCGATTATCTCAAGGACAAGGATTTCATCGTTTCATCTATCAAGAAGTCCGTCCGCAAAAAGCAGCCGGCACCGCCGTTCACGACTTCCACCCTCCAGCAGGAGGCTTCGCGCAGGCTCTCCTTCAACGCAAGAAGAACAATGAAGACCGCGCAGGAGCTCTACGAAGGTATCGAGATCGAAGGGCGCGGAGCCGTGGGTCTTATCACATATATGAGAACCGACAGCCTGCGTATCTCAGCAGAAGCGCAGCAGGCGGCTGCCGCTATGATACGCGCGAAGTTCGGTGACGAGTACGTTCCCTCAAAGCCTCGTGTATATAAATCAAGAAACAACGCACAGGACGCGCATGAAGCGATACGTCCCTCTACAATAGATATCATTCCCGATGAGATAAAGCAGAGCCTTACCTCCGACCAGTATAAGCTATACAAGCTGATATGGGAAAGATTCATGGCGAGCCAGATGGAGAACGCGCTGCTCGACTCCGCGGCTATCGATATAACGGCGGGTAACTGCCTGTTCAAGACAACGGGCTTTACCGTAAAGTTTGATGGCTTCACAAGGCTCTACGAGGAAGCTACGGACGGAGCAAATGAGGAAGGCGGCGCTATCCCGAAGCTCACACAGGGCGAAAAACTCTCGGTAGTGTCCGTTCTCGGCAATCAGCATTTCACACAGCCGCCTCCGCGCTACACGGAAGCGAGCCTTATCAAAGCGCTTGAAGAAAACGGCATCGGCAGACCTTCCACCTACGCGCCGACTATCACAACGATACTCGACAGGCACTATGTCGAGCGCGAGCAGAAACAGCTGAAACCCACTCCTCTCGGCGACGTCATCACCGATCTGCTTAAAGATCATTTCGAGAACATCGTCGATACGAAGTTTACCGCGCAGATGGAGGGCAACCTCGATAAGGTCGAGGAGGGCAAGTCCGAATGGTACGAAGTTCTGAAGGACTTCTACGGCGACTTTGCCGCAACTCTCGAAAAAGCCGAGCAGGATATGGAGGGCAAACGCGTAAAGGTGCCGAACGAGCCCACCGATATCATCTGCGAGCTGTGCGGAAAGCACATGGTCATCAAGATAGGACCATACGGCAAGTTCCTCGGCTGCGAGGGCTTCCCGGAGTGCAAGAATACAAAGAAGATCGTAAACGAAACCGAGGGCAGATGCCCGAAGTGCGGCAAGAAGATGCTCGCACGCAAGAGCAAGAAAGGCAAACCTTTCTTCGGCTGTGAGGATTATCAGAACTGCGGCTATATGACATGGGATACGCCGGTATCGGCAGTCTGCCCACAGTGCGGCTCAACGCTGTTCAAGAAAGCCGGCAGAAAAGGCAGACTCTACTGCGCTAAGGAAGGCTGCGGATATGAGACCGAAGCCGACAGCGGAAAGGGCGAAAATGACGGTTAATGTTATCGGAGCGGGACTTGCGGGTTCAGAGGCCGCATGGGCAGCGGCGAACCGCGGGTTCGATGTCGCGCTGTACGAGATGAAACCGAAAAAGATGTCACCCGCTCACAGATACACGGGCTTTGCGGAGCTGGTATGCAGCAACTCGCTTAAAGCCGCAAGGCCGGACAGCGCAGCCGGTATGCTCAAAGCGGAGATGCGTCTGCTCGGGTCGCTTACCATGGAAGCGGCGGAAAAGACCGCCGTGGAAGCGGGCGGAGCGCTGGCTGTGAACCGCACGGATTTCTCGGACTTCATCACGGAAAAGCTCCGTTCGCACCCGAATATCACGGTGCATGAATGTGAGATCACCGATTTCCCGGAAAGGAACACCGTTATCGCAACCGGACCGCTTACAAGCGAACCTTTCGCGGAAGTCATATACAACAGGCTCGGAAAAGCGCTCAGCTTCTACGATGCGGCTGCGCCGATAGTCACCGCGGAAAGCATAGATATGTCAAAGGCATTCTTCGCTTCACGCTATGACAAGGGCGGCGCGGATTATATCAACTGCCCGTTTGACCGCGAAGAATACGAAACGTTCTACAACGCGCTTATAACTGCGGAGACCGCTCCGCTGCATGAATTTGAGGATCTGACCGTTTACGAGGGCTGTATGCCTGTGGAAGTACTCGCGAAACGCGGTGCTGACAGCGTGAGATACGGCTGCATGAAACCTGTGGGACTAACCGACCCGAGAACGGGTCACCGTCCTTACGCTGCGGTGCAGCTCCGCAAGGAAAACCGCGAGGGTACGCTGTACAATATCGTCGGATTTCAGACTAACCTTAAGTTCGGTGAGCAGAAGCGGGTATTCGGACTGATACCGGGGCTTGAAAACGCGGAATTCATGCGGTACGGCGTGATGCACAGGAATACGTTTTTAAACTCCCCTGCCCTTCTCGACAGCGGGTTTATGCTGAAAGGCAGCGATAACATCTATTTTGCGGGACAGATGACGGGAGTCGAGGGCTACACCGAAAGCGCGGCAAGCGGCATTATCGCGGGGATAAATATCTGCCGTTCACTGTCCGGACAGGCACATTTGCAGCTGCCGGAAACGAGCATGATCGGGGCGCTTGCGAAGCACATAAGCACTGAAAACGCAGATTTCCAGCCGATGGGCGCGAATATGGGGATATTACCCCCGCTCGGCACACAGATCAAGAACAAGCAGGAACGCTATGCGGCAATATCGCAGCGAGGCATAGACGCTTTAAGAAAAGAGATCTCAGAGACCGGGCTCTGCCCGGACCCGCAAGCCCTTTAAAAAGGGAACTGGACACCCTAAATAAATGCAGTATTTCAAAGCGCACAGCTATGGGTTGCTCTGAAAAAATGAATGGGGTTGGCGATATTTCATTTTTTTCGGTGAGTTTTTGCTCCACTATAAAGATTCTGATTACTTCCGAGTTTAAATGCGAAGCGATTAAAGTTTTTTGGAAAGGGGTTTGGGGAATAACCTTTTGTTCACAAAAGGTTTT
>CACZGM010000022.1 GCA_902780695.1 uncultured Ruminococcus sp. | reverse complement strand
AGATCGGTGCTTTCGATATCGTTCTGCTTTTCCTTGAGGTTTATCAATACATCTGCAAGTCTGTCCTCGTTGAACTCGATGAACTTCGAGTGCGTACCGAGATCGGCTATCGCTATGGACAGATTGCTCTGTGCCGCGTAGATAAGGTCGGCATATCTCGCGACCATCTGATGATCGCCGTTGCGGAGCATCTTTCCAGCATCGAGCACGAGCTGTATTATATTGTTTGAATATCCGTCCACATCGTGGAACTCGAACTCATTGGAAGCGCCCTTGGTGTTGTCTATCGAGACATGACCTCCGTCTGCCTCATATATTATGGTGCCGACTTCGTTTACTCTCGGTACGACGGTCTCGCCGAACGCTCCGGAACCTGCCATTCTCCGGTTGGTATTCTCCACTGTCTGTGCGACCGTATCGCCTATGTCGAAAACTACCTTCTTGCCGCCGAGATTGACCGCGTAAACAGTGGTCGAGCCTGCCGGCTGTGCCGCGCTGCTGTCCATTATACCCTGGATATCAACGCCGCCTTCCGCCGTTGCACTTACGTCGCCGTAATCACCGTAGTTGGCGACCTGTGCCGGCTCCTTGCCCGAATCGAGTATCATACCGTTTGCGTGTACCTGGAAGTGTCCCTCTCCGAACGCATCATTCAGCGCCCCTGTAAGGTTGTTCATCGAATCGGTCACGGTAGCTCCGCCCTGAAAGTCGATATACTTGGTCTTGCCGTTCATGGTGACTTCAAGGGAATAATATTCATTATCGGTCATCGAATTGAAGTCCAGCGCACCGGTCGTGCCGTCTATGTCTGCATTCTTGTAAGGATACCAGGTCGGGTCATCGATATAATGGAACTGTCCGTCCTCAGTAATCTCCGGAGTCTCCTGGAAGGCTTCCTTGAGCTGTGCGTTGATATTATCGACAGTCTCCGTGTTTGTATTGCCTCCGACGAACTTTATCGTTCTCGCCTTGCCGCCCGCCGATATATCCATGGAATACTCGTTTCCGGGGGTGATGGAATAAAGCTCGATAGAAGCGGTCTTATTCGTCATTCCGCAGCCTGTGCACTGCACACCGTTGAAGGTAATAGGCAGCGCCGACTGGTCATCTATACGTCCGTTTGTCTGGTCGGTGGCCATTCCTATACCGATATCGAGGTAGGAAACACCGCTGTAAGGGAAGCTGGTCGGATCGTTAGAGGAATTTACCGCAACTCCGTTGTATGTAAGGTACTTACTGTCCTCGGTCCCTTCGATCTTGAACGCGGCAGTCTCATTATTCAGACCGCCGAAGACCTTTCTGTCGGCAATATCTATGTTGAGCGACTGCACCATTTCCTCGGCGTAGTTGTCTATCGACATCGCGAGGATCTTCATATCGTCCGGGTTTCTTGTACCGTCCGCGCCTTCTACGAGCTTCTCATACGTCGTCTGAAGTATTCCGGAAAGCGCCATAAGGGAAGTCTCGGCATTGGTGTATATGGAATTTGCGGTTTTCAGATTGTCCTGATAGGTCTCGACCTCCGACATGGATTTTCTCACGCGCAGAGCTCTTGCCGCATCTATCGGGTTCTCGCTTGCGCGGTCGAACTGCCGACCGGAGTATATCTTCTTTTCCGAATTGTACTTGTCACCATAGTTCGTCTCGTATCTGCTGAGATAATTACGGCGTATCGTATCTCCGGCTATTCTCATAGTGGATCCCTCCTAAATTACAGACCTACTCTTCCCGTGTTGTTTATCAGGCGGTCGAGCGCGTCGTCAAGAGCCGTCATGAGTCTCGAACTTGCGTTGTACCAGTTCTGATATGTCAGCATATTGATGCCTTCCTCGGTCTCCGAAACGCCGGAAACCGCGTCCCTGCTGTCAAGAAGAGCGTTTGAGGTCGCGAATGCCGCCTCGTGTCTGCTGTCGTAATAATCTATGTTCTGACCGATACGGTTGCTGATGAACAGCAGATAGTCGTAAACGGTGCCTTCGTAATCTCCTCTGCCGCCGAAGTCGAGCTGCTTCTTGTTGATGTTCTCTATAAGACGGTTGATGTGGTTGCCGTCAAGGCTGAGCTCCCATATACCGGACTTTTCGTTCTTTACCTCGCCTATCATGGTAGCGTCCTGCATCCATGTATCCGCGATACGGATATTGTCCATGGTCATATCCACGTCTTCATAAGCCGCGTCGCCGTTCTTGTAGTCGTTGGTACAGAAAAGGAGACGGTCCTTGTCTATGACCACTCCGTTCTCGTCAACGGCACCGTTGAAGTAGTTCAGGAAGTTGCCGAAGGTATGTGCGAACGAGTCCATTGTGGACTCATAATACGGTATGCCGTAGGAATCGTTCTGATATCAGGTCGCATAAACGCCGTTGCCGTTCAGTATGTCGGTATATGCCTTCAGCTCTCCCGTGGAGAACTTTGCCTCGTCGCCCGACGTCCAGCGGAGCACTGCCGCATCGTAAGCTGCGTAGTCGCGCAGGAGTTCGGACTCGAACTCTCCGTCTATCTTGGTGCTGCTCTTCATATAGAGCTTTTCGTACTTCTCGCCGTTTATGATCTCAACACCGTCCATGAGGACTTTTACCGAACCGTCGGCATTGTTATAGACGTTTATGCTGCCTTTATAGGACAGCTCGTCAAGAAGCAGATTGCGCGCATCGAGCATCTCGTTCGGACCGTAGCCGCCGGTAACCGAGTCGCCCTTCGCGTATTTTTCCAGCGCCATTGAAGCGTATTCCTTGACGATGGACTTGTTGTAATTGACGATACGCTCTATTATATTATTGGTATCTTCGATAGAAGTATCGAGAGCTTCAAGGTTTGTCAGCTTGATATCCTCAAGATCGGCGCGGTAGGTATGGAGCAGGTTTGTCATATTGAACGCTTCGTTGCGGACAATACTTGCAAGCTCCTCGTTATCCGGCTGTGACGCGTACTTTGAAAGCGCGTCCTTGAATGTATCGACGCTGTTCGCGAGTCCATCGGTGGTGATGTTGTCGAGAACGGTCTCGACTTCTTTCAGTATATCGGACTTTGTGCTGTACTCGGCAACGTATGGTGTAGATTCGCGGTATCTCTTATCAATGTAAGGATCGCGCACCTGATCCACGCCTATTCCGATAGCACCCTGTCCTGCAAGCGACATTTTCGATGTCGTTGTCTGCCAGTAATTTGTGTGGTTGAGGTAGCTCGATCCGATATCGACCTGCTGCCTCGTATATCCCTCTACCTTTGAGTTGGAGAGGTTGCTCCCCGTTATGTCGAGCGCTTTCTGGGAGAGCTGTATTGTACGCTTGGACATTTCAAGTCCGAGAAACGTTGAACGCATGGTTAATCAGTCCTTCCTGCGCAGACGGATTCAGACATTGCCGAAAAATCCGCCCGAGGTGTTGTGCTTTGTGACCTTGACGCCCTTCCCGGTATAGGTGGAAGATGTGGAGTGTGTGCGGTTGATGAGCTTCTCCTGCACGGAGAGCTTTCTCTCTATTATCTCGATGATATCCGCGTTTGTAGATTTTATCGTCTCCACATACTTTTCCATGGCGCTGCACTCAAGCAAGAGCTTGTTCTTAAGCTCCGGCGGGCATTCATCAACAAGCTCTCTTGCCTTTTTACCGGCAAGTCCGAGCTTATCAAAAAGGACGAGGCGCTTTGCTTCGAGGTCATTTCCTTCCATTATGAACTTCTGCTCGACCGTAAGTGAGTCCAGCAGCCATGTGAGCTCATCGGCGATGACCTTTGCGCGCTTTTCGGAAACGAAAGCGGACAGCGCCTCGAAATGCCTGTTGTATTTCTCCATGAAGGATATTACTTCCTTAGCGACATCTGTTGTCATTTCCATAGCCTCCTTTTAATTCAACGAATACCCTCCCGGGCGCAGAGCCGCGGTCAGGCGATTATTGCGGCAGCTACCGCTTCGGACGAAACGGGGCAGTTATCGCCGGCATATTTTTCGGCGAGAGCGGCAAGTCTCTCCTCGCTTGCGGGTGCGTTGGCACGGGAAGCGGCAGCGGTCTGAGCCGCGGCGAGAGAACGCCCGAAATTGAACTCTACCTTATCGGTGTTAGCCGCGGTCCCTGCGGAAGAACCGGTCTTCTTGGCGGATACGGGTTTGCTGTACCTCTTGTATGCGCCGATAGAGTTTAAATGCAGGTTATTTATCTCCATATATCTTCACTCCTTTGCAGATAAATCACAGACAATACATTACATATATATTATCGTCAAGACCCTCAAAAACTTTAGGCTGCACACGGGTTTTTTATAAATTTTGTGAAATTTGCGGTATTTTCGGATTATTCTCCGTAAATTTGTTTACAAATTCGCAAAAAACTGATATAATACAATCCGGCGCGAAACCTTTCGCTTTTTTTCGCGTATATATAAGCGGAATGCAGAGAAGTGAAATATACTATATTATAACACATTCAACATTTTTTTGCAGTCAAATCTCACATTTTTGTGAAATCTGATATCAAATTTCGTAAGAAATAACAAGTGTCGTGGTGTCTTCTCCGCTTCATGCCGGGGAAGATACCACGAAAAAGCATCTGATAACGGAGGTAACCGAAAATGAAAAAAAGAATCTTAACCGCTTCCTTAATTGCCGCTATACTCGCGGTATCCGCCTGCGGAAATAACGCACAGCAGACAACAACTGCCGCTGCAACAACGGCAGCTCCCGCCGAGACAACGACCACATCTGCCGAGACCACAACGACGACCGCAGCCGAGACCTCTGCCGAGGCAGAAACGGAAGCGGCACCCGCAGAGACGGAAGCCGTGGAGACCGAGGACAATTCCGGCAAGACAGCGATATTCAATGACGCTTTCGGCAACAGCTATTACCGTGAGGACGGCACCGAAAATCCCGACTTCGGCGCAGTTGTTGTTCCCTACACAACAGTACGCCTTTCTTCCGGTCTGTATATTGACAGCCTGACTTCGCCGGACTATTTTGAGACCGATGAATTCAATTACTCCGGACCCAAGGCAGAGGACAAGGAGACCGTATTTGTACGCGACGGCGATACCATAGGCGGCTATACTCTGAAAAACATTGCCACATCCCTCAGAGCACCGTGGAACAGCGATGCCCAGAAATATGAGTTCGATGCAACGGAAGGTTTCCTGCCCGGCACCATAGATATGGACATTGAGGAAGACGTTGTTCTTACCGGTTATGTGCGCTACTACTTCAACGAGCAGTACGGACTTGCTTCCGGCGATATCAGGTTCATACCCGACGACAGCTACAAGGGACTTCCCATGACTTTTGACATTACGGGAATGGAAACTAACTTCGGTGTCACCGACTTTGACTACCACGCAGGCGAGGGCGAGGACGGATATGTAAATCCCGTTTACGGAGGCGGCGTCTGCATCTACACCGACGCCCCTCAGTTCATCGTCGGCAACCTTATGCAGGATTACTCCGACAGGAGCGATCTGTATGAGTTGCTTGACGGCGGAAACGCAGACTGCTCCAAGAAAGTGGAGATCACCCTTTCCAATGTACACCTCGGCTGGAACGACAATTTCGGTTCGTTCTACTCCTGCACCGGCGTTATCAAGGATATGAAGGTACTGTAATGAAAAAAGCGATACCCTGCACGGCGCTTGCGCTTATGCTCATATTGTCGGCGTGCGGGAATAACACGCAGTCCGCTGCGGCAGCCACAACCACGGCTGCCGTGACAGCGGAGACAACGACAGCCGCACAGACAACGACGGCTGAAACGACCGCCGGAACCGAGCTACCGGAAACGGAGCCCGAAAAGGAAGCCGAAACGACAGCCGCGTCCGGCTTCAAAGTCACAAAAACAGTGATCTACACGGGGATATTTGATAAAAAGTATTACCTCGAAGACGCTGCGGACGTGGACGAAAACGGGCTTGCGACCTACGACACGGCTCTGCTGCGGTACTCGACCGGCGTGTATCACGACAGCGACAGCGAGCCGGAGCTGTTTGACACCGATGAGCTCCGGTACGGCGGCGCAACCGCAGATGTGGGAACGGTAGTACAGGTCAAGAAGAATGATGTAATGGGAGCCCTTACGGTCAATTCCGCCAAAACGGAGCTGTATTTCCGCGAGGACGAGGAAAACGGCGGATATTACGGCGCGCCTCTCACTACGGAAGTAACGCTTGACGGAGAGATAACGGTCACCGGCATAATAAGGTATTACAGCGTCCCGGATCCGGGTACGGTTGACAGCGGAGATGTGCTGTTCATTCCGGACAGCTCATACCGCGGTCTGCCGATGCCCATAGACCCGCCGGGAACGGACACAATGTACGGTACTCTGGACATGGATTACAGGGTCACATACGGCGAGACTGCCAACGAATGGTACTGGGGCGGGAATGTTTGTGTTTACAGCGACGCGCCGCGCTTCCGGCTCGGAAATCTGAACTACGGTCTGAGTGACAACACGGAGCTCATCGGACTGCTCGGTGACCCGAATGAGGACTGCACCAAGCGCGTTGAGGTAACGCTCGGTGATATCGCGCTTCGCTGGAATGACCAGTTCGGTTCCAGCCACACCTCCGCTTCAATAAAAAGCATTAAGGCGATCTAAGCTAAAAAATTTTTAACACTCTGCAACCTTTTCCGCGGCTGCGGAGTGTTATTATTGAGAGCGTAAGAGATTACAGAAGATTATGATGAGGGTAAGAATATGACAGAACTTTCCTTGCGTACGAGGGAAAGCTTTGATGCCGTTATGAGGAAATACGCCGATATGGTGTACCGTCTCGCCTATGCGCGGACGGGCAGCACCTTTGACGCGGACGATATCCTGCAGGAGGTATTCCTGCGGTACATAAGGGCAGATAAGACTTACAACGATGAAGAGCACCGCAAAGCGTGGCTCATACGCATAACCGTGAACTGCACACGTTCTTTCGCGGCCTCCGCGTATAACCGGCACCGGGATCTCTCCGAGCCGGACGAGAACGCGGGCGCGGAAGACCCGGCGCTCAAAGCCGCGGAAACTAAGTCCGACGTAATGAAGGCGCTGCTGGAGCTGCCGGAAAAGTACCGGACGGCGATATACCTGTTTTATTATGAGGATATGAGCGTAGCGCAGATCGCAAAATCCCTCGGCACCACCGAGACAAACGTTAAAACCCGGCTGTCCCGCGGACGGGATATGCTGAAAGAAAAGCTGAAAGGAGTTGAGTTTGATGTTTAAAGAACAACTGCATACATCGTTTGACAGCATTAAGCCGGCTCCGGAGCTACTCGACAGGATATCCGCTATGATGAGCGAGGAAGCGGCAAAGCCTAAGAAGCCGATCTATATGAACGCGGTAAAATACGGCGGTATCGCCGCGGCTGTCGTGATAGCGGCAGGCGCAACGATAGCCGTGGTACAGAACGCGAACAACAACAGTATCGGCACAAAAAATACAGCCGCACCGACAACCGCAGCCGTGACATCCGCAGCAGCGGCAGCGGAGACTGTGGCTGAAATCGCGTCTGCTCCCGAAACGGCGGCGGCGGACGACGGCAGCGCAAGAGCAGGAGATGTTTTCATCGGGGCGTACGTACCGGATGATACCACGGAAATGATTTACGACTACGAAGAACCGTCGGAAGCGGAGGCAGCCGAGGTGTACATTGCCGCCGACAACGCAAGCGGCGATGCCGGCGAGGGCGGTGCAGTCTTTTTCGCAACAACGACAGCACCGGAGATATATTCCGCCGAGGCAGACGAGAATTCATTGAGCGGCAGCAGCGACGATACAATTTCGCTGTTTTCCGTACAGGGCGAAACGCACAAAAAGGAAGCTGCGGAAGAAGAAATCCCGGAAAGCGAAGCACCGGCAGCGGCAATGGCAGCACCCGAAGCCGCAGAGGAACCGCAGTATGACGAAGATTACGACGAATGCCTTGAAAGCGCGGAAGAGGAGTATTGCGAAAATTATACCGGGATAACGCCGGACGGTTTAGCATATCCAGAAGCTGAACCTGCCGCAGAAACGGAAGATAGAGCAAACCCGGGAACCGGCGGTTTCGACACGATGCAGTTCGAGGAACCGTTTATATATCAGTTCTACACCATACCCGAGACCCTGATGAAAACCGTTGACGGCATAATAGTCGAGGAAACCGACCAATGGGGAGCCCACTATACCGTTATGGGGGAAAAGTGGAGAGAATTTATCGGTATGTTCGCCAAGCCGACCACGACCCCCGATGACGAGGACGTTCCTCCGGCAAGCGCCGACGACCCTCCGTCATTCCGCGATATCACGGCGATAGATGAGGATTTCAACATCTACACCTTTATCGAATACTTCAACGTACCGGACGAAACGGCAAGAGAAGCGCTTGCGGGATATCTTACGGAAGAACAGATCAATATACTTCTGACAGGTGACAAGGCTTCTGTAACCGCCGAATTTGCGAGCGGCTACGCTATCGTAAAGGGCAGGAAGATATATGCCCCGCTGTGGCTCGAAAGATACTCTGCGGACGAGTGGAAGGCTGCGGGTATCACCCAAAAGGATATAAAGGAAAAATCTCTTTCACAGATCCCCTATCTGCGTGAAGATCTTCAGAAGACTATCATTGAAAAGATGAACGAATATATCAAATAAGCAAACCCCCGAAAATACAAATTTCGGGGGTCCTTTTTTTGTTACTCTGATAGTTGATCTGATTGAAATATCGCCAACCCCACTGCGTTTTAGTCTGTACCCGAAATAAATCTGTGCTCTGAAATACAGCAATCTGTTTAGGGGGTCAAGCCCCCTTTTTCAAAGGGGGCTTGCGGGGTCCGGGGTGTCTTACCGTACGCGGGGAGGTGGCGCTTGCGCCAGAGAGGCTGACCGACAGACTCAGCGCCCCGTCTCAAAATCTTTCAAAGTCTCTGAAAAGTCTCTCAACTCTCTACGAATTTCATGGGGTCTGTCCACGCACCGCCGACCGTCACACCGAAGTGGAGATGCGGTTCGAGCTTGCACTCGATATCGGCGGTATTGCCGATCTGCCCGATTATCTCGCCCATGGCGACTTCCTGTCCCGCTTTTACACTCACGTTCGTATCAAGGTTCGAGTAATAGCCGATAACGCCGTCGCCGTGGTCTATCGTGACCGAAACTCCCCAGAGCGGGTCGTTCTTCACTTCGGTAACGGTACCCTTCATCATGGCAGAAACCGCCGTTCCGAGCGGAGCGGCAATATCCACGCCGTCATGTGTCTTCCATACGCCGAGTGTCTCGCTCTTTACAAGCTCACCGCCGCTGTACGGGTTTATCACCTTGCCGTCGGCTATCGGCACAGTCCTGGCACTCCTGAATATCAGCCCTGCTTCATCAGCAAGCGCTACCTCGGCGGGCTCCTCCTCTATCGGCACAACGATCTCTTCTTCCGTCTTTTTCTCCGTCTCCTTCGGCACTCCGGACTTCTCCGCGTTGACGGTCTCCGCAGGTTCGGTAAAGATAAACACGTTATCGTCGTATTTTTCCTGCTTTGTGCCGGTGCTTACATTTCGCACGGCACCGTTGTACGCGGCGTATGTTGACAGCCCGACCGCGCAGATGCTCAGTACAAGAGCCGCCGCAAAGCCCTTGCCCTGTATGCCGTTTGTGAATCTGATCTTTTTCATTTTTTCCGTTCCTTTCTTTTTCCGTTGATGTAAGAGCATTTCAAGACATCACGTCTTTACGGAAATATTCTTACCATAATTTCCGGGTTTATGCATAAAATCTTATACTCCGCACTTGTAAATGCGGGCGCAACGTGCTATAATGGATAAGACTTGATTTTACAGAAAACGAAAGGAAACAATATGGACGAAATACTTGAAATACTCTGTGCAGCGGACGGTGTTTCCGGCGCAGAGGACAGTGCCTGCGAAGCGGCGCGGAAGCTGCTCGCGAAGTACGCCCCCGATGCGGCGGCAGATAAGTTCGGCTGCGTAACGGGCTTTATCGGCGACAGAAACAACGGCAAACCGACCGTAATGCTCGAAGCGCATATAGACGAGATAGGATTTATAGTGACATACATCGACGACGACGGATTCCTCAAGGTCGGCAGCTGCGGCGGAACGGACAGGAGACTGTACGCGGCGCAGACCGTCACCGTACACTGCGGGAGCGGTGATATAAAAGGCGTTATCTGCACGCTGCCGCCCCATGTCGCGAAAGACGGCGACAAGGCTCCCAAGACCGAGGATATCGCAATCGATGTCGGCTTTCCGAGTCGTGAGGCCGCGGAAAAGACCGTCGCGCCGGGCGACCGTGTCACTATAGACAACAGGCTTGCAAAGCTCATAGGCACAAGACGCACAGCCAAAGCGCTCGACGACCGCGCGGGAGTCGCCGCGGTACTGCACGCGCTGGAGCTTGTCAGCGGCAGGGAGCTGCCTTACAATATTGAAGTCCTGTTCGCATCGCAGGAGGAGGTCGGCAGCAGGGGCGCGATAATATCCGCGTTCGGAAGCCGTGCCGATATCGCACTTGCAACGGACGTGAGCTTTGCTTATACCTCCGACGCGAAGAAGCACGAGTGCGGAGAAATGGGCAAGGGCGCTATGATAGGCATTTCGCCGGTACTCGACAGGGAGATCACCGCAGAGCTGAAAAAGCTCGCGGCGGATAAGAAAATACCGTATCAGACAGAGGTAATGGGGCGCGATACCGGGACCGACGCGGACGATATCTCGGTATCACGCGGCGGCATAAGAACCGGACTGATCTCCATACCGCTGAAATATATGCATACACCGGTCGAGGTCGTCGATACGGAAGACATAAAAGCCGTCGGCAGGCTTATGGCGGCATTTCTGACGGGAGGTGAGGCAGATGTCTGAAAATAAAGAGCTTTTCGACCTTACGGGCAGACTGTCACGGCTCTGCGGAACGAGCGGCGACGAGCAGGGTGTAAGAGACTTCATAATCTCGCAGCTTCCTGCCGAATGTACCGTCACGACGGACAGCATCGGCGATCTTATCGTGTTCAGAAAGGGCGCAAAGGCACCGGACAAAAAGATAATGTACTGCGCTCACATGGACGAGGTCGGCTTTATCGTTACTTATGTCTGTGACGACGGACGGCTGAAATTCGCGCCGGTGGGCGGCATATCACCCGCCGTTGTATTCGGCAGACGGGTCGTTTTCGCTAACGGCACGGTCGGAGTTATAGCGGCAAAGGCGCTGCATCAGCTGTCGTCCGATGAAAAGGAAAAACAGCCGAAGATAGAAGACCTTACGATAGACATAGGCGCGGGAAATGCGGAGGAAGCACGCAAATACGCGGATCAGGGCGACTTCTGCTATTTTATGAGCGAATATGAAGAGTTCGGTGACGGCTTCATCAAGGGCAAGGCGCTCGACGACAGGGCAGGCTGCGCGGTCATGCTGACAATGCTGAACGAGGAGCTTCCTTATGACGCGTATTTCGTGTTCACGGTGCAGGAGGAGATCGGAACCCGCGGCGCACAGTGCGCGGCATTCAACGTAAAGCCCGATATCGCGGTGATACTTGAAACGACGACCGCCTGCGACATAGCCGGCAGCGAGGACGAGAAGGAAGTCTGCCGTCTCGGAGAGGGCGTTGTGGTCTCGTTCATGGACAGATCGACGATATACGACAGGGAGCTGTACAGACTTGCGCGGCAGACTGCCGGAGAGATCGGCGTGAAGCATCAGACAAAATCCCTTATCGCCGGCGGCAACGACAGCGGTGCCGTTCACAAGGCGGTGGGCGGAGTCCGCACCGCGGCCCTGTCCGTACCGACAAGATATCTGCATTCTCCCGCCTGCGTGATGAAGAAAGAAGACGTGACCGCCGTGCTCGAAACGGCACGGGAGCTGCTGAAACGGCTCGGGGAGCTGTAAACCGCATGATAAGAATGATATCCGACAAGGCACGGCTGTACTCCGCCCTCGGCGATGAGCACACCGTCTATACCGAGAAAATACGCTCTCTTGCCGACGCTTACGGCTTCGGCTATGATTTCTGCCGTTTCTGGGCGCAGGACGGCGGCGCGGTCATCGGCAGCTACTACGGCGAAGCGACCGCGGCGGACTGCGGACATATCGGCAAAACGCGACGTTCCGAGCTTGCGGCTTTTCTCGGCTGCGGACAGTTCATAAGGGTGTTTATGCCCTGCGGGCTGTATGACGATCAGGATATTGAAACGCGCGCGGAAAAACGACTGCTGATGAAAGCGCGCAATGATATCAAAAAAACCGACAATGTGGACAAAGTAAGGGTATATCCCGATGTTTCTGTCGGTGAAATATACGAAATTGCAAGCACCGGATTTGACATTGACCGCAATACATGGTACACTGATATAAGTCATATGCTCCGGCACGGGACAGCACAGCTGTATGCTCTTGATGAAAGCGCCTGCGCGGTGAAGATGTTCTCTTCCGGCGGCATATCCTATCTTTCATATATATGTACCCTTCCGCAGGAGCGCGGAAAGGGGCTCGCCCGCAGGCTCCTTGCACATATATGCGCCGAGGAAGCCCAAATCGGAAACGAAGTGTACCTTTTCTGTGCCGCAGAGCTTGAGAGCTTCTACCTCGGCTGTAACTTCTGTCGCTGCGGAGAAGCGGCAGATCTGCGGTTTCACCTGCGCTGACGCGCTGTCTTTGCAGACGGCACCAGCCTGCGCGGCTGGATCGCGCAAGCGCACGGGCGCTTGACCCCGAATTATTAGACCCGTTATTTTCAGAATATAAACATAGTTACAGGAGACGGATAAAAATATATGAGTTGTTATTTCAACCCGGACAAGAAACTTGAAAATATTGCGCTGGAGGCGGAGGAAGCCGCTTCCGAAGCGTTTGACAGAATAGAACATACCGCAAGGTGCAACAGCGAGAAGGTGCTGAAAGCCTTTATCGACAACCGCGTGGGGGATATGCACCTCAAAGGCACAACAGGCTACGGATACGGCGACGACGGACGCGACAAGCTCGACGCGGTGTTCGCGCAGGTGCTCGGCGCGGAGGACGCGCTCGTGCGCCACAACTTCGTGAACGGTACCCACGCGATATCCACAGCGCTGTTCGGCGTGCTGCGCCCCGGCGACCTTATGCTCTCGCTCACCGGCAAGCCCTACGACACGCTGAACGAAGTCATATTCGGCGAAAAAGGCGGTTCACTCACAGAATTCGGCGTTAAGTACGATCAGATAGACCTACTCCCGGACGGGAGAGTCAATTACGGCAGGATACGCGATCTTGCCCGCGGCTGCAAGGTCGCGTATATACAGCGCTCCCGCGGGTACAGTCTGCGCCCGTCCATAACCGTCTCGGAGATAAGCGAGATGATCGACGCGGTGAAAAGCGTAAACCCCGGTGCGATAGTCATAGTCGATAACTGCTACGGTGAGCTTGTTGAGCGCGTGGAACCTTGTGATGTCGGAGCAGATCTGATAATCGGCTCGCTGATAAAGAATCTCGGCGGCGGTATCGCACCGACCGGCGGCTACATAGCGGGAAGAAAAGACCTTGTGGAGCTTTGCTCCTACCGCCTCACGACCGTCGGGACCGGCAAGGAAGTCGGCTGCACGCTCGATATGAACCGCAGCCTGTTCATGGGACTTTTCTATGCGCCGGAAGTGGTAAAGAATGCCGTCAAGACCGCGACTTTTGCGTCCGCTTTCTTTGAGCTTCTCGGATTTGAGGCGTTCCCGCACCGCAACGAATACCGCACCGATATCATTACCGCAGTGAAGCTCGGTTCGCCGGAAGCGCTTATCGCGTTCTGCGAGGGCATACAGTCCGGCAGCCCGGTTGACAGCTTCGTCACCCCGGAGCCATGGGATATGCCCGGCTATGACAGTCAGGTAATAATGGCGGCAGGTGCTTTCACTATGGGAGCCTCGATAGAGCTGTCGGCGGACGCTCCGCTGCGTGAACCGTTCGCGGTATGGCTTCAGGGCGGACTTACATACGACACCGGCAGAATGGGACTTATCCTTGCGGCGCAGAGACTGCTTGACAAGGGGATAATCACGCTTGAATAACGGAGGAAAACGAGTATGTCACACCCGCGAAAGGATTTTGAGATATACGGAAAAGAAATAACCGTCACACTCGGGGAAAAAAGCGGAAACAGCGCTCTTCTCGGCGTATATGACGGCAGAACGGCATATATCATCGGCTGTGACGGCGGAGCGGAAACACTCGCGGCAAAGACCTGCGCCGTGATAGACCGCGGCGGAACGGAAATTCCCGTGGCAGTTCCCGCGGAGCAGTACGGCGGGGATATATGCTTTGAGTGCAATATCCTGCACGCCCTCGGCAGTCTTGTAAAGGATACCGATATACTCTACCCGAAATTTGAAAAGACGGGCGGAGCGGTGATGTTCACCGAAAAAGACGGCGAGCGCCGCTACCTGCTAATAAAAAACAACAGCGGACACATCGGATTCCCGAAAGGCCACATCGACTACGGTGAAACGATACTCGAAACGGCAAAACGCGAGGTATTCGAGGAGACGGGACTTGAACTCACACCGTACGGCAGTTTCCGTGAGGAATACACATATATGACCCGCGAAAAGACCGTCAAGACCGGCGTGTTCTTTATCGGACACTACGAATACCGCAAGCCGGAGATACAGGCGGACGAGATACTCGACGACTGGCTGCTGCCCTACAGCAGGGCAATGGAGCTACTCAATTTCCCGGAGGACAGAGAGCTGCTCACACAGGCGGAAAAATACATATCGGAGAATTACTGAAATGGCAAATAACAGCGAAATCAAGGTCGGCGTAGTCTCTCTCGGCTGCCCGAAGAACCAGTGCGACGCGGAGCTTATGCTCGCGAAGATAGCGGACGCGGGATATAAGATAGTACCCGAAGCGGGACTCGCGGACGTGGTAGTCATAAACACCTGCGGCTTTATAACAAGCGCAAAGGAAGAGGCTATCGAGGAGATAATTGAAGCAATTAACCGCAAGAACGACGGTATAAACAAACGGATAATCGTTACCGGCTGTCTTGCACAGCGCTATCAGGAGCAGATGGACACAGAGTTCCCCGAGATCGACGGCGTGCTCGGCATAGGCAGGAACGACGCGATAGTTGAGACGATAGAGAAAGTGCTTGCGGGCGAACGCGTTATTGACTTCGGAAACGTTGAAAATCACAATATGGAAGGCAAGCGCATGCAGTCAACGCTCTCGCACTATGCATATCTGCGCATCGCGGACGGCTGCGACAACTGCTGCACATACTGCGCAATCCCGCAGATACGCGGACGCTTCCGCAGCAGAAAGATCGAGGATATAGTAAAGGAAGCGGAAACGCTTGTAAACGGCGGCGTCCGGGAGCTTATCGTCATAGCGCAGGATACGACCCGGTACGGCGAGGACATTTACGGAAAGCTCGCACTGCCCGACCTTCTCCGTGAGCTTGTGAAGCTCGATGTGAAGTGGATAAGGCTGTTATACTGCTACCCCGAAAGAATGACGGACGAGCTTATCGATATGATAGCGTCCGAGCCGAAGATCTGCAAATATATCGATCTCCCGCTGCAGCATTGTGACGCGGAGATACTGAAGGATATGAACCGCACGGGTGACCGTGCTTCACTTACAGCGCTTGTGGAAAAGCTGCGCGCCCGCATACCCGGACTTACTCTGCGCACGACGTTCATTACGGGATTTCCGGGCGAAACGGAAGCGCAGTTCACCGAGCTTGCGGAGTTCGCGAACGAGATAAAGTTCGACAGACTGGGCTGTTTCGCATATTCACAGGAGGACGGGACTCCCGCCGCGGATTTCCCGAATCAGGTGGACGAGCGCGAACGTGAACACCGCGCCGAGATAATCATGGAACAGCAGGAGATACGCGTGACCGATGCACAGCAGGCGCTTGTCGGAACCGAGACCGAAGTGGTATGCGAGGGCTATGACCGCCTGTTTGAGATGTACTTCGGCCGCGACGCGTCCTATGCACCGGAGATAGACGGTATGATCTACTTCTCCGCAAAGCGCCGTCTGCGCACCGGCGAATTTATAAAGATTCGGTTCACCGACAGCCTTGACAACAACCTTATCGGTAAGATGCTCTGATAAGGGGCGCGGAGCCCGCGCTGGCAGCAGCTGTATTATTTCATAGATACATAAACGGGTCGCTCTCCGAGAAATGAATGGGGGTTGGCAACAGCTCCCATTTGCTGAATATAAAAGACTGCTGAAAACTAACAGATTTCAGCAGTCTTTTTTGATAATGCAAGTCAGAGTCTCTCCCTGATAACCTCGCCCATTTCGGCGCAATTGACGGGCTTACAGCCGTCGCTCATGATATCGGCGGTACGGTAACCCTCGTTCAGTGCTTTGTCAACGGCGTTTTCTATCGCATCGGCTTCCGCCTGCATTCCGAAACTGAAACGCAGCATCATTGCCGCTGAAAGAATTGTCGCGATCGGGTTCGCCTTGCCTGTGCCGGCGATATCCGGCGCAGAGCCGTGAACAGGCTCGTACAGCCCGAAAGAGCCGTCGGCAAGAGACGCGGACGGAAGCATACCGAGTGAACCGGTCAGCATCGACGCCTCGTCGGACAGAATATCACCGAACAGATTCTCGGTCACGATAACGTCGAAGTGCGCGGGGTTTCGGATAAGCTGCATAGCGGCATTGTCAACAAGCATATCCTCATACCCGATATCGGGATAGTCCTCTCTCACTTTGTGCGCGATCTCGCGCCACAGGCGGGAAGTATCAAGCACGTTCGCCTTGTCAACGCTCGTAACAAATCCGCGGCGCTTGCGTGCAAGCTCGAAAGCAGTGCGGCAGATACGCTCTATCTCATAATCGCTGTATTTCATCTCGTCTATCGCGGTAACGTGTCCGCTGTCGTCCGTGAATGTACGCTTGTCACCGAAATAAGCACCGCCGATAAGCTCGCGCACAATAAGCACATCAAGTCCCTGCTCCGTTTTTTCCTTTTTAAGAGGGCAGGCTCCCGCAAGCGGCTTCAGCAGCTTCGCCGGACGCAGATTTGCATACAGTCCGAGTGCGCCGCGTATACCGAGCAATCCCGCTTCGGGGCGCATCTTTCCCTCGCCCTTGTCCCACTTCGGGCCGCCTACCGCACCCAGCAGGACACTGTCGCTCGCCTTGCATATCTTTATCGTCTCTTCCGGGAGCGGTACACCTGTCTCGTCGATAGCTATACCGCCCATAAGAACGGGAGTGTAGGTGAATTTGTGTCCGTAGATACCGGCGATCCTGTCGAGTACTCCGACCGCCTCGTCAACTATTTCCGGACCTATGCCGTCACCGTGTATAAGCGCAATGTGTTTTTCCATGAATATTATCCTTCCTTTTTATTTTTCAGCGAGTTGAGCAGTCCTCCCGCGGATATGATATCCTTGATGAAATCCGGGAAAGGCTCTGCTTTGTACGTCCTGTGCTTTGTTACATTGGTGATGATCCCGCTGTCAAAGTCTATATCCACCTCGTCCCTGTCGGATATATCCGCCGCCGCTTCCTCACATTCAAGTATCGGCAAGCCGATGTTGATCGCATTTCGGTAAAATATCCTCGCAAATGTCGCGGCGATAACGCAGGAAATACCACTCGCCCTGATTGCGATAGGCGCGTGCTCGCGGGAGCTCCCGCAGCCGAAATTCGTTCCTCCAACCACGATGTCGCCCGGCTTTATCTTCGCCGTAAAACCGCTGTCTATGTCCTCCATGCAGTGCTTCGCAAGCTCTGCGTGATCGGCGGTATTAAGGTATCTCGCCGGGATTATAACGTCCGTATCGACGTTATCCCCGTATTTGTGAGCAGTTCCGTGTGCTTTCATAGCTTCTCCTTTCAAAGATCGAAGATGTCGCTGCCGATATAGCCCTTTACCGCCGAAGCCGCGGCAGTTTCCGGACTTGCAAGATACACCTCGGAGCCGGGGTGACCCATACGCCCGACAAAGTTGCGGTTGGTGGTGGATACCGCGCGTTCTCCCTCGGCAAGTATTCCCATGTGACCGCCGAGACACGGTCCGCAGGTAGGTGTGCTGAAAGCGCAGCCCGCATTTATGAAGATCTCCGCGAGACCCTCCTTTATGCATTGCAGGTACACGCTCTGCGTCGCCGGTATCACTATGCAGCGCACGTCTTTTGCGATATGCCTGCCGTTCAGTATTGCAGCAGCTTTGCGCATATCGGATATCCGTCCGTTAGTGCAGGAACCTATGACCGCCTGATCTATCGGTACTTTCTCCGTTATCTCAGCTAACGTTTTCGTGTTTTCCGGCAGGTGAGGGAAGGCGACTGTCGGCTGTATCTCCGAAAGGTCGATCTTTATTATCTCGTCGTAATCGTCGTCGCCGTCGGCGGTAAATTCGGTGTAGTGACGGGTCACTCTGCCCATGAGATATTCGCGCGTGATATCGTCAACCTCGAAAATGCCGTTCTTTGCTCCCGCTTCGATAGCCATATTCGCTATCGTCAGCCGGTCATCCATTGTGAGCTGCGCAAGTCCGCAGCCGGTGAACTCCATTGAACGGTAAAGCGCACCGTCAACGCCTATCTTCCCGATGATGTGGAGTATCACGTCCTTACCGCTTGTATGCGGAGGGAGCGTTCCGGTCAGCTCGAATTTGATTGCGGAAGGCACTCTGAACCACGCAGTTCCGGTCGCCATACCGGCAGCCATATCCGTTGAGCCGACACCCGTCGAGAAAGCGCCGAGCGCCCCGTAGGTGCAGGTATGGCTGTCCGCGCCGATAATGCATTCGCCGGGAGCCGCAAGTCCCTTTTCCGGGATAAGCGCGTGCTCTATGCCCATATCCCCTACATCGAAGTAGTTTTTTATGTCATATTTTCTTGCGAATGTACGGCACTGCTTTGTAAGGGTCGCCGCCTTTATATCCTTGTTAGGTGTGAAGTGATCCATAACGAGAGCGATGCCGTTTCTGTCGAATACGCCGTCGAACCCGTTCTTCTCAAATTCGTTTATCGCGACGGGAGTGGTTATATCGTTTCCAAGCACCAGATCGAGCTTTGCGCTTATCAGCTGTCCGGGTCTTACACTTTCAAGACCGGCAGCACGGGCAAGTATTTTCTGAGTAATAGTCATATATGCTCCTTTGGGCGGCTGCCCGAAAAAACAATACCGTTTTATACGATCGGTTGCCGGTCGCATAAAACGGTGTTAAGTTATCTGTTCAAATATACGTTATTCATGATTTCTTTCCGAAAGCTGCGATCTTACCGCGTACTACCTTGATAGCGTTTGTAACGAAAGCGTTCACGATGAAAGCGTCGAAGTAAATGCCAAGCATAAGGCAGTCGGAAGCGGCGGAGTGGAGATCGTTGATCTTGAAGCCGCTGCAGAATCTGCAGATCTGACCGCTTGCGCCGGTCTTGGAGAGGTTGTAGTGATAACCGTTGCGGCAGGCTTCATTTACACATACACAAGCGCAGCCCGCTATAACTTCGATAAGAACGTATATCACGAATACATATCCGGCTATCGTGGATATCTGCTCGTACAGAACGGGGCTGATATCCGACTCGCCCTTTTCGTAGATATGCCTGAATATCATAAAAGCGAAACCGCCGATAAGAACAAGTCCGGCGAGTATCATTACGGCTGCGGGAACTATCGGAATTCCGAGCCTGTCAAGAAATAAACCTAAGATCATAATCCAAGCGCTCCCTTCTTTACTTTATCATCGGCATATACTGCCAGTGTTTGCCGACAAACAGCGCGATGAACGACCAGATCGGATTGAGCAGGAAGTAGAGTATCCATGCCGAACCGTTGGAGAGAAGCTCCATAGAGCCCATTATGAAGAATACAGCCACAAGTACGACGAACAGTCCGAGGTCGATGAGTGCAAACAGTCTTGAACGCTTTAAGATGAGCAGTACGATGCTGACGAGCGAACCTATCGTAACGACTGCCTGTACTATCATACAAAGCTGAAGTCCGTTGAAGTTGTCGTTGAGCACCGGCGAATTGGCGCTTAACGCCGTAGCGTTGCTCACGAGGTCATCAAAAGTGGTGGCACCGAAGATCAAAGCGACCAGTGCGCCGAGTATCATGAATGTTCCGATAAGATAAAAGCCGGCTCTTGCATAGAGGTAGGCTTTAAGACCGATACCGAACTCGTCCTCGGTATAATCCATGCGGTCAAGCTCATCCCTGGTAATTTCTGCCATAAAAAAACCTCGTTTCATTATAAAAGTAAGCATAATGCCACACAGTTAAGTATAGCATAATTTTCCCGCCGTGTCAATAGAGCTGCGGCCCCAAACAAAGCCCATGTAAACGATTTAGTGATTTTAACATATTTCACTGCGGTTTTTCGTGCATTATGCGCGGAGCACGTCTGTAGTTTGTTATTGCGCCTTATATCAGCAATCCGTTGATGATATCCTCGGCGACCTCGTACTGCGACACACGCATATTCATTGCGAGCTTCTGTATGCGGCGGTGCGCCTCGTCTTCGGAGAGCTGTTCCTTCGTCATTACGATGAGCTTGGCGCGGTTCAGCTTCTTATCCCGCTCCGCCTGCTGTTCAAGCTCTGCGATGCGTCTGCGGAAGATCATCTCGTTATCCGCGTGGGTCTCACAGAAGCGGATAGCCTGCATGAGCGAGCTTTTGAACACGGGCTTGGTGACTATGAATGCACCTGTTTCCGACAGCCTCTTAGCCGCGGCATCGGCAGCTTCCTCACGCACGATCGCGATAAGGTGTGCGTCGGTGCGTCTGCGCAGCTCGGACATAAGCTCAAACCCGTTCTCGTTTTCGAGCGGCACCGATATGAATATATAGTCGAATCTGCCGATATCAATACTGCGTATCGTCATACCGTCGGAAGCTGTGGTGACTTCATAATCGCCGCCGTTGATGAATCCGGCAAGAGTTTTGCAGGCTTCGGCAGTCCGCGCCGCGATAAGAATGTTTTTCAATGCTCGGTACCCTTGAACACGGCTCTGTAATCATACAGATAGATCACACCCGAAAGCACGGTAAGGAACGTGCAGATATAAATAAGGACATCGGTTATGATCTGAACGGGCATTCCCGTAAAAATGCCGAAATCGTCAGTCAGTATATGCATGATCAGTATAAGACATATCGCGACCATTGTGGAAGCGGTTTTGAGCTTGCCCCAGATATTGGCTGCAATAACGATCTTTTCCTTGCTGCCTGCTGCTACGAGCCTTATTCCCGACACCATAAATTCCCGCGCCATTATAAGCCAAACTGCCCATGCCGGCGCATACCCGAGCTCCGTAAAGCATATCAGCGCCGCTGCCACAAGCACCTTATCCGCGAGCGGGTCAAGGAATTTGCCGAGATCGGTTATCATGTTGTATTTTCTTGCTACCTTGCCGTCGAGCATATCGGTGATACTTGCAAGAGCGAATATCACAAGAGCTATCGTGTACCCGAACGGGATAAACGGCAGCATCAGTGCCGCGATAAAGAACGGCACAAGTATCACTCTGAAAAGGGTCAGCTTATTTGCTAAATTCATAAGATCTTATCTCCAATAATCGGCACAATCCCCCGTCTTTGTTCAGACGGGGGAAAAATGTCAAAAAGTTCTTTGTAAATGGGAGAGTTTGAGAGGGGGAACCCTTTCTTTCAAGAAAGGGTTCTTCCTCTCATGCGCGTAAGCGCCTTTATCACATTTCTATAATAACTTCGTTCTCTTCCTTGAGGATAGAATCCTCGATCAGCTTGCCGCCGAGCTTCTGACCGTTTACGGTGACGCTCTTTACTCCGTGCTGGCTGCCGTTCGGGTTCTTTACCGTAACGTGCAGCTTCTTGCCGCGGAAGGTCTTATCCATTGTGTATTCCTTCCACTCGGACGGGATAGACGGGTCGATAACAAGTCCCTCTGTTTCGGGATTGAGACCGAGGATGCCCTCTGTTGTACCTACCATTACCGTGGAAGCGGTACCTGTGAGCCAGTGAACGTGTGCGCGTCCTGCAAACGGGCTGTCCTTGCCCTCAACGAACTGACCGAATACATACGGTTCGAGAACGCGGAGCTCCGCCTTGTCATTATATGTTGCGGGAGATGCTTCCTTCCAGTACTTGTATGCTCTGTCGCCGTGTCCGAGCTTGGACTCCGCGAGTATCAGCCAGCCCTGCGGCTGCGAGAATATACCCGCGTTCTCCTTTGTGCAGGCATTGAAGCACTGCATAAGGGCTCCGTCAAAGCCGTGCTTGTTGTACGGCGGATACATTACCATTGCACCGTAAGGTGTGTTGAGCTCACGCTCTACGCTGTCCATAGCCTTCTCTGCCTGTTCGGGAGAAGCATAGCCGGAAATAACGGACCATGACTGCGGATTGAGCCACATATTTGCCTCGGGATCGGTGCGCTGACCGATAACAGTGCCGTCCTCCTTGTAACCGCGGATCCATCTGTCCTCGTTCCAGCAGTCGGCAAGTATCTTGTCGAGCTTCGCCATTGTTTCATCGAGGTACTTGATATATTCGCTGTCGCCCTTTTCCTCTGCGTAGCCGCGGAGTATCTTGATAGCGTAAACAAGCTGGAACGCAACGAATGTGGACTCGCCGAGCTTGCCGAGACGCAGGCAGTCGTTCCAGTCGGCGTGCAGACCTGCGGGCATTCCGTGTGCGCCGAGATTGTCCATGGAGAACTTGATTGCTCTCTTGAGATGATCGTAAACGGTATCCTTCTCGCCGTTGTTCGCGTAGAAGATCACCTCATCGAGGAACGCGCTGTCGCCGCTTTCGGAGATATACTTGTATATCGTCGGGAACAGCCAGAGAGCATCGTCCGCGCGGTAGCTCGGGTGACCTGTTTCCTTTACATAATCGGGATCGTCGGGAGTGTTCTCCTCGCCCGCCTTGTGAGTGTACTTGACGAGCGGAAGACCCGCGCCGTTCGTAACCTGTGCGGAAAGCATGAATACTATCTGCTTCTTTGCCATTTCGGGCGCAAGGTGGATTATACCCTGGATATCCTGTACCGTGTCGCGGTAGCCGAAGCCGTTGCGCAGACCGCAGTACTGGAACGAAGCCGCTCTCGACCATGTGAAGGTGATAAAGCAGTTGTAAGCGTTCCATACATTGACGATATTGTTGAAGTTCTCGTCGGGGGTGTGTACCTGGAGATTGTCGAGCTTGCTGTGCCAGTATTTTTTCAGTATTTCAAGCTCCTCGTCGCATATGCCGGGCTTCTCATATCTTGCGATTATCTTCTCCGCTTCCGCCTCGGGCTTCTGACCGAGCAGATATACGAATTCCTTGGTCTCGCCGGGAGCGAGTGTGATGTCGGACTGGAGAGCGCCGCAGGAGTTGGTGTTGAAGTTGAGGTCATTGTTGAGATCCGCCGAAGCGCCTACGGGGTTGGCATAGCTGTGGTAGCTGCCGACAAACTTGTCTCTGTCGCCGCAGTACTTGTCGATCTTCTGGAGAGCAAGACCGAGGAAGCGGTTGTTGTTGGGATTCTGGAAAATCTCGTTCTGCTTCTGGAGAACATAGTTGCCCTTGAAATAGGTATGTGTGATGAACAGGGTGTACTGGAGGTTTACCTGATCCTGCTCATAATTGTTGTCGTTTACGAATTCGCAGTATCCGGTTACCGCGAGCTTGCGGGGCTTGTCGCCCGTATTTGTGATCTTCGAGCGCCATACCTCGTAGGTAGCATCTTTCGGTACATAGTACAGTGTCTCGGACTTGATATCCGAATACTCGGAAGTGATGATAGTATAAGCCGTGCCGTGTCTGCACTCGCTCTTGTAGCTGTCGAGAGGCTTGCATACGGGCGACCACGATGCAGACCAGTAATCACCGGTCTCCGCGTCACGGATATAGATATAGCGTCCGGGCTGATCGGTAGCCACGGAATTGAAGCGGTAACGGATTATTCGTCCGTTTGCGCCGGACTTAACGAAGCTGTAACCGCCTGCGTTATTGGAGATTATCGCGCCGTATTCGGGCGAGCCTAAATAGTTTGCCCATGCGGACGGGGTATCGGGTCTTGTGATGACATATTCCTTGTTTTTTTCGTCGAAAAAGCCGTAGTTCATTAGCTTTTGACCTCCTTTGCAATGTAGGCGGTGTACCGCAATCGTTTTCACCGGTTTTCAGCCGCTGTCCTCGGTCACCGTATATTACCATTATAGCAGTAAACACAATTTTGCACAAGGGCGGTAATTTATACAAATTTTTCGTTCCCTTTTTGTACATTTTGCAAAAGAAACCCGCGGACACATTTCTGCGTCCGCGGGAAGGCATATTTACTTATGCGGTTTAATTGAAGCGTCCGTTATAGACTGTTGCGTAAAGCACTACAGACTTGGATGGATCCTTTCTCAGATAGAACGGGATCGATACCTCACCGGGATAGTTTCCGTAAACCGTGACTTTAACATACAGATTGCCGTTTACCGCGGTGTAGGTCGGTGTGTATGTCAGACAGTTCTGCGGGCTCATTTCACCGGGCAGTATATCGTTCTGCGATGTGCAGTTCTCGACAACGAACATCAGATAATCGTCGGAGGCGCCTACCTCAACAGCTGTTCTCGCTGTAATAGCGCTTATCGTCTGTGTTGTCTCTCCGCTGCCCGCGGTAACTGTGATCACGGGAGTGGAAGCCTCATCGTTCTGGCTTACTCTGAAATTGCTCATATTGCCGGGCATCGAGTAGTAATCATAGCACGATGTCGCAAAGCGATAAGAAATTACCTCGGCGTATGCTTCGATACGGGTGTTGGGATCGGCATCAACAAGTGCCTCAAACGATATTGTAGCCGTCTTTCCGGGTGCGAGTCCGCCCGATCCGACAAAGTCGGTGAAGAGCAGATATCTTGCGCCGTTGCCCATATAGCCGCTGTTGGTATTGAGAGATGCCGTTCTCTGGTTGAGGTTGTAGTCGCTGAATACATCGGTAAGATATACAGCTATCTCACAGTCGGAGAGTATTGTGGACGCTACGGGAGAGTAGTTTGAAAGAGTGAGCGTGTATGTAAGCTTCTTGCCGTTCGCGATCTTGTTGTTGGCAGCTCCGGATACGCTCATATCGAGAGTGAGTACGCCGTAGTTCTTGGAGATCAGCGCAAGGTTTACACTGTTGTTGGTGCTGCTGAAGGAGTTGCTTGTTATCGCGTAAGCGGTGTAGTTGCTGCTGCTTATCGCGTTGCTGTAGCTTGTGATGTTGTTCAGATAAGACTCGCTGTAGCCGCTTACGACGTACGCGCCGTTATCCTCTATCTTGATATCGGGTATTCTGGTCGCGCAGACAGCCTGGTTTCCTCCGGAAACGATGTTGGCATACGCACGGTACTTCTGATAGTTGTACTCAAATACTACCTTGTAGTTGGTTCCCTGAGTAAGGCCGCTGAACGTGTAGTTACCGTTGTAATCCGTTACGGTCCTCTGAACATAACGGTTGGGAGCGTCCTCGGCATTTGTCGTAGAATTTATAAGATATACAGCTATTCCGCTGATGCCGGGTTCGTTGGAGGTCTTCTGACCGTTTGCGGTCATTGTGCTGCTTGAGTTATAGGAGGAGCTTGTGGACGATGTCGAGCCCGGAGTGTCGTCCCATACGGTACCGCTGATCGTAAAGCCGCCGTTTACTCTGTAGCTGAAAGTAGAAACCTCGCTGTCAACGTTGCCCTTGCTGCGTGCGTAAGCCTTGATCGTTGTATCCTGGCTTAACTTTATCGCGCTTGAGTAGCTCTTTGTTGTGGAGCTGGTTCTCGGGTCGGATCCGTCTGTGGTGTAGTAGATGAGAGAGTTTGAAGTATAGCACGAGAGTCTTACTTCAATGGGTTCGTTATATGTTGTAGATGAATTCTTGTCAGCCTGAACGGACTGTGTTGTCCCGACATCGGCACTGAATGTAAGCACGCTGCTCGATTCACCGTTCTTGTAAACTATAGCCTTTATAGTCCTGGAATCGGTGAGGGTGAAGGGCGAAGAATATCTTGTGCTGTTTGTTGTGGGTGTCGAGCCGTTGGTGGTGTAGTAGATGGTTCCGCCGCTTACCGTGGTCTTGAGTGTTATCCTCATGCCGCCGTAGATCTTTGCCTTGGTCGCGGTCGGCTTCTTCACGGTAGCTATGGGAGAACTCGGAAGTCTGCTTATCTTTCCGCTGAGGTACTGAGACAGAACGGTGAGATCCTTGGAAGAGATTCCGCCGCTGCCGTCGCAGTCCGCGTTGTCCTTGCAAATATAGGAGGTCTTGCCCTCAAGGAAGTTCTTAAGTCTTGTATAGTCGGTCTGATTTATAACGCCGTCACCTGTAACATCTCCGTACTTGGTGGCAACGTTGAAGGTCTTTACCATGGTCGCGCTCTTGGAGGAGCCCTTTACCGCGATAGCGCAGATCTTTGTTGCTTTGGTGATCTGCAGAAAACCTCCGGTATATTTCTTGCTCTTGGTCGTGGGCGTCTTGCCGTTGGTGGTGTAGTAGATCGTGGCACCCGACGTGCTTGTCGAAAGCTTGATCTTTCTGACACCCGCCGTACCCTTGACGGCATACGTCGGTTTTGCGACGGTAGCTGCGTAATTCAGCTCTGCGGACGCAGTGTACTGCTTTGCGCTCTCGGCGTAACATTCCGCGCCAAAGCTCGCAGAAGCCATGAGTCCCGCAGTGATGAATGCCGCTGCTTTTCTCAGAAGCTTGTTCATGTTTTCAAATCCTTTCCTTTTCCGAATCCTTCGGTTAAAATATCTCTCGTGCGGAATATCCGCTGTTTAGGGCAGCTCCGGCAGCCTGTCCTCTCGAACATGAAATCCGGAGACACCCTCTATATAATAAAACGCTTTTTATACCCGAAAGGTGACGCGGTTTTTTGAATTTTTTGCCGTTTTCCACAAATTTCGTGAAACCTGCACAACTTTCAGATTTGCGCCCTATCATATTTCGGTAAAATCATCCTGCATTATGTCGTGGTCGGAATCGACGTGACCGCCGATCATATCCCTTCCGCGTACATAATACTTGTCGCGCTGCTCCTTAACGGCAGTGTCGAGAAGTCTTTTGACATCTCTGGGCTTCTTTATGGATATGAGCTTCTTTTCGGGCGTGTCGATATCCTTCGACGCGATATCAATGGTACCGCAGCCGAAAATACGCTGTCCGAGCGTGAAGGATATCTTCTTGTCGAATATCCTGTACAGCTCTATCTCATCTTCCTTTATGTTCAGCAGACCGATCCTTGTGTAAAGGGTCGTATCCGTCAGTACATATCTTGTGAACGATATCGGCATACCGAGTATGCACTTCTTTCCGGACCACAGTACATTGCCGTAGTCCGCTTTCAGCTTTTCCATATTCATAGGTATTACCTCCCGCGTGGGATTTCCGGCGGTATTCTCCGCCTGTCAGTCGTTATGTCTGTTCTTGATCTTGTCAAGCCCGTTCATGAGCTTTGACCTGCGTTCTTCCAGCTTTTTCTTCTTCTCGGCTTTTGCCGCGGCTTCCTTTTCCGCTCTCAGCTTCTGCTCCGCGGCGTTGGTCTCCGCCAGGGATACCGGCTCCGCGTTTTCGCCCGAGAACGATTCAATATCCGTGTACTCATCCGAGCCGGACGGCAGTCCTCTCTTTTCGAGCTTCTCGCCTATAAACGTCCTTGCAGCGCTGTATATTACCGCGAACAGCGGTATGCCGATTATAAGTCCCCAGAAGCCGAATATTCCCTGACCCACAAGGATAGCGAATATTACCCAGAAGCTCGTAAGGCCGGTGCTCTCACCAAGTATGCGCGGGCTTATGACATTACCGTTGAGGTTCTGTATCACAAGCACGATCACGGTGAAGATTATGCACATAAACGGACTTTCCATGAATATAAGGAAAAGGCACGGCACAATGCCGATGAACGGTCCGAAATACGGGATAATATTTGTTATACCCATTATGACCGATACGAGCAGTGAGAAGGGAACTCCGGAAAGCGTTGTCACTATGAAGGTGAAGCAGCCGACCACGAAGGAGTCTATGATCGTTCCGGTAATGAAGTTGCCGAAGGAGCGGTGTATCTTGCGCAGCGAGGATATGATCTTGTTCGCACGCGCTATGCTGAGGGTCGCGTAAACGAGCTTCTTGGCCTGAGCAGCAAAAAGCTCCTTGCTGTAAAGGCAGTATATTGCGACTACCATGCCGAAAACGATGTTGAGCACCATTCCGACAATACCTGCGATACTGTTTGTCACAAAGCTCAGATAATCGCCCATCTGCGGAAGTATCTGCGTGGTGAGGAAATTACGGAGAGTCGTACCTGCGTTGTTGATAGCGCTGGTAAGCTCTTCCATTATCTCCGGGTAATTGCTGAACGCACTGCTTATCCAGTTGTTAAGATTCTTCAGATACTCCGGAATATTATCCACCAGCATGGACAGTGTGCTTGTAAGCTGCGGCACAATGGCGATTCCTATGCCGACAAGTATCCCGATCAACAGAAGAAATGTCAGGGTGATGCTGCATATCCGCGCCGGCTTGTTCTTGACATATACCTTAAGATGAGCATACTTTTCGTTCTCGCTGTGGGATTCTTCGTAATGCGCACCCGATTTTTTGAACAGCTTTCCGAATATCTTTTTCTCGAAAGCCTCTACGATGGGAGCAAGCAGGTAAGCAATAACGAAACCGTAAACTATCGGGCTGACAACAGCGGCGAAATTTCCCAGATTCACCGTTATCTTCTCAATATTCACAAGCGTCATCAGCACGAGCATCGAGGCTATGATAACAACAAATGCCGTAATGCCCCAGCCGAGATAATGCTTGTTCCATTTGTAGAATTTCATAATTTCCTCCGAAGCCTATAGGCAATACTGCACAAAGCTGCGCCGAACAGCCTATACATAATAGTATTATACAACCATTCAATACAATTGTCAAGCATTATGCCCATAAAATACGTTAAAATTTGCGTAAAAAACAGGATTTTGACAGATATCTGGTACATATATTTCAACTAACGGGCATATATTGTATGGGGTGATAGCGTTGTCCGTGAACAGGAAGACAAGTGAATGCATAAAGAAAACCGCCGCCTACGTCTTTTCGTGCGTATGCGGCATGATCGTATCGGGGATATTTCTCTCGCTGTCTGCGGCGGTGATGTATGTGCTGTCCATGCCGCCGGAATCGTCGGGAGCGCTGTCTCTGATATCTCTTGCGGCGGGCTGTCTGTGCGCGGGATATGTATGCGGCGCGATAAAGCTCCGCAAAGGACTGCGTTCCGGCATTATCTGCGCAGCTGTAATATCCGCGGCGGTACTTGCCGTGTCGGCGCTGTCCGGTAACCTCACCGGCTCGGCGGCAGCAGCGAAGATGATTACTGCGGTGATATCCTGCTGCGCCGGTTCAGTCTTTGCGGTGAACCGGAAAGAGTGAAAAGTGAATTAAGAATTGTGGTGTCGTGTTCGTTTTTGGTATCGCCGCATCCTTGCGGCGTTTTGAAACGAACTCAAAGCGTCCTGCTTTGTCTGTTCGTTTTTGGTATCGCCGCATCCTTGCGGCGTTTTGAAACGAACTCAAAGCATCCTGCTTTGTCTGTTCGTTTTTGGTATCGCCGCGTCCTTGCGGCGTTTTGAAACGAACTCAAAGCGTCCTGCTTTGCCCTGCGGCGACAAATCTGGATCGTGACGAGATCCGAAGCCTTTGTTTCCTTTTGTATCAGAATATATTTTCGAGAGTAAGCGCACGGCTCTTTTCGTAAACATCGAGCAGCATCACAGTCTCCGCACATTCCTCCGCTATGTCGGTCTCACCGCACCGCAGCTCCGCTATTATGTGCAGAAGTGCTTCTGATATCTCGAACGCGCACTCGTTGTTTGTGAGAAAGATATTGTTTGCGCAGAATGCCTCCCAATCCGCAGAGATAGTTTCGGCAGTGGCGACAAGCTCCGCTTTGTCCGCTCTGTACGACATTTCTTCGAGCCGGACGAGCTTCTCCGCCGTTCGGGACGTAACCTCTTCCGTATATGAAGAAAGCGCCGCACCCGTTATGATCATAGCTGCGAGAAGAGCCGCGCATATAATCGTCCGTTTCAAACGTTCTCCCCCTTGCCGGTATCCTTTTTTATTACCGTACACCCACCGCTGCGTGAAAGCGTCATAAGGAACACTTCATTCTGTTTTGCACCATTCTCGCCAAGCAGTTTTTTCAGTCCCCGCGCGTCAAGACCGCAGGCTTCCATACCGTCCGGCTCGGTTATGCCGTCCTTGACGACAACGCATGGCGGATCGGTGCCGCCGTCGTCCTTTTTAAAGAAATTGATCTTGCCCGTTGTTTCAACTATGGCGTAGCGCACCTCGGAAATGTCGAAAATGCTCTGCCCTCGCATGGCTTCGAGTACATCATCTATGGTATAGCGCAGCTTTTCAAGCTCCCGGCGGTCGATCACACCCTCCGAAATGATTATTTTCGGAGAACCTGTCACCGTTCTGCGGAATTTCGGGCTTTTCAGCATGACCACCGACATCAGCACATCAATGCATACTATCATAAGAACCGGCACTATGCCTATCAGCATCGGGATCGTCGGATCCTCTATCGAAAGCGTCGCGATATTGGATATGAGTATAGTCGTCACAAGCTCGCTGGGCTGAAGCTCACCGAGCTGTTTTTTTCCCATGAGCCGGAGCATCGCGATTATCACCGTGTAAAGTATCGCCGTCCTTATCATTATTATCAGCATTTACGTCACCTCGGATATATTTTCCGCTTTTTGTAATAATTTATTCATTCCGGTGCAAAATAACATTTGACAAGTGATATCCCGACATATCGGTTAAGTACCGATCTATGAAGAGACTTGTCTTTTTCGTTTTACGGTCATAACGCCGCGGGGCGTTCCCCGCCGCGCAAGCGCAGCAGGGAGGGCAGAGATGCTTGAAAAAGAACTGGAAAAGAACACTGTGAATGTACGCGCTTTGATGAAGAACAGCAGCGACCTCACAATGAAATACGCGAAAGCGGGAAAGGTGAACGTGTGCGTGATATCCTGTGACGGACAGATCGACACGAACAGACTCGCCAACCTTGTATATCGTCCGCTTTCCGGCATTGACCCGCAGACGGACGATCCGGAACGCGTAGCGTCAATGATAGGCGGAGAGCTGCTTATCGCGGGGGACGAAAAGCCCGTGGAAAGCGCGGAGGAGATAGTCGCGGCGATAACGGCGGGGTTCTGCGTAATATTGACAGACGGGACCGCAAAGGGCTGGGCTATCGGCATACAGGGCTTTGAAACACGCTCGGTCACTCAGCCCGAAAACCACAGGAACATACGCGGTTCGAGAGAGGGCTTTGTGGAAGCGCTCCACATAAATATGAGCCTCGTGCGCAGGCGGGTAAGATCACCGGAGCTTATCTTTACGAACATGACCGTCGGCAGAACCTCCCGCACCGAGATATGCGTCTGCCGCATAGACGGTGCATCCGACAGAAAACTCGCGGACGATGTGATGAAAAGGCTGGAGGAACTGCCGCTGTCACTGGTGCTGGAAAGCGGGTTCGTGCAGCCGTTCCTCGAAAACAGTCACCCGCTTTTCAGCGAGGTCGGCGCTACCGAACGCCCGGACGTGTTTGTTTCCAAGCTTTATGAGGGCAGGATAGGCGTTATAATAGACGGCTCGCCGTTCGCGCTTTTCGTGCCGAAGCTGTTTTCCGAAAACTTCATAATGCTCGACGACTATGTAGAAAAGCCGGTATTCGCACTTTTCATACGCCTTATCCGATATATGGCGTTCTTTATAAGCATACTGCTGCCGGGGTTTTATGCCGCGCTCGCCAATTTCCACCCGGAGCTTATCCCGGACGCGCTCCTGCGCAACCTTGCCGCCGCGGAATCGCTCACACCGTACAGCGTGCTTACCGAATGCGTCATACTCGACATATTCTATGAAATAATGCGGGAAGCGGGACTGCGGCTGCCGTCGAATGTCGGACACGCGGTAAGCATCGTCGGCGGTATCGTGATAGGAGATATCGTGGTATCGGCGGGACTTGTGGGCGCTCCGATGCTGCTCGCGGTAGCGATAGCGTCGATCTCGGGGTATATAATCACCGATCTCGGAAACCAGATATCTCTGCTGCGGTTCGCGTTTATACTCGCGGGCGGGCTTTTCGGGCTGTTCGGACTTACGGTCGCGGCGTTCATGCTGTGCGTGAGCATCTGCTCGGCGGAATCCTACGGTATGCCGTTCACGGCACCGCTGTCACCGTTCTCACCAAAGGCAATGCGGGACACATTCGCAAGAGCCGGCTGGCGTAAACTTGCAAGGACGGAGCCGGATATTTTTGAAACCGACGGAGACACGAATGAAAACAAGGACAGGTAATATCAAAGCCGCGGAATTTGCGGCAGTACTCGCGCTTTCGAGAGTATTCTCCGAAGCGGCGCTGCTCCCCGGAGTTTACGTCGAATACGGAATGCAGCGGTTTACTGCCGTTATACTGTCATTTCTGCTTACCGCGCTTCTGTATATCCCGCTGCACATTGCAGCCGCGGCGAACGGCGGAGATTCCCCGCTTGAAGCAGTCTCCGGAAAAAACAAGGTGCTGTCCGGCTTTTTCGGCGCAGTCACGTCGGTATATCTGCTCTTCTGCGCCGCCGAAACGGGGCTGCGCGCCCACTATTACGCATCAAGCACCGCCTTCGACTCCGCGCCGTCCGCGTACTTTTACATCTTTATCGGCGCTGCGCTGCTGTTTGCGGTAAGCCGCGGGATCAAAGCGACGGTCCGCGCGGGGTTTCTGGCATCCGCGGGATTTCTGATCCTGCTTGCGCTCATAACCGCCGCGCTTCTGCCGGACATCAGACCGGACAGGCTTTATCCGTCGCTCATCGACAGACCGGACAGCCTTGCCGGCGAGGTAACGGACGAGTTTTCACGCGGCTCCGAAATACTGCTGTCCGTCTTGCTTTGCGGAAGTATCAGAGGAAAGCCGGGAGCGTGTGCGCGGACTTATCTGCTGCTGTCCTGCGGAATCATCGTATTTATGACCTTCCTGTACAATACGGTATTCGGTCGGCTGCTGTCACTGCTCGATTACCCGTTCTACACGCTCTCGTCCGTGTCGGATATCACACTGCTGCACCGTATAAACGGCATAGATGTTATGGTATGGGTAAGCGCGGCGGCAGTGCGTCTCGCGCTGTTCACGTTCGCGTTCCGCAGGACGGTGCGGACCTGCTTCCCGACGGGGAAAGCCGCGGATATCTGCGGATATCTGTTCGCGGCGGCGGCACTCCTGCTGTCCGAGCTTTTCACGGTGTTCCCGGAACTGTATGATCCGCTTAAGACCGTATGCTCATCAGGCGCACCCCTCGCGGCAATGATACTGCTGCTTACCGCCGCTTCGGCAGCGGGAGCGCTGCGCAAAACCAAAGGAAAGGCGGTGCGGACATGAAAAAGATCATACCTCTTATCGCCGCGCTGCTGATGACCTGCGGCTGTGTCCCGCATACCGAGCTTGACAAGCTCGGTATAGCCGAAGCCGTAGGCATAGACTACGCAGACGGCGAATATACGGTCACGGTGCAGTATTTCAACACCGACGCTTCCGGCGGAGTTACCGCGGTGGACAGCTCCGCGCCGAACGCAGTTGTGGCAGAGTGCAGCGGAAAAACGATCGACAGCGCTCTCGAAGCACTTTCATACAAAACCGGGAAGAACATCATGCTCGGCGCTGTCGGGATAATCGTGTACGGCAGGGATGCGGCGTTTTCGCTTCGGGATTCCCTCAGCTTCGCCGCATCGCATTTCAGCGGGAATTTCCGTTCGTATATCGCGGCGGCGGACGGGAAAGCATCTGATATCCTCGCGGTTAAATTCAAGGAGGGGAATGCCTCGGTGGATAAGGTCGAGGGAATGCTCCGCAATGCGGAAGAACTCGGACTTACACGTCCGGTAAGGCTGTATGAAGCGGCGGAGATGCTCTGCTGTCCTACCGAAAGCGTTGTCCTGCCGCGGTTATCGGTGTATTCCGACGTCGGCGAGATGACCGAGGACGGCAGCAGCCTTATCCTTTCCGGCGGTACTCTCTGTACGGACGACAGATACGCGGATACGCTTGATGTAACCGATATGTCCGGTCTTGCGATGATCTCTCCGGCATCCGGTTCGGGCAGGAGCTGCGATATGTCGCTCACCGCAGGAGACAGCGAAGCACGAGTGATGCTCTACCGGATAAGGACGGAAATAACGCCGTCGCTCTCCGACGGGCGGCTGCGGCTTGATGTGAAAACAAGCGCGGACTGCAAATATGTCACCTCGAACATCGGCGATCCTTACGCGGGAAAAGACAAGGTCGAACGGCTGTGCGAAGAAGAGATCGTCCGACGCGTGTCGTCGGCGCTCGAAAAAACGCTGCACAGGTACGGTGCGGACTTTTGCGGGCTTGAATATATCATAAGGTCACAGTCTCCGGAACTTTGGGACTTAATTTCCGGCAGATATCGCGAGACACTCATGGAGTGCGTATTCGACGTTTCCGCAGACGTTGATACTGAGCGTTTCGGTATAACTCACGGTGCGGCGTGATCAGAGACGGCTTTTTCTTTCCGCGGGTGCGTAACCGATTCAGCCGGCAGCGGTTCCCGATATCTCCGCTTAAAATGTCTTGACTATCGTGCAGAAAAATGTTATAATGTATAAGTGCTTTTTATGGCGCAGATCGGGACTTGTCCGGAGGAATGACTATGGAGCTTAATATCGTGCTCGTTGAGCCGAGAATACCGCAGAACACCGGAAATATCGCACGCACCTGCGCATTGACCGGCGCAAGGCTGCATATCGTAAAGCCCATGGGGTTCGCAATAGACGACAGACAGCTCAAACGCGCCGGGCTCGATTACTGGCACCTGCTCGACATCACCTACTACGACGGGCTCGATGATTTTTTCGGGAAGAACCCGGACGGGGATTTCCGCTATTTCTCGACAAAAGCGGTCAACAATTACTGTGATGTGCGTTACGAGGACAAAACATATATCGTCTTCGGACGCGAGGACGCGGGACTGCCGGAAGACCTTCTCTTCCGCAACCGTGACCGGTGCGTGCGCATACCCATGATCGACAATCCCGCGGCCCGCAGTCTGAACCTGTCCAACAGCGTCGCGGTCGGCGTTTACGAGGTACTGCGGCAGTGGGGATTCCCCGAGCTCAGAAACCACGGCAGTCTTACAAAATACAACTGGTCGGACGCGGTCTGACAGAACGGAGCAAGTTATGAAAAAATACAGGATAATCACCGACAGCGGATGCGATATCTCTGCCGAGGACGAGGAAAGATACGGCATTGACATTATGTCGTTCGATATAATACTCGGCGGCGAGGCAATACGCGAGCGTATCGATATTACCGGACACGAGTTCCTCGAAAGAATAGCGGAAAGCGAGGATATCCCCAAGACCTCACAGATCACCGAGTACCGTTTCGAGGAAAAGTTCACCGAGTGTGTCGAAGAGGGCGTGGAGGACGTTATCGTCGTACTTATTAACGGTGCCGGCAGCCAGACATTATCCAATGCCGAGGCCGCCGCAGAGCGTTTGAAAAACGAGGGCAGGTCAGGCAATACGCGTTTCCGTATCATAGACAGCCATACATACAGCACCGGATACGGCTACCCGGTGGTCGAGGCGGCGAAGAAGCTCGAAGCGGGACAGAGCGTTGACCGCGTAGTCGCTTACCTCGAAGACTGGTTCAGCTGCTGTGAGCTTTATCTTCTGCTGTTCAATCTGCGCCATGCGAAGAAGTCCGGCAGAATAAAAGCGGCGGCGGCGGTAATGGGCGAGCTTATGAATATAAAGCCCATAGTGCAGATGATAGACGGCGACACAAAGGTCATAGCCAAACCGAGAGGCGAGAAGAAAGCCGTGAGCGACCTTGTGGAGCTCCTCGCTTCCCGCGCCATACCCAAGACCCCGTTCGTTATGGGACGCTCCCTCGCGACAGAGCTTGAGGACGAGTTCATAGAGAAGTACAAGGCAAAGACCGGTGCGCAGCTCGCAATGATCGAGAGCGTCGGCAGCGTTGTTGCCGCGAATGCAGGCACGAGCTTTGTCGGTGTATTCATCAAAGGCGAAAAGAGAAGATAATTAGAGTAAACGTAATTTACCATACGCACAAATGCCGCAAATGTACCGCAAATGTAACCGGCGCGGTATGTTTAAATTTTTTTGCAAAAGTCTTGACAAATCATATAAAAGGTGATATCATTGTAACAGTGTAAATTATATTTACACTGTTACATCCGTTTTTATCCGCCGCGTGCAGATGAAAACGTCCGATCGTTCAAATCGGAAAGATAAACAAACATAAATATAATCGGAGGGATTCAAAATGAAGAAAACAAAGATCGCAGCCGCCATACTCGCGGGCGTACTGGCATTCACGGGCGTACCGAACGTTGCAGCTCCGCTGACCGTATCCGTAAGCGCAGCTTCAAAACTCGCAGCTCCGACCGGCATTAAAGCAACGACCACAGCTTCAACAATAAAGCTGTCGTGGAAAAAGGTATCCGGCGCGGACGCGTACAGAGTGTACAAATACAATCCTGTCACAAATAAATACACCACATACAAGAGCGTTACAGGAACAAGCTGCACCGTAAAACAGCTTTCCGCCGATACATCATATAAGTTCAGAGTAGCCGCACTCGTAAAGTCCGGCAAAGGCTACGCCGTGCAGACAAAGTCCGCCGTTCAGACGGTAAGGACAAAGCTGGCCGCTCCGTCCGGTCTGAAGGCAACGGCAGGCACATCGTCGGTAAAGCTCACATGGAACAAGCTGACAGGCGCGGACGCTTACCGCGTATATAAATACAACAGCTCCACAAAGAAATATGAGACATATAAGAATGTATCCGCAAACTCCTGCACAGTAAGCGGTCTCAAGGCCGGTACATATCAGTTCAGGGTAGCAGGTCTCGTCGAATCCGGAAAGAAGTACATCGCACAGACACAGTCCGCGGTTATCAAGGCAACTGTAGGCTCGTCCTCCAACGCATCGTCCGCAGGCAGTATGCCGATAACCTTCCCGGCTTTCGGCAAAAGCAAGACCGAAACCATAAGCGCAATGGGCATAAAGACCGGAATGGATTTCGAGAACATCAGACCCGGTGCCGACGGTTATGCGGGCTATAAGACCATAAACGGTGTTGACACCATGGTAATGCTCTACTTCAACGAAAACGGCAAGTTCTTCTACGGCGCGGCGATCATTCCGAAAGAAGCAATGACATTCACCAAAGCCTTCTCGACACTCAAATCCAAATTGGGTGAGAATTATGTAAATATGACCTCCAAGGGCATTGAATTCTATGAGTGGGTGAACTCGTCCGCAAAAACCGGCGAATTCATCACCGGATCGGGCAGCTCCGATGCGTTCGTTTACGGCAAGATCAGCGCCAAGTACGCTCCCGCCAACATGGGAGACGGCAGCGGCGACCTGACGAGCTCGATCGACGATATCCGCAGCCTTATCGGCTGATTTGTGATCCGGCACCCGATGCCGTAAAACATAAATCGAATATTCAGACTGTACCCCCGGAGGCGCCGAAAGCGGGCTGGCGCCCGGTGAGGAGACTTGACGCAGTAGACGGCGCGCATAGCTCATTTTCTCTCAAATAGGGTTTTTAGAGGTTCCCTTATGTTTGCCGGTGTCCGATAATGTCGGAAAGAAAATCCGCGGACGACGGGATATGACACTTTCCGCGCCCGGAAAGTGGTATATTATCAAAAGAAACAAAAACGGAGGTACAGAAAATGTCGGTTGAGTTTGAATACGGGATATTCGGTCTCACAGCAAAAATATCCGGCGATGTGGATCATCACGCGGCAGCCGAGATGCGGATTATGATAGACGGAGAGCTCGAACGCGCAATGCCTGACCTGCTGATATTCGACATGAGCGGCGTAACGTTCATGGACAGCTCGGGCGTGGGGCTTGTGCTCGGACGGGTGAGAACCATGAAACAGTGGGATGGAAAGGTGAAGATAACGGAGCCCTCCGCGAGAGCCGCGAAAATACTGAAAATGTCGGGGCTTGAACCTATGATAACAAGGAGACCCTTCGGAAAGGAGAAGCGTATATGAAAAAAGCGACAAACTATATAAAAATAACGATACCCGGATACTCGAAAAACGAGGGGCTTGCCCGAATGTGCGCAGCCGCGTTCGCCGCGCAGCTCGACCCCACTGTGGAGGAAATAAGCGACATAAAAGCCGCTGTCTCCGAAGCCGTAACGAACTGCATAGTACATGGTTACCGTGATACCATCGGTGATATAGATATGAAATTGAAGATAATCGGAGAGGACACGCTTTACATAAAGATCACCGACAAAGGCACCGGTATAGAAGATGTGGAGCAGGCGATGCAGCCGCTTTTCACGACCTGCCCGGAGGGGGAACGCGCCGGTCTCGGCTTCGCGGTAATGGAGAGCTTCACCGACAAGCTGCGGGTGAAGAGCGCACCCGGAAAGGGTACAAGCGTTACAATGGTGAAGCAGGTGCGGCGCAGAGGGTAAAATGGACAGACTTACCGACGAATTCATCGAACAGAATATGGGACTCGTCCATTCGCTCGCGAACCGTTTCAGAGGGAGAGGCATAGAATACGAGGAGCTCGTCTCCGCGGGCTGCATGGGTCTTGTGAAAGCGGCACGCGGATTTGACGAATCCCGCGGACTGCAGTTCTCCACCTACGCAGTGCCTGTTATTCTCGGGGAAATAAAGCGGCTGTTCAGAGACGGCGGCACGGTAAAGGTAAGCAGGACGATAAAGGAGCTGTCACTCAGGATAGCGTCATACCGGGAACGCTGTTCGGCGGAAGGCAGAAGCCCGACGGTCTCGGAGATAGCGGACAGGCTCGGCGAAACTGAAGAAAGCGTGACGGAAGCGATAGCTGCGTCACGGCCTGCGGTATCGCTTACGAGCGGCGAAGAGGACGGCACGGAATTTGATGTTCCCGTTGATCCGCCGCAGCTGAAAGCAACGGAGCACATAGCGCTCGGGCAGTGTCTCGGCTCACTCGGGGAGCAGGACAGACGGCTGATATATCTTCGCTATATGCTGGAAAAGACACAGTCCGAGACCGGCAAGGCACTTGGTATGACGCAGGTCCAGGTTTCACGACGGGAGAAGAAGATACTTGACAGCCTGCGTTCGATGCTGGTATAATAAGCGAAAACGACTCACGGATCACATCACAATACCTATATTCAAAATCCGCTCATTCCGCCGTCAAGAGCAGGGGACGAGATATCACCGCCGATTATCTTTCCGTCGCACACCATGACGTGCGCTTCGGTGTTTTCGGCGTGTTCTCCGTGTACGGAAATAACCGCGAAAGTATAGACCTGTGCCTCGCGGGAACGGTAGCCGGACAGATCAAAGCCCTGCGATCTCTGGAGCTCGTTATACCGCTCATAGACCTCACCGAACTCCGAGGGTATCGTCACTGTCTTGCAGCCGGCACCCTGCGTCACCGCAATGTTTTTTCCGTTCAGAAAGGTGATGATATCTTCCTCGGACGACACGCTCAGTGAAGGTGCGCACGCCGAAAGCATAATTGCCGCAGCCGCGGCAGCACACGCCGATGATATAAAACGTTTCATTGCAAATATCTCCTTTTACCCGATACTGTTATACTATTTAATGTCTGCTCATCAACCGCGAACAGGCTTCATAGCGCAGCTTGAATCCTGTTCGTGGTTGCAAAAGTGCAAGGAATGTGTCCGCCTTGAAAATACGCTGAAAGTGTATTTTTAAGGCTCTCCGAAGTCCGCATTGCGGATTTCGGAACAACAACTGCCATAAGGCAGTTGTTGATGACACATTATTTATATTGGACTGTCTGCATTTTAAACAAAATTTAGTGGTTCATTTTTCCTTTCCATACAATATATGTGGAAATTTTAACAAAAAGAATAGTCAAAGATAAGCAAAGTTGACAAAATCGGATTCAGGAAAGCCGTTTTCCGCGCTTAAAATCGCTGTTCCAGCGCTTTATTTTGTTGATATTAACTACAAAACGGATAAGGCTAAAGGCCGGTTTTGTCCTGTTTAGGCATTTTATATAAAGCCGCTCAAAAAAATTTAGTCAAATAGGTACTTACATTTTGCTGTAAATTCTGTTATTATATATGAGTAAAATATTACTCTACAGGAGGTTCCCCAATGGCAAGTTTATCATTAAGAGGCATATATAAGCGCTATCCCGGAGGCGTTGTAGCCGTATCCGATTTCTCTATGAACATAAAGGATAAGGAATTCATTATCCTCGTTGGTCCTTCCGGCTGCGGTAAGTCCACAACACTCCGTATGATCGCAGGTCTTGAAGAAATATCCGAAGGCGAGCTCTTCATAGGCGACCGTCTTGTTAACGACGTTGCTCCTAAGGACAGAGATATCGCGATGGTTTTCCAGAACTACGCTCTGTATCCTCATATGACCGTTTTTGAGAATATGGCTTTCGGTCTTAAGCTCAGAAAGGTTCCGAAAGACGAAATAAAGAAGCTCGTTGAAGAAGCTGCAAAGATACTCGATATCGCTCACCTGCTCGACAGAAAGCCGAAGGCTTTGTCCGGCGGTCAGAGACAGCGTGTTGCGCTGGGCCGTGCTATAGTTCGTGATCCTCAGGTATTCCTGCTTGACGAGCCTCTGTCCAACCTCGATGCAAAGCTGCGTGCACAGATGAGAACCGAGCTCTCCAAGCTCCATAAGAAACTCGGTACAACATTCATCTACGTTACACATGACCAGATCGAGGCTATGACGATGGGTGACCGTATCGTCGTTATGAAGGACGGTTACATCCAGCAGATAGACTCGCCTCTGAACCTCTACGAGAACCCTGTAAACAAGTTCGTTGCAGGCTTCATCGGTACACCTCAGATGAACTTCATCGACGCCAAGCTCATAATGATGAACGGCAAGTTCACCGTTGAGTTCGGTTCCGAAGATACAAAGACCTCCAGAGGAAGAAAGTTCTATGTTGAGATCCCGTCCGCAAAGGCTGACGCAGAAGCTCTCAACTACTACGTTGACAAGGACGTTATCCTCGGTATCCGTCCCGAGAGCATCCACGATGAGGAAATGTTCATCTCCGCTGCTACAACGGGTATCATCGAAGCTAACGTTGATGTAACCGAAATGATGGGTGCAGAGACATACCTCTACCTCACCTGCGAGGGTATGCCTATCACAGCAAGAGTTTCGCCTCGCTGCGCTGCTCGTCCTCAGGACGTTGTCAAGCTGGCTATCGATCCTAACAAGATCCACCTCTTTGACGCTGCTGACGAACACGCTATCCTTTCATAATAAACGCATTGAATTATGCCGTACCGTGATATGCGGTACGGCATTTTGATTTAAATGAGGTACACTATATGGCAGAAAAAGTACAGCGCTCCGCAGGCGAGATAAAAGCGGAGTATATAAAGATATACACAGAGAACATAATGCGCGACGGCTCGGATAAGCTGCTCGATTACCTCGTTCACAAGAGCGACTTCTTTACCGCGCCCGCAAGCACGAAATACCACAGCGCCTATGAGGGAGGACTCGCACAGCACTCACTCAATGTGTATCAGTGTCTGAAAGCCTATCTCGAAAGAGACAGGGTAAAGGAGCTGTACGGGGTAAACGGCTACACCGATGAGCAGATCGCGATAGTAGCGCTGCTGCACGATATCTGCAAGACCGACATCTACAAGGTTGATTACAGGAATGCCAAAAACGAGCAGGGGCAGTGGGAAAAGGTGCCGTACTACCGCATCGAGGACGGTCTGCCATACGGTCACGGCGAAAAATCAGTGTATATGATAAGCGGGTTCATGCGGCTTTCACGCGAGGAAGCTATGGCTATCCGCTGGCACATGGGTTTCTCCTACGGCGATGTTGCTGACCGCAACAACATCGGCAGGGCATTTGAGATGTTCCCGCTCGCCTTCGCGCTTTCGACTGCCGATATGGAGGCATCGTATTTTCTTGAATGACTGCGGGATATCAGTACGCCTGCGTGCAAATAAATGGATAAAACGGTTGTATTTTATTACAAAATATGATATAATCAGTTGTAGATCTGTACTTTTGATATTGTATATAAATCATATCTTTCCCCGGCATCGGCGGAAAAAACAAAGACACAATGAGGAATGAGAGAGATTGGCAAATCTTACGGAAAAGGCTATTAAAGCATCGGCTCTGAAGCTGCTGAACGACAAGCCTATAAATCAGATCACCGTAAAGGATATAGTCGAGGACTGCGGTATCAACCGCAACTCGTTCTACTACCACTTCCGTGACCTTCCATCGCTGATAGAAGAAATGGTCACCGAGCAGGCGGAGAATATTATATCCGAATACCCGTCGATCAATTCGCTCGAAGAATGTCTCGACGCGGCTATCAGCTTCGCGATGAACAACCGCAAGGCTGCAATGCATATCTATAACTCCGTAAGCAGAGACATCTATGAGCAATACCTGTGGAGAGTATGCGAGTACGTCGTCACGACCTACATCAACAGCGTTTTCGCCGGCTACGACATCAGCGGTTTCGACAAGGACGTTATCATCAACTTCTACAAATGCGCCTGCTTCGGACAGATACTCGACTGGCAGAGAAACGGTATGAAAAGCGACGTAAAAAAGCAATTCATGCGTATGTGCGAGATAAAAAAGGGCATGATCGAAGAGATAGCGCAAAGATGCGCGGTCGGCGGAAAAAAGAACAATGACACAGAAAGGAAATAAATATGGCAAAAGCACCATCTTCCAAAAAAATACTTGAAAGACCCGTTACCCCGGAAGACAAGAAGAAAGCTCTTGACGCTGCTATCGCGCAGATAGAAAAGCAGTTCGGCGCGGGCTCGGTCATGAGAATGGGTGAGAAGACCAATCTTAATGTTGAGGCTATCCCCACCGGCTCTATCGGTCTTGATATGGCGCTCGGTATCGGCGGACTTCCGAAAGGACGTATCGTTGAGATATTCGGACCCGAATCCGGCGGCAAGACCACCGTTACTCTCCACGCGATCGCTGAAGCGCAGAAGCGCGGAGGCATTGCGGCATTCGTAGATGTTGAGCACGCTCTCGACCCTGTTTACGCGAAGGCTCTCGGCGTTGACGTTGACCAGCTTATCGTATCACAGCCAGATACAGGCGAGCAGGCTCTCGATATAATGGAAGCACTCGTGCGTTCCGGCGCTATCGACATAATCGTTCTTGACTCCGTTGCCGCTATGGTAACAAAAGCCGAGATCGAGGGTGACATGGGCGACACCTTTGTCGGCGTGCAGGCAAGACTTATGTCCGCCGCTATGAAAAAGCTCACAGCCGTTATTTCCAAATCGAATACCGTCGCTATCTTCATAAACCAGATACGCGAAAAGATCGGCATTATGTTCGGCAACCCGGAGACGACTCCCGGCGGACGCGCACTGAAATTCTACGCCTCCGTGCGTATCGAGGTACGCAAGGGCGAGGCTATCAAGGACGGCGCGGACACTATCGGAAACCGCACAAAGTGCAAGGTCATCAAGAACAAGGTAGCACCGCCTTTCAAGAGCTGTGAATTCGACATGATATTCGGTCACGGCATTTCCAGAACGGGCGAGGTGCTCGACTACGCAATAGAGCTTGACATTATCAAGAAGTCCGGCGCGTGGTTCAGCTATAACGATATGCGCATAGGTCAGGGACGCGAGAACACGAAGAAGTTCCTCGACGACAACCCGGACGTTATGCAGGAGATCGAGGACAAGATCTGGTCAAGCGCGGAGAAACTCGACTATGACGTAAACGGCGGTGAGGACGACGACGATACGCCTGCACCGGAAGCTCCCGCGGCAGGCGAGGAAGCTCCGGCAGCCGAAAAACCCAAGCGCGGCAGAGCAAAGAAGAGCAGTGTTGTTGTGGCTGCGGACGACGATTTTGAGGAATTCTCGATAGACGAGATCGACGCGGACTGATATAGCAAATGGAAGAGCTTGATATCGCCAAAAGACGGGCAATGCACCTTATCGGCGGACGCGATTACGGCAGGAACGAACTGATAGAGAAGCTGAAAAACAATTACAGCGAAAAGACCGCCGTGACCGTTGCCGAAATGATGTGCGAATACGGGTACATCGACGATGACAGGTACGCGGAAAAGCTCGCACGGCAGTATATAACGGTAAAGAAGTACGGAAAGAGCAGAGCGGCGGCAATGATGCGCCGGAAGCTGCTTGAAACCGAGACGATCGAAGCCGCGCTTGAAAAATATTCCAAAGACGATATTACCGCGGAAATAGCCGGGATACTGCGGAAGAAGTATTCCGACAGACTGTTTCAGAGCGGTATCGAAGGGAAGAAGGAAATGCAGAAGATAATAGCCGCGCTCGCACGGCGCGGTTATTCATACAACGATATCAAAAGCGCTCTTTACATCGTAAAGGACGACATGAACGAGGAGGACTATTAATATGGCATTTTGCAATCACTGCGGTGCGCAGCTCCCCGAGGGTGCATTCAGCTGCCCTGCCTGCGGAGCCCCCATAGATCAGATTCATCAACAGCAGCAGGCGGCTCCCGGAAATGCACAGCAAAGTACGCAGCAGAACACACAGCAGGAACAGCCCAAAGAGGCTGTCACTATCGGAGACGCAAAGGACTGTACAGGAGAGTTTGAGCCTGAAGACCTTTCAAGCAGCAACAAGTGGGCATACATACTTTCGTATCTGTGGATACTGTTTTTCCTGCCGCTTCTGGTTTGCCCGAACTCCAGGGTCGGAAAATTCCATGCCAATCAGGGACTTGTGCTTCTGATATTCAGTGCGGCTGTATGGGTAGTCTCCGCTATCGTCGGCGCTCTGGTATTGCTGCCCGTTCCCTTTGCGGGAGCTATTTTCGGCACACTCTCACGCCTTATCAGCCTTGCGGGGACGATCATACATATCGCCGCATTCTTCTATGAGCTTATCAATATACTGAACGATAAAGCAGTAGAATTACCGATCCTCGGTAAGTACAGACTTATCAAGTAAGTGAGATTTGAAAGATTCCGTTTATTCAAAAACCCCGATAAGATGCAAACATCTTATCGGGGTTTTTATTGCTTGCAGTAAGTCGGATAACTCGTCCCTTAAGTAATGCGTCCTCAACAACTGCCTTATGGCAGTTGTTGTTCCTAAATCCGCAATGCGGATTTAGGAAAGCCTTGATGTCAAGCTCATTCCGACCTACGATTGATGAGCAGACATTAAGTAAATGAATCTATCAGCGTATTATAATAGTTCGTCGTGCTCACATAGGAATCATCGCTGTTTTCATCTCCGGAAAGGAAGTCGAGCAGAGAGCCGTTCTGCTGTCCGGTGACGGAGGAAGCATAGGTCGATACCGCATCGGCCGCCGAGGAAACAGTGCTAATAAAGCCGGAGATATCAAGTTCCTCGAATTTGTTCGGGTCAAATGTGAGCTTACCGGAATCGTCCGCGGTTATACCGGCTTTTGCGAGAAGCTCCGATGCCGATTTTGCCGCCGTGTCGAACAGCCTCGAATACATGACACCGGACGCGGTTGACTGCGCTTTCAGACCGGATACAAGACCGTTATATCTGTCGGTAAGGTCTGTAAGCACCGGTATCAGCGTTTCCTTGTCCGCACCCTCCGCCGCGTTCAGCAGATTTATCGCGCGGGTAAGCGCATCAGCCGACGCTTTAAGGCTGTTGTCAGATATCGGCAGGCCGAGCGCCCCGACCACAGCTGCGGCAGTCGTGTCACTGTCTGCGTTGGACAGCGCGTACAGAAGAGTCTTTCCGTCCGCATGTGCTATCGGGGAAGTGCTGTCCTGCGATGTGCCGGATATTCCGACAGCTTTCGGTTTGTCATTCGTGTTCACCATAAACGAGCGCAGTATGTCACCGAAGCTCTCTGTGCTGTGAGTGCCGCCCATGACGGCGCTTTTTGTATTTTCTATCTTTGCGCGGACTGCCTCACCGATCAGTCCCGTTTGGTATATATACATTCCGAGCCTTTCTCCGATCATTCATTTATCACAGCTGTTATGCCGGATCTTCTCCTGTCTCTACCTTTGTATGCTTTCCGACGATGAACGCTATGGCAAATCCCACGGCAAACGCTATCGCTCCGATCAGTGTGTCGATGTTGAGTCCGAATCCCGCCGGCAGTATCGCGTACAGCGAACCCGCCACAAGTCCGAGTATTGCCGAGAAAACCCACAGCCTGAATTTTTTCATTAAGAATGTGATGAGCCTTGCGCCGAGGACAAGTCCCGCGACAACACCTATCGCTGTCGGTATGATAACACCGAAGTTGAGCGAGTGAATGTGTATCGACGAGATAACGACTTCATACGTTCCGAAGAGCATCATCACAAACGAACCGGATACTCCCGGTATTATCATAGCCACCGCGGCGGTAAATCCCGCGATAAGGAACAGCGCAAAAGCACCGATACCTTCCGCATTTGCGGCGGAAGCGACAATTCCCGACTGTTCAAGCACTGTAAGGAAAACAACAAACGCACAGGCGAGTACGAATATAAGACCGCAGAACGGGCTGAACTTCTCCCCGCGCGATGTGGCGTTGCGCAGTATAAGCGGAACGCTTCCCGCGATAAGTCCCATGAAGAACATATATGTCTCGGTGGGGAAACTGCCGAACAGCCACTTTATCACAACGGCAAATCCCAGCAGTCCCACGACTGCGCCTATACCGAAGAAGATCAGAAATACGATGTTCTTTTTTATCTCTTTGAGGTTCAGGGTAAGCGCTCCGCATACCTTGTCATAACAGCCGAAAACCACAAGCATCGTGCCGCCGGAAACTCCCGGTATTATATTTGCTATTCCGAATACAAGACCGTACAGGACGGCAAGAATGTATTGCATTGTCTTCTCCTTTATGCTTGTTTTCCCCCGCCGGAGACGGGGGAAAACGTGTAATATCTCAGTTGTTCAGCTTATTCATTGTCGCACGCAGCAGCTCCGCGGGAACCTGAAGCAGCGCGGTTATGACTATCGCTATCAGCAGCGACAGGATATCGGGTGCGGCAAATCCGAGAGCCGTGTTGAGAACAGGCACAAACGTAAGCAGCAGCGCGAACGCGAATGTAACACCGGCTATCAGCCAAGCAAAAGTCTGATGCGCACGGAAAATGTCGAAAAAGCCTGTTCTGCCGAGGTTAGCTATGCATATAAGCAGCAAACCGAATACGAATACAAGAAGGAATCCGCTTCTCGAAAGCTCCGTGAGAGCTCCCGCGCCTTCTGCGGATGTATTGCCGGAGGACATAAGGTAGTATATCACCTCGGCTGCGGCAAGACCTGTCATCTGCACAAGCGGACGGATAAAGAAGCTGATCCGCAGCCTTCCGGACCCGATATAGACCGAAGGTTCGGTAAGGCTCTTTATGTCGGCAGTGTTCTCGAAGTAAATCAGCGATGCGGCGGGTATTATCATCACCGCGATAATTGAACTGAGTACCGGAGAAATTATAAATTCCGTGCCGATAAGCATATTGAATACCGCGAATATTATCATAGTGCCAAGAGCAGTGATCGCGGTGGCGATGCATCTCTTTATGTTGAGGTGGGACTGTCTTGCGGTGGTCACGATATCGGTCACGGTCTCAAAGCTGTCGTTGCCGACGAGAACGTCGCTTTCCTCAAACGCCGCTCCGACGACGTCCTTTGCTACCGATACACCGATATCGGCAAGCTCCAGCAGATCACTGTCCGAAGCGGTCTCACCGGTTATCATTACTGTCTCGCCCGCCTTGCGCAGCCGTCTGATGATATCCGGCTTCATGTCCGCGGTGATACGCGCGAACGCGCAGACATCTGTAAGATCGAGCTCCTCGCCGGACATCAGCATATCTCCGGTTATGACCTTGTCGCCCTTTATGCCGACTTTGTTTGCAACGGCGAGTGCCGCTTCGGGACTGTCGCCCGTTGTCATTATCACCTTTACTCCCGCCTTGCGGCAGCCGATAATAGCTGCGGGTATATAATCCTTCGTCTGATTCTCGAAAGCGAGAAGTCCCATGAAGCTGTAATGCGCATCACTGATCTTTTCGGGTATCTCTGCATCCTCGTCGAGCTTCGCATAAGCCACAGCGAGAACGTTATAGCCCTGCTTTGCAAAAGTCACCTGCTTTGTCTGCACCTTGTACAGCATATCGTTCGGCACGTCGCAGAGCGGCAGCAGCTTATCCGGCGTTCCCTTTATGCACAGCAGACGGGAGCCGCTTACAGTCCAGAGGTTTCCGGAAGCGCCCTCGGTGTCGCTGAACGGATATTCCTGTAAATGCTCATTTTCGAGCAGAGTCTCGGTATCTATCCCTCTGAAAGCCGAGTTTAAGATTATTGCCTTATCGAAAGGGTCATCGGTCTCGCGGCTGCACGACAGAACGGATACATTTGCGAGCATAGCCGGGTTCGCGGTGAGATCGTCCGCTATCTGCATATTCTTCTCGGTGACCATACCGCTCTTATCAATAAGTATGCAGCTGGCCGCGTTTATATATTCGATAGTTTTCAGGCTTTTCACCCATATCCGCTTTTCTTCGAGCTTTAACGCGCCTTTTATGTAATAAACGCGCACAAGCGACGCGGTCTCGGCGGGGATAAAGCAGAGTGCGAATGCCGCGGCGGGGTAGAACGTGTTGTAGATGATATCCATATAGGGGATATCCACGCGCACATTGATGAATGTCACAGCACCTATAAGCAGCATTACCGCCGCTATTGCGGTGAAGATATGGGATATGCGCATAACGGTCTTTTCAAGGGTCGTGTAGTATTCCTCGTGCTCCTTCATCGCGCCGAACTCCTTGAAGAAGCGGGTATCGACACCGGTGGCGGTAACGCGTGCCGCAAGCAGACCGGATACTATCTTTGTACCTTTATATATACAGCTTTTCTTGATCTCCTCGTTTACACTGTCGGAACCGATTATCTTGCTTACGGGAGTCTTGCTTCCGGTAAAGATGCACTCGTCAACTGTAAGGTCCTTTATTTCGAGCAGATGCGCGTCGGCAGGAACGCTCTCGCCCTCGCTCAATATCATGATATCGTCCGGAACGATAAGCTCGCGTCTTATATTTCGTATCTCACCGCCGCGGACTATGCGGAACTCGGTTTTCGAGCGTGCCTTCATCTCAAAGAAATACTTGTCGCTTTGTGTGTTCTTGACTATCTCCGTTGCGGCAAAGATGCCCGCGAGCAGGAGCAGTATCGCTCCCGTGATTATCGGCTCCATAGTCTCCGTCGAAAGTATGCCGTAGCAGATACTGAGGGCGGCGGCGGCAAACATTATCACGAACCGCAGATTGAAGAATGCTCTGACGGGACTGTAGCCCTTGTCCTTTTCGTCGAGCTTCGTGTCACTGTTATATCCGTAAAGATGTATATTTTCCTCAACACGGTCGTTGTCGAGACCGGTGTAATCGTTCTTGAAATCGTATATCTGTGCCAATTGAAAGCGATCCTTTCGTGTCTTTATTACATAAAATGCTATATATCTACATATTTATTATAGGGTACCTCTAAAAACCGCTTTGAAAAGAGAGGTATTGCCGCCAAAAGCGCGCAGGACGCGCGCATACAAAGCGGCATAAAGTGCATAGCTCATTTTCTCTCAAATAGGGTTTTTAGAGGTTCCCTATAGGCTATACCGCACAAAGAGCGTGCGTCTGTTTGTGCGGTATAGCCTATATTATACCACAACATCTATTAAAAATCAACATATTTTGTCGCAGGCTGTAATAATAGACAAACCGCACAACTCCGCAAACATTATACTTGATTAAATTGCCGAACCGTGCTATAATATATATGTGTGTTATTTCCGCCGGCGCAGACGGAAAAGACATACAGTGCAATACACATCAATGTCACATTTTCGGGGGTGGTTTCCTGAAAAAGAGAATACCGGCTCTTGCCGCAGCGGCGGTGCTTGCGCTTTCTTCATGCTCCGCGTCCGTGGAAGAGCTTCTCAGTCCCCCGAGACTTGACGGCGAGCAGACAGAGATCTACTCCGCGCTCCGCAAGTTCACAAGCGGAGACATAATATTCAAATACCCGAGAAGCGGACAATACCGCAGCGCTTTCGTCGTTACCGACCTTGACGACGAGCCGACGGACGAGGCTATCGTCTTTTACGAAGTCCCGAATGTGTCGGACGGTTCGTCCCTGCGCATGAACTTTCTCGATAAACAGGACGGCAAATGGGTCTCGGTGTACGACTTCGCGGCTTCCGGAAGTGAGGTTGACAGCGTCCGGTTTGAAGACCTCGGAAGCGGCTCGACCATGATAATCGTCACTTACCTTATGCAGAGTACATCCGACCGGTATACAAGCGTGATGACTTACAGCGGCGGCGTACCGGAGGAGCTGATGAGCGTCCGCAACATCTTCATGGACGTGTTCGACACCGACGGGAACGGCTGCGGAGAGATGTTCGTCATCTCCAATGAGCGTCCTACCGGAAGCGCATGGTCACATATATACGGAACACGGGACGGCAAATTCGGCGAGATCGGCTTTACGCCGCTGAACAGCGGCTTTGCGGGGATAAAGGACGTATTCTGCGGCATTACCGGAGGAATGCATACGGTATTTGTGGATTACACTTTCTCGGACGGCACATTCGGCACCGATGCGGTAGTTGCGGGAAACGGGTATTACTACCTTTCTCCAGCGCTCGACCCGGACGTTACAATGCGCGTGTCAAACAGCTACACTCCGTATATACCGTGCATGGACGTTGACAGCGACGGAGAGATAGAAATACCGAGAAGCGTTCCGTTCCCGGGCTTTGAGGAAATGCCTGCGGCAGAGCAGATAAATATGACCGAATGGTACAGCCTTACGCGGAATGCGACGGCAGGCTCGCTGAAATACCGCAGCTTTGCGGGTACAAAAGGCGATTACATCTTCCTGTTCCCGGACAACTGGCTCGGAGTAACCGCGGCGGTATCGATATCCGAAGGCACAGTGGTATTCAACCGCTATGACAATATATCGGGGATAATGGGTGAGGAGCTGCTCCGCCTTTACGGAACCGCCGACGGCGGCACCGACAGGTTTGACAGCGGCGAATACCGTTATCTCGGACGAAGCGACAGCACCGGTTATTCCTACTATGCCGTGATATCGGACAGCAGCTTCGCACCGACCGACGAGGAGCTTGAAAAGCTGTTCATCATTCGCTGAAAACAGGATTTTACACCGCACGACAGCCGGGATCCGGAGATCTGATTTGCAGGATCAATAAAAGAGCAGATCTTTAATTCTGCCGACAAAATACAACCGAACCAATTATGAGGATAAACGGAAATGGACGAGAAAAGAATACTTGTATGTGAAGACGAGGACGCTATCCGCGAGTTTGTGGTCATTCATCTGAAGCGCTCCGGATATGAAGTATATGACGCCGACAGCGGCGAGAAAGCGATAGAAGCGTGGAAAAGCGGTATGCGATTTGATATTGCGCTGCTCGATATAATGATGCCGGGAATTGACGGTACGCAGGTATGCCGTTTTCTCCGCAGCGAGAGCAGCACCATCGGCATTATAATGCTTTCAGCAAAGAGCCAGGAAATGGACAAGGTAAACTGCCTGATGATGGGCGCGGACGACTATGTCACAAAGCCCTTTTCTCCGTCGGAGCTGATAGCAAGGGTCGATGCGATATACCGGCGTGTCAGCGTGTCCCGGCTTGCTTCCGATACCGAGAGCGAGCTTGTGTCCGGACCTTTCCGCGTCGATCTTAAGAGCAGGCGCATTACCAAAGGCGGTGAGCCGCTTGACATCACGCAGGTGGAGTATCACATTATCGAATACTTTATACGCAATGCCGGTAATGCGGTAGATCGCCGGACGCTTCTTAACAAGATATGGGGCGAGGGATATTACGGCGACGACAAGATCGTCGATGTGAATATCCGCCGAATACGCATGAAGATAGAAGACGACCCCTCTAACCCGAAATACATACAGACAGTCTGGGGTTTCGGTTACAAGTGGGGAAACGGGAACAGTGAAGAATAAATAATGAATAGTAAATAATGGTTGTTGCCGCTTCGCGGCGGATTTGAATCGTGACGAGATCCGAAGGCAAACCAAAAGACCGCTGACTATGATGTAAGCGGTCTTTTTTGGTTTCTGAGATCTTTATCAGCTGCGCAGAGCCTCTATATTCTTCCTCATTATAGATACATACGTTTCACCGGCGGCAAGATCGGCATCGGAAAGGGTGTGGCATGAATGCATGAGCCGTGTTTCCGCACCGACCGCCTCCGCGATAGCGTCGGCGACCTTACCGGTTGAGAACTCGATGTAATATATTACCTTTGAGCCGGTCTCTCTTGCCTTTTCAATAAGCTCGGTCATTTTGGCGGCACTGGGCTCCGTGTCGGTGGAACAGCCCGAAAAAGCGGCGTAATACTCGATTCCGTAGTCGTGAGCCATGTACTTGAACGGGAAGCGGTCACCGAATATCAGCGGTCTGCCGAGCGTGTCCGCGGCTGCCTGAAGCTCGTCCGACAGCGCCGTAAGCTCCGCTGTATAAGCGGCAAGCCCGTCCATGTACTTCTGCGCGTTTTCGGGGGAAACCTCACAGAGCACGTCCGCGATACCCTTGGATATAGTGATCGCGTTTTTCGGGGAAGTCCAGATATGTTCGTCGTACTCTGTTTCTTCGCCGCGGTCATGGTCATCGTCATCGTGGTCGTCATCGTGGTCTTCCTCGATAAGCTCGACAAGATCGGTCATTCTGACTATCTTCACCCCGCTGTCGATGCTTTCCGCAATGGTATCTACCCACTCATCGCTCTCGCCTCCGGTATAAATGAAGATATCGGCTTCGTTTATCTTTATTATGTCCTTTGCCGTGGGCTCGAAGGTATGCGCGTCCTGCCCGCCTTTGAGCAGCATTTCCGGCACGACTTCGCCTCCGGTTATCTGCTTCACGAAATCGCAGGGAGGGAAGTTCACCGTAACAACACGGATATTTCCGGTCTGCGCGGGCGGTTCCGGCTTTGAGCATCCGGACAGCATGACTGCACCGGCAAGAAATACCGCCGCAAGGTATTTAACTGGTTTTTTCATAATATCTCCTGTATTTATTATGGGCACCTCTTAAAACCGCTTTGAAAAGAGAAAATGAGTATAATTCTTATGCCGCTTTCAAAAGCGCATCCTTGCGCTCTTTTGGCGGCATAGTCAGAGCATCCTGCTCT
>CACZGM010000021.1 GCA_902780695.1 uncultured Ruminococcus sp. | reverse complement strand
ATTATTCTTCAACAGCGGGAGCTTTCGAGAAAGTGAATGTGATCTCGATAGTCATGATCCTCTCGTTCTTGCCGGCTTCCCATATCTGCGCGGAGACATCTTCCAGCGAGCCGTCGGCTGTACGCGCGTTGTCGGGTACCTTATGCACCCAGCCGTTATAGAGGTTCATACGGGTGCATTTATCGTCGTCCGATGATGTGTAGCCCTTGCCGATCTCCTTTTCTTCACCGTTAACCTTGAAGCTGTCGATCGTTATTGCGTAGCCGGGGAACAGCGTTTCGCCGTTAGAAATTCCGAGAGCGGCGAAAGCGACTCCCTTCGGGTTGCCGATGTCCTTCAGGTCAAGCGATACCGTATATGTACCTTCTCCGGTTATGAGCGCGTTCTGCGCCTTGATACCGTAGGTCTTGTTTGTGGGGTCGTAAAGGTCGCCTACGCAGTAAGCCGCAGTGTAGTCGCCGCTCTGGTACATGATCCACGCAACTGCGGTGTCGTCGGATGCGGGTATGTCGCCCTCGTCGGTCATTTTCTCCTCGGCAGCTTCGAGGGCCTCTTCCATTTCTTTCCTGGCGTTGTCGGCTATCTGTTCCTCGGTGAGAGAGGACTGCGCCGTAAGGCTGCGGTCAAGGAACAGCTTTGCGAGCTCCTCGTTTGCTATCCTGCACTCGTTCCTGCGGTACAGGTTATTGCAGTCCCACAGCATAGGCACATAATTATAAAGGTCGCAGTTATTGAGGAAATTTGTGTAGAATATATCGGTATCCGGCTTGGGTGACATTCCGTTCATAAGCACGGCGTATTCACCTATGATGATACCGTAGCCCTGATCGGTGAACTTCGTGAGCATCTTCAGCAGGCGGTTCTGTTCATCGTACTGCTTGGGCGAGCCCCAGTGGTCGAGCGCCTTGATACCGCAGTAATCCCATGGTGTATAGTAATGCACGGAAAGGAACAGCTTGCCGTCGGCGGTATCGTCGGGCATTCTGAACCGTTCGTCGCAGGTGCGGGTGATATCTGTGTTGTATCCGGCGATAAGCAGGAATCTGTCTGCGTTTTTGCCGCCGCTTTCGCGCACGAGCTTCACAAATTCGCTGTTTATCCTGTATGTCATTTCATAGCACTCGTTCTCGGACAGAGTTCCGGAATCCGACGCTATATCCTTGTCATTGAGTCTGTCGCCGAGCTCCTCGTTTGCCGACTCAAATATCAGCTTGTAGGAGTGATCGCGGAAGCGCTCCGCTATCTGCGTCCACATAGCCATGTACATATCCATGGCCTTTGCGCGGGTCTCCTCGCTTGCGGAGCCGAACATTCCCCACCAGCTTCCGTCCCAGTGGTCGTTCACGATAACGTACATATCCGCGTCCAGCGCGTAGCCGACTATTTCCTCGACGCGGTCGAGCAGACGAGCGTCAATGGTGTAGTCGCCGCTCTCGAAATTCATTCCGTTCGTCCATGCCACGGGTATGCGCAGGGAATCGAAGCCTGCCGCTTTCATTCCGTCTATCATCTCACGGGTGGTGTGAGGCATACCCCACGCGCCCTCCGATGAGGTCGGATCCTTGCCGTTGAGGTAGCCCTGATGATCGTAAGCCTCCATTGTGTTGCCGAGATTGATGCCGTTGCCCATCAGCTTTGAAACTTCAAGGGCGGTGAGTGTGTTGCTTTCCGTCATTTCCTGTACCTGTGTGTTTTGTGTTTCCTGTGTTTCCTGCGCCGTGCTCTGTGTATTCCCAGTGACTGCGGGCTGTGTGCCGCACCCGGAAACGAGCAGCGCCGATGCCGCGAACAGAGCGGCGGTAGCTGAAATTACCTTCTTCATAAGACCTCCCGGAATAATGATTTGTGAATATTGAAGAATGTCGTTTCCGGACATATCCCGTTTGTGCCGGAACACGTTTGTCCCGGTGTCCGGCGGCATCCCGTTAAACGATTACATTCTCTTGTGCAAGGACTTTGCACGAAATCGAATACAGTATATCACAATAATTTTCCCGTGTCAAGTGCTTTTTAAAGAGCCGTTCCGGGGCATTTCTCGCTTTTTGAAACGCGATTTTGTTTAAAATATCCCAAAAGACATTGACAAACAGGTGTGAAAAATGTTATAATACTATATATATCTGCCTTTCGTCAACGCTTGGGTTTTATTTATCCGGAGGTGATAATATGTCCGATAAAAACGAGGTATTCACAGCCGCGGCACAGGCGATAGCGGGCGATTATGTCCGTATCTACTTCGTCAACGGCATATCGGGCGAATTCCATCAGTTCGCGCCGGACAGTTCCGATAAGGTCTTCCGTGAGATACTGCACGGGGGCGACTTCTTCAATTACCTTGCAAACGACGCGGTCAAATGTGTTTATGAATCCGACCGCTACATATATACCGAGATAATGCAGCGCGATAATATAATGCGCATAGTAAAGTCCGGTACGGGTCATGCCGACATAGAATGCCGGCTGATAACCGCCGGCGAGCCTTTATACTACACGCTTCGCATCATGGATTGCCCCGGTGCGCAGGATTGTTTCGTGATCGGCATTATGAGGACGGACAAGCTGATAAATTACCGCAAAAGAGTCAGCAATATAGAAAAAGAGCTTGAGACCTACAATCACATAGCCGAGGGTCTTGCGGAACATTTCGATTATATTTTCTACATAGATATCGCGGACGGAAAATACAGCAGATTCAAATCCGAAAACGGTCATCTCACTGTTGACAGTTTCGGCGAGAACTTCTTCGATTATGCCGAGAGGACGATAAATACGCTTGTTCACCCCGATGACAGGCATCACCTGCAGGACATATTCTCAAAGGCGGGGCTCATCGGCGAGCTGCGTGACAAAAAGAAGTTCACGGCAGAATTCCGGCTTCTTATCGGAGATGAAACGCGGTATTACAGACATTCCGGAATGTGGGCGAAAGACCGCAAGCACATCATAGTTTACGCGGAAAACATAACAAGTGAGATAAACGTCGAGAACGAGCTTAAGGAGATACGCAAAAAGAACAAGATCTTCGGACTTATCCTCGAAAGCCTTGCGACGCGCTATGACGTTATTTACTACATAGACGCCGACAACGGCAATTATTCCGGCTATACCGCCAACCACATCTACGGCAGTATTGAGATCGAGGAAGAGGGTACCGACTTTTTCTCCGCTGCGAAGAAGAATGCCGATATCATAATACACCCCGAAGACAGGGATAGGATAAAGGCGGTGTTTGATAAGGACTATTTCATCACGCACCTTGAAGGCAACAGACAGCTCGTAATGAACTACCGCCACATGATAGACGGTACCGTAGGATATGCGCGTTTTACCGCTATCTGGGCAAGCGACGGCAGACATTTCATCATAGGCGTCGAGAATACAGACGATGAGGTAAAAAAGGAAAGCGAGCATCTGAGAGAGCTGAGTCTTGCGAATGAAATGGCACGCCGCGACGAGCTCACCGGGACAAAGAACAAGAACGCGTATCAGGAATACGAGGATACTGTACAGCTCAGCATCAACGAGGGCAGGAACGATCTGCGCTTTGCCATAGCAGTCTGCGACATCAATGATCTGAAAACAGTGAACGACGAGCTCGGCCATAAGGCGGGCGACGAGTATATCCGCACAGCGAGCCGCATGATATGCGAGGTGTTCGCGCACAGCCCCGTGTTCCGCATAGGCGGCGACGAATTCGCCGTATTTGTAAGCGGAGCCGATTTCGATGACAGAGAAATACTGCTCGAAAAGCTGCGCCGTCATGTGCGTGACAACATCAAAAAGAATAAGAAGGCTCCGGTTATAGCCTGCGGAATGTCGGTTTTCGACAAGGAAGCGGACAAAAAGGTCTCGGATGTGTTCAGCCGCGCCGACTCTGCGATGTATCAGAATAAGAAGGAGATCAAGGCGGCAGGCAGCAGAGTATCCGACTGCGGAGAAATAAAGATACCCGCGGAACGCCGTAAAAAGCTCGACTCGCTGTTCGAAGCGTTCGACCTTGTTGCAGAGGGTACCTACGTCTTCATCTGCGATATGAGGTACGATTATTCCCGCTGGTCAAAGAATGCTGTGGAGTTATTCGGGCTGCCGGGAGAATATATGTTTGAAGCCGGCGCGATCTGGGAGGAGCATATCCACCCGGACGACCGCAATTCATACAGAGCTTCGATAGGCGCTGTATTCAGCGGGGCGGCGTTCGGGCATGATATACAGTACCGTGCGAGAAGAAGCAGCGGTGCTTACGATGTCTGCACCTGCCGCGGCGTTGTGCTGAAAACCGGTGAGAGCGATCCGGATTATTTTGTCGGTATCATCAGAAATCACAGCACGATCGGACATATCGATGCTCTCACGGGTCTTGGCAACCAGTACGAGTTCTTCGATACGATACGGCTGGCACTCTCGAAAAGAACAAGTCTGAAGATCTGCATGATAGGAATATCGAAGTTCTCGGAGATAAACGAGATATACGGCTACAGCTTCGGCAACATTGTATTGCAGAAATTCGGAAGATATATCTTTGACAACGTTTCGATACGCGGCAGCGTTTTCAGACTTGACGGTACAAAATTCGCCATTGTCACCACCAATATGGAAACGGACGAGATCCGGCAGTCATACAGGGAACTGCGCAGCTTATGCCGCACCGGTTTTTATATAGATGACAGACAGGTGATAATCGAACTCAATTCGGGACTTATCTCCATAGACGATTTCAGCGTTGACGAGAGAACGGTCTATGCCTGCCTGAACTTCGCCTACAGCGAGTCAAAGACAGGAAATCAGGGCGAGCTGGTTGAATTCATCAACGATCTCAACGACGGCGGCCGCAGACGCATCGAGAAGCTGCACGCGATAAGAGCTTCGATAGCTCGTGATTACGACGGCTTCTACCTGCTGTATCAGCCGGTAGTTGACGCGGACACGGAGGAGCTTGTCGGCGCTGAGGCTCTGCTGCGCTGGAAAAACGAGGAATACGGCGTGGTGCCGCCCGACCTGTTCATTCCGATACTCGAAAAGGATCCGCTTTTCTGCGAACTCGGGCAGTGGATACTGCGGACAGCGATATCCGCAGCGAAGAAGCTCATCGAGCTTTATCCCGGATTTGTAATAAACGTAAACCTCTCCTACATACAGCTTGAACGTCCCGACTTCGTTGACACCGTGATGAATATACTTGAGGAAGAGGCATTCCCGCCCTCGCGCCTGTGTCTTGAAATAACCGAGCGCTGCCGGCTGCTGGATATGGATCTGCTCAAGAACGTGATAGTGAATTTCCGCGGAAAGGGCATAAAGGTCGCCCTTGACGATTTCGGAACAGGCTTCTCGTCGCTTGCTGTGGCAAAGGAGCTGCCGTTTGATACTATCAAGATAGACCGCAGCTTTGTAATGCGGATAGAAGAGGACGAAAAGGAACGCGAGCTTATCGGCAATTTCGCCGCCCTTGCCCGCACATTCGGTTCTAAGATCTGCGTTGAGGGAATCGAAACGGAGGGAATGTGCGACATACTGCGCAAGTTCCGCGTGCAGTCCTTCCAGGGATATTACTACGGAAAGCCGATACAGCTTGAAGAGCTTCTCGCCTGGAAGAAGCACCGGGAATAATATACCGGAAAAGGTTTGGTATCAAACGCTTTTTAAAACATCTGCCGGCCGGATATCCTGCATTTGTGTGGGTACCCGGCTGAGAACGGTAAAACAGAGGAATATATATGAAAATTGATGAAAGACTGCTGGACTGGCTGAGAAATGTATTGTCTTCCGTGGATATGCGTCCGATAGAAGAGGAGAATTTCGCGGAATTGTGCAGCTGGAAGCATATTGCGAAGCTGTACTACGATTTCGACCTCGGAGAAGATACTCCATACCGCAACAAAAGAATGCAGGAGGTCGTTGCTCCCGGTTCAAGACCCGGAAAGACGGTCATAATATATGACAGCGGCAGAAAGCCGGGATATCTGTACAGCAAGACGTTCTATCATAAGGGCAGTGAGTACTGCCATGTGTACATAGCTTTCAACGAGGAACTTGATGAAGCCGACGTGGATAAGGACTTGTGCGATCTGATGATCGAGATACTGTATATCTACGGAAGCCGTATCAATATGCAGAAGGTCATAGAATACGCGGAGACCACCGACCCGCAGACGGGGATACCGAATATTATCTGCGCCGTTCGCAAATACGATATTGTAACAAAAACAGTCCCCGGAGAGAATTATATCGTTCTGTATATCAATATCCGCAATTTCAAATATCTGAATGAAGTGGGAACGTCGAAATGCGGCGACGAGGCTATAACAAAGTACTCCCACATTCTTACCGGTCTTGTCGGTGAGGACGAATGCGTCTGTCGTATGGGCGGTGACAATTTCGTCATGTTTATCCGCAGGGAGCATCTCGAAGCGGTAATGTCGAAACTGCACTGCATCAACGTAAGCGGGCTGAAAAGCGCACCGGGACGTTCGTTCGAGCTGGCTCCGTGGATAGGCGTTTCTCCCAATGTTCCCGGTGACAAAAGACCGCTCAATCCGAGACTGGGCGAGGCGGCTATGGCGTGCAACCTCGGTAAGACGCGTCTGAAGCAGGATGTCGTGTTCTTTTCCGAGGAGCTTAAAATGATGATGATCCGCAGCAGGGAAATAATGGCAATGTTCCTGCCGGCGGTAAGGAACCATGAATTCCGTCCGTTCTTTCAGCCGAAGGTGGATATGCGCAGCGGAAAGCTGATAGGTATGGAAGCGCTGTGCCGCTGGGTACATGACGGCAAGTTCATATATCCCGATCAGTTTATACCTGTGCTTGACAAGGAGGGGCTGATACACGATCTCGATATCACGATATTCCGCGAGACCTGCGCGGCGATAAAGCGCTGGAAGGATATGGGGCTGAACCCGCCCCGTATTTCGTCGAACTTCTCCCGCAAGAATCTGTTCGTGCAGGATATCGAGGACGAGATATGCCGTATAATAGAGGAGAACGGGATATCTGTGGAGGATGTTGAGATCGAGATAACGGAGAGCGTGCAGGAATCCGAGACCGAGCGTCTTATCGGTTTTGTACGCAAGCTGAAATCGCACGGTCTGCATATTGCGATAGACGATTTCGGAACAGGATATTCCTCGCTTATGCTGATACACAATATCGACGCCGACGTTATAAAGATCGACAAGAGCTTTGTGGACGAGATACCCGGCGACAGGAAATCCACGGTGCTTATTGAGAGCATAATCGGGATAGCGCACAATCTCGGCATGACAACGATAGCCGAGGGCGTTGAGACTGCGGAGCAGGGCAGAGCGCTCATGCGGCTCGGGTGCAGCAACGCGCAGGGCTACTATTTCAGTAAGCCCGTAGATTTCGACACCGCGACGCAAGCCGTCGAGAGAGGCGGTTTCGCACCGATAGATACACTAAGGGACGAGTAAGAAATAAGACATCTCTGCTGCCGCCGTTTCGTGAATATAATAATAACAGCTTGCTATGGATATCACAGCAAGCTGTCAATTTTTATCCGGAATCTTTACCGACCCCACTGCATTTCAGTCTGCACCCGACATAAACTGATACTCTGAAATACAGCAGTCTGTTTAGGGTGTCCAGCCCCCTTTTTCAAAGGGGGTTGGCGGGGTCACAGGGGCAGAGCCCCTCTCCGGAATCTCTCTTAAAAGAACGTCATCTGCGCGGTGTCCTGCAAGCCCTCGAAAACGCCCTTTTCTTTGAGCTTTTCGATGACCGACGTATTCACGCCGGAAGTCGCGGCGATATCCTCGACACTGATGTAGCCGCCCTTCTGTATAGCGTCATAGAGCATCACAGCCGCGTTTTCGCCGCAGCCGTCAACTGCCATGAACGGCAGACGCAGAGCGCCGTCCTCGATGTTGTACTTTGTCGCGTGCGATTTCTCATAATGCGGCGGCAGGAAGTTTATGCCGCGGCACTGCATCTCATAAACGAGCTGGAGCACTTCGTAAACCGCCTCGTCTTTCGGTGTGGCATCGGGGTTCGCTTTGATAGCCGTCATTCTCGCCTTTACAGCGTCCTTGCCTTTTATGACGGTATCAACTTCCATATTCTCGGTGTGCTTGGTGAGCGTAGCAGCGTAGAACGCTTCGGGGTAGTACACCTTGTACCAGCCGAGCTTTACCGCAGCCGTAACATACGCTGCGGCGTGCGCTTTCGGGAACATATACTTGATCTTCTTACAGCTCTCAACATACCAGTCGGGAACATTGTTGTCCTTGAACGCCTGATATATCTCGTCCGTGAACAGCTTGGTCGCGTTTCCCTTACGGGTGATCTCCATTATCTTGAACGCGAGCGACGGTTCAAGACCCTTGTGCAGCAGATAAACCATGATATTGTCACGCGTTCCGATAACCTCACTGATCGTGCAGGTGCCGTTCGCGATAAGCTCCTGCGCGTTGCCGAGCCATACGTCTGTACCGTGGGACAGACCGGATATCTGAAGAAGATCGGAGAAGTTCTGCGGCTTGGATTCCAGAAGCATTCCGATAACGAAGTTCGTGCCGAATTCCGGCAGACCGAAGGTTCCCGTGCGTATGCCGGTCTCCGCCTCGGTGATGCCGAGCGCTTCCGGAGAGGTGAACAGGCTGTAGACTTTCGGGTCGGAAGTCGAAACATCGGCAATTCTGATGCCGGTCATATCCTCAAGGTGCTTGTACAGCGTCGGTACATCGTGTCCGAGTTCGTCGAGCTTCAGTATAGTATCATGCAGCGCATGGAAGTCGAAGTGCGTGGTTATCATATCGCTCTCGGACTTGTCCGCGGGGTGCTGGACGGCGGTGAAGTCGTAAACGTCGTAGTTGTTCGGGACAACGACCATTCCGCCCGGGTGCTGCGAGGTCGTGCGCTTTACGCCCGTGAAGCCGAGCGCAAGACGAGAAAGCTCCGCGCTGTTGACCATGAGGTGGTTCTGTTCGAGATATTTCTTTACATATCCTATCGCGGATTTTTCCTGTATAGCGGAGATAGTACCCGCCTTGAAAACGTGGTCGGTACCGAACAGTTCTTCCGTGTAGCGGTGGACTTTTCCCTGTACTTCGCCGGAGAAGTTAAGGTCGATATCGGGCGCCTTGTCGCCCTTGAATCCGAGGAACGTTTCGAACGGGATATCGTGTCCGTCGCGGAACATCGGTTCGCCGCAGTTCGGGCAGTTCTTCTCGGGCAGGTCAAATCCCGAACCGACCGAGCCGTCGGTGATGAATTCGTTGTATCTGCATTTTTTGCAGCGGTAGTGCGGCGGGAGCGGGTTTACTTCCGAGATACCCGACATTATCGCAACGAATGACGAGCCGACTGAACCTCGCGAGCCTACGAGATAGCCGTTCTTCTCGGAGAAGGCAACGAGCTTCTGTGCGATCATGTAAAGCACCGAGAAGCCGTATTTGATGATAGCGTCAAGCTCTCTTTGCAGGCGCTTTGAAACTATCTCCGGGATCTCATCGTTATAGCCGTACCAGTTCATGGCTCTGTCCCAGCAAAGACGCTGCAATTCCTCCTCCGCGCCGTCGAGGAACGGCGTGAATGTGCCTTTCGGTATCGGTCTGATGTATTCTATCATATCCGCTATCATGCGCGGATTGTCGATAACTACCTGTTTTGCGCGCTCGTCACCGAGATAGCTGAACTCTTCGAGCATCTCGTCCGTCGTGCGGAAGTAGAGATCGGGCTGCTCGCCTTCTTCATCGTAGCCCTGACCGGCTTTGAGGATATCGCGGAATATCTTGTCCTCTTTATTCTTGAAATGCGCGTCGCAGGTAGCCACGACAGGTATGCCGAGCTTGTCTCCGAGGTCGCAGATACGCTTGTTCATCATACGCAGGTCAAGCTCCGAATTTACGATGCCCTTGTCGATAAGGAAGCGGTTGTTCGTTATAGGCTGTATTTCAAGGTAATCGTAGAACGAGGCGATCTCCTCGATAACTTCATCGGGCTTCTTGTTCTCTATTGCGCGGAAAAGCTCACCCGCCTCACACGCCGAGCCTATGATCAGCCCCTCACGGTTGTTTTTAAGCTCGGACATGGGGATACGCGGTCTCATTTTGAAATAGTTCAGGTTTGAAAGTCCGATAAGCCGGTACAGGTTTTTGAGTCCCGTGTTGTTCTTGACGAGGATTATCATGTGGTAGTACGGCATATTGCGCACATCCTGACCGGTGAGCAGGTTCAGGTCGCCGAGCTTCTTTATCTCTCTGCCTTTTCTGCTCTCGGCTATCAGCTTCTTGTATATCATCGCCAGCATCTTGGCATCGTCTATCGCGCGGTGGTGGTTGAAGTCTCCGAGACCGAACTGTTCAGCCATAGCATCGAGTGTGTGCTTGCGCTTGTTCGGGAACAGTGCGCGGCATATTGCAAGGGTATCTATGCTGTCGGAGCGGAAGCCGAGACCGTGACGCTCGGAGGCTGCACGGATAAAGGACATATCGAAGTTCGCGTTGTGTGCGACAACGGGAGCCTTGCCGCAGAAATCCATGAATGCGGAAACGGCTTCCTTGTCCGAGGGCGCGTCCGCGACCATTTCATCGGTTATGCCGGTAAGCTCGGTTATATTCTGCGGTATGGGCTGTCCGGGGTTCACGAATGTCTGGAATTCCTCCGCGACTTCGAGCCCGCGGAGCCTTACCGCGCCAATTTCGGTGAGACGGCAGTTCTCCGGGTCAAGTCCGGTGGTCTCAACGTCGAAAACTATGATATCATCGTCAATGCTGCGTGACGTACAGCCTTCTACAAGCTGCGCCTCGTTGTTCACGAAGTAGGCTTCCATTCCGTAGATCGGCTTGAATTTCGTTTCGGGGTCGGACTTCTGTATCTTGGCGACGGTGTTCATTATTTCAGGGAACGCCTGTACGTTGCCGTGGTCGGTAATCGCAACGGCGGGGTGTCCCCACTTGTACGCCTGCATGACAAGATCGCCGGCGGGAGTTATCGCGTCGAGATCGGACATATTGGTATGCATATGAAGCTCCACGCGCTTTTCCTCGGCGGTGTCTGTCCTTGAAACTGTCTTGACTGTCATTATGGAGCGCGGTTCGAGAACGAGGGCGTTGTTCGCGTATCTGTCGATCTTTACGGAGCCGTTGACGAGAACGGAAGTCCCGTTCTTGAGGAAGCCGTAAGCCGCTGCTTTATCCGCCGCCGTGAACACGCTCATGATCATGGACGATGTACGGTCGGTGAAATAGACTGTCTTTTTGTTGTACTTGCCGTCCTTGACGGACTTGTCCTCGGTGAAAAACACCTCACCCCAGACGGTCACGTCGTCGGATTCGTTCATAATATCGAGCATACGGGAAGGCTCGTCGTTTATCGGCTTGCCGATAACTAGCTCGGCTTCGTCTCGGAGCATCGGGTGCGTGAACATCAGCTTCATCGGCTCCGGCGGTTCATGTATCGCGGGACCGCGGGAATAGCGCTTTTTCTCGCCGCCGCCGTTCCCGCCGTTATAGGGCGCTCCGCCGCGCTGTCCGTTTCCGGAGGAGGACTGCTCCGGGGGAGGAGCGGGAGTGGGTATAGGCAGAGCTGCATCTTCCTCGGCTATACGGCGGGAGTATTCCTCAAGGTCGAGGGTGGTCTTGCCGGTAAAGCCTACGGTTGCGTCAATGCCGTAGAAGCCTTTGACAAACTTGCGTATCTGCGCGTCTATGCCGAGCCCGGTGAGCATCTGAGCGCCGTAGTGTTCGAGCTCGTAGGTTATTTCGCCGCCGCCGAATGATGCGTGAGCGTCATCGAAGAAGCCGTTCACGTTGTAGCCCTCGCGTTTCAGGAAAACGGTGATATCGAGCGCCGCATCGCTGTCAAACAGCTCGGGGCAGTATTTCGGGTAGATGCTTACTCTGCCGCTTTCAAGCTCGTTCCGGATAATATCGGCGGTCTCGCCGAGCACAGCGAACGGGACTCTTTCGGTGAGCGAAAGCTGGAGCAGCAGCGAATTGTCGGAGTCCTTATGGACTACGGAGAGGACTGTACCGTCTGCAACGGTGGGATCAAACTGTATATTCTGAAAAAGTTCGTTAAGTTTAGCGGGCAATTTTATCGTTCCTTTCAAAGAGTGCTTCATTTTATTATACTATTTTTTATCTTCTGTGTCAAGCAGAACGCGGCATGGTTTTGCAGCCTTCAAAACAGTTATATCTGCTTTTTATTGACTTTTAAAGAGCTTTTTGATATAATTAATATGTCCTCAACAACTGCCTTATGGCAGTTGTTGTTCCGAAATCCGCATTGCGGATTTCGGAAAGCCTTAAAAATACACTTTCAGCGTATTTTCAAGGCGGACACATTTCTTGATGTCAGGCTCATTCCGTCCTGCGGTTGATGAGCAGACATTGATCAATAATAACCGCCGTAAGGCGGCACCTGAATTATTCACTATTCATTATTCATTTTTACTGTTTCCGAGGATATATAAATGGAAAAAAGTATTTTCAGAGAAAAGAGTCTCGATCATCTCACATCGCCCGATCAGCTTACAGATTATCTGCACGTCACCCGCCCTTCGGTATGGGTAGTGCTTATCGCGGTGATAATAATGTTCGCCGCGCTTGTGTGCTGGGCAAACCTCACTGCCGTGGAGACATTTGCGGCGGGCATTGCAGCCGTAAACAAAGGCGTGATGACGGTGACCTTCGACGACAGGCAGAAAGCGGAGAACGTACAGCCCGGACAGCGTGTCACAATAGGTGTGGCAAGCGCGGAGATAACTTCAGTCGGCAAGGACGCTTCGGGAAATGTTATAGCCACAGCTGAGACCGACCTGCCGGACGGAGTGTATTCCGCAAAGGTAGGATATGACGTTGAGCAGGTGATAGATCTGCTGTTTGATTGACGGAGGCGCTTCAGATGAACGCTAACACAACTGTCAGAAGACCGGCGAAGCGCATAGCCAGACGTGTGCCGGTGGTAATGCAGATGGAGGCTCTCGAATGCGGTGCCGCCTGCCTTACCATGGTAGCCGCCTATTACGGCAAGTGGCTGCCGCTAGAAAAGGTGCGCGTGGACTGCGGAGTCTCACGCGACGGCGCGAGCGCGAAGAATATAGCTGTTGCTGCAAGAAGCTACGGCTTTGAAGCAAAGGGCTTCCGCTGCGAACCGTCCGGACTTAAGAAGAAAGCAACGTTCCCGTGCATAATACACTGGAATTTCAATCATTTCGTGGTATGCTGCGGTTTCAGCGGGAACAGCGTGCTGCTAAACGACCCGGCAAGAGGAAACATAAAGGTAAGCATGGAGGAGTTCGACAGGAGCTTCACCGGTATCTGCATCATGATATCCCCGACAGAGGCGTTTGAGCCCGGCGGCAGGAAGAAAAGCATGGTATCCTTCGCGTCAAAGCGCCTGAAGGGAGCGTCCGCGGCGGTTATCTTCGTTATGCTTACTACGGTTATGAGTTACCTGCTCGGGCTGCTTGATCCGATGTTTTCAAAGTTCCTCGTTGACCGGCTTCTCACAAATGAGAACACCGAGCTGCTGATGCCGTTCATAATCCTGCTTGCGGGGGTCGGTATCACGCAGGTGGTCACGGAAGCCGTAAAATCGCTGTATTCCCTGCGTATAAGCGGCAAAATGTCGATCATCGGCAGCAGTACATATATGTGGAAGATACTCAGAATGCCGGTGGAATTCTTCTCCCAGCGAATGGCGGGAGATATACAGACAAGACAGGAAACGAACGCCGAAGTGGCGGAGTCGCTTATACATACGCTGACACCGCTTCTGCTCAATTCGGGTATGCTTTTGCTGTACCTGCTCGTCATGCTCGCGTACAGCCCGACACTCACGGCAGTGGGTCTGCTGGGCATTGTGATAAATATTATCATGGGACGGCTGATATCAAGGAAACGCGTGAACATAACAAGAGTACAGATGCGTGATGAAGGCAAACTTGCTTCCTCCACGGTCTCCGGCATACAAATGATAGAGACCATAAAGGCAAGCGGCGCGGAGAACGGATTTTTCGGCAAATGGTCGGGGTATCAGGCATCCGTGAATGCGCAGGAGGTCAAGTTCAGACGGCTCAACGCGTATATCGGACTTATCCCGCCGCTTGTCGCTGATATCGCAAACTACGCCGTGCTTGTTATCGGTGTTTACCTCACCATGAACGGCAGGTTCACTCTTGGTGCGATACTCGCGTTCCAGTCGCTGCTGCAGCTGTTTATGAATCCCGCGCAGACGGTGATATCCGCGGGGCAGACCATTCAGGAGATGCGCACGCAGATGGAGCGCGTCGAGGACGTTATGCAGTACCCGGACGATGAATACTATTCAGACAAGCCGCTGTCCGAGGATACGGATTACGGAAAACTCACCGGCAGGATGGAGCTGAAAAACGTCACTTTCGGTTATTCGCGTCTTGCGGAACCTCTGATAAAGGACTTTTCCATGAAGCTCGATGCCGGCAGCAGGATAGCAATTGTCGGAGCTTCCGGCTGCGGCAAAAGCACGCTGGCGAAGCTGATATCCGGTCTTTACAAGCCGTGGAGCGGCGAGATACTGTTCGACGGCAAACCGATAGGCGAAATAGACCGCTCCGTGTTCACCGGCTCGGTAGCAGTGGTCGATCAGGATATCATACTCTTTGAGGACACGATCGCAAACAACATAAAGATGTGGGACAGCTCCGTGGAGGACTTCGAGATGATACTTGCCGCGAGAGACGCGCAGATACACGATGATATCATGCAGCGCCCCGGCGGTTATCAGGGAATGATACTCGAAGGCGGAAAAGACCTTTCCGGCGGGCAGAGACAGCGTCTTGAGATAGCGAGAGTTCTTGCACAGGATCCTTCCATTATCATCATGGACGAAGCCACAAGCGCTCTTGACGCAAAGACCGAGTACGAGCTTGTGAGAGCCGTAAGGGACAGAGGCATCACCTGCATCGTCATAGCGCACAGACTCTCCACGATCCGCGGCTGCGATGAGATCATCGTTCTCGACAACGGTGAGGTGGTCGAGCGCGGAACTCACGATGAGCTTTTCGCCAGAGGCGGAAGATATTCCGAACTGGTAAGCTCGGAATAAATAAAGAACGCTGTATTCCGCAATAATAGAAGGATAATAGATGCTTACTTCAAAACTGTGAAAGGAGCAGAGAATTCCGGATTCAAGAATTCTTAATTCTTAATCTGATTTCTTGATTTGAAACTTGGGTTGGTTTGACGAACAGATAAGGCTGCGCAAACAGAGCGATCAGGAAGTATTCGAGGATTCGATATTCAGAATGGCTTCCGCCGTGCTCGGCAGCCGTGACGCGGGTGACCTCAGCGATTCGCGCATTATCACAAAGGACGCGGTCGATGAGGTGCTCAAATATTACCATATAAAGCCGCAGCCCGCTCCGGACGTGAAACTCCCGTCCGAGGAGCAGCTTGACTATTCGCTCCGGCAGAGCGGTGTCATGTACAGAAAAGCCGAGCTTTCGGACAAATGGTACAGGGACGCTTTCGGCCCGATGATAGTCTATATGAAGGACAGCGGGATCCCGACAGCGGTGCTGCCCGGCATTACGGGCGGATACAAGTATGTTTCCGGCGGAAGAGAGATACATATAAACTCACGCAATGCCGGCATCTTCGGCCGCGAGGCGCTGTGCTTCTACCGCCCTCTTCCGGCGAAAAAGCTGAAAATACAGGATCTGATACGGTTCATGAAGGACAACTTCGGCGCGAACGATATAACAATGTTTCTGCTGACGGCACTTGTCGCGGTTTTGCTGGAAATGCTGATACCGATGATAACAAAGCTGCTGACCGGCTTCGTCGCCGCGACCGGAAGCTCAAACATTCTGCTCGGTACGACGATATTCCTTGTCTGCACGGCGATCACCACGCATATTGTGAAAGCGTCAAAGCAGCTTTCGCTTGACCGCGCCGAAATAAAGCTGTCGTTCTCGGTGGAGTCCGCGGTGATGATGAGGATACTGAATCTGCCCGCAAGTTTTTTCCGCGGTTTCAGCTCCGGTGAGCTTTCAAACCGCACACGTTCGGTGAATACGCTGTGTACGCTCCTGCTCGACAGCATTTTTTCGACGGGAATAACCGCGCTTATGTCGCTGCTTTTCATCGGACAGATATTCCGGCTTACGGAGTCGCTCGTGATACCCGCGCTGCTTGTCATAGTCGCGACACTCGCTGTAACGCTGATAACGACATTCACGCAGATGAACATTTCCCGCCGCGAGACGAAGCATGAAGCAAAGCTCAGCGGTCTGACATATTCGCTGATAACCGGTGTGCAGAAGATAAAGATGTCCGGTTCGGAAAAACGCGCGTTTGCGAAATGGGCGGAGAGCTACGCCGAGGGCGCAAAGCTGAAATATGACCCGCCGATGTTCATCAAGATAAATACCGCCGTAACACTTGCGGTGACGGTTCTCGGAAATATCCTGATATACACGGTCGCAGTCAATTCGGGAGTAGTGCCGTCGGATTTCATGGCATTCAGCGCCGCATTCGGCGTGCTTTCGGGAGCTTTCTCCAGTCTTGCGGCTGCAGCTTCCGCAGCTGCCGGGATACGCCCGATTCTCGAACTTGCGGAACCGATACTTGAAGCCGTGCCGGAAACCAACGGCGACAAGGAAAACATAACATCCCTTTCGGGCGGCATAGAGCTGAACAACGTTTATTTCCGCTACGACGAAAAATCTCCGTATGTCATAAACAAGATGAATTTCAAGGTGAAACCCGGAGAGTATGTCGCGATAGTCGGCAGGACAGGCTGCGGAAAGAGCACGCTGATAAGACTGCTGCTCGGATTTGAAACGCCGGAAAAGGGCTCTGTTTTCTATGACGGAAAGGACATAAGCCGTATAGACCTGCGTTCTCTGCGCAGAAAGATAGGCTCGGTAACACAGGACGGCACGCTGTTCCGGGGCAGCATCTACTCCAATATCGTGATATCCGCGCCGCATCTTACCCTTGACGAAGCATGGGAAGCTGCCGGGACCGCGGGCATAGCCGACGATATCCGCGCAATGCCTATGGGTATGCACACGGTCATTAGTGAGGGGCAGGGCGGAATTTCCGGAGGGCAGAGACAGCGCCTTATGATAGCGAGAGCGATAGCGCCGAAGCCGAAGATACTGCTGTTCGATGAAGCGACAAGCGCACTCGACAATCTGACGCAGAAGAAGATCTCGGAAGCGCTTGACAATCTTGGCTGCACGAGGATAGTTGTTGCGCACAGGCTCTCCACGATAAAGAACTGCGACCGTATTCTCGTTCTTGATGAGGGAAGGATAGCCGAGGACGGAACCTACGGCGAGCTGATCGCAAAAGGCGGTATTTTCGCCGAGCTTGTAAAGAGACAGCAGATAGAAGAGAGCTGAAATTTCTTCCGTCTGCGGGACGCATAAAATCAAAAGCCGCTGATTTCAACATTCAGCGGCTTTTACTTTACTTAATGTCTGCTCATCCAGGAATGTGTCTGCCTTGAAAATACGCTGAAAGTGTATTTTTAAGGCTTACCGAAGTCCGCATTGCAGATTTCGGAACAACAACTGCCATAAGGCAGCTGTTGAGGAAACATTACTTATTCAGATTTATCAGCTTTCCGGTCTCCATATCAAGCTCGCGGTAATAGCAGTTATTCGGCCTGCCGTTGAAGCTGGTATGACAGATGCCGCCCTTATCGGGTGTTGCCTGAAAGACGAGGGAGTTCTGCTCACAGTTCACGAAAATGTGATGAAGCGTGAATGTGTTTCCGCTTTCCGCGCCTTTGAACCACAGCTTGTTGCGTGAGGTGCTCCAGAGAATCACCTTGCGCTGCTTTATGCTTTCTTTAAGCGCCTGCTCGTTGACGTACGCTATCAGGATTACTTCCTTAGTGTTCATATTCTGCACGGCAACGGGAATAACCTTGTTTTCCGGCGCTATTTTTGCGATCTTCTCAAAATCGAGCATCAGCTCGTCCGTTTCTTCTATAAGGCTCATAAAACACACTTCTCCGATCGGTATTATTGATCTGCCGTCAGCTGCTTATCCTTTCAAAACAGCCGGACGTGTTGTCCTCGCTCCATGTTTCGCCGGCTTTGTACCCGAACCACAGCGTTTCACCGTTCGTGAGTACTATGCCGATCTCGTTCACACCGTCGCCGTCGGTGTCTGCGGCAGAGATCTTCCACTGTTCCATATCCGTACCGGAGTCGTTTACAAGGCTCGCGATCCGCTGTCCGTCAGCGCTGTCATAGACCGCATAGCCGGTGCCGTCGTCAAAAAGCGAAACACATACGGTAAGACCGTCCGTAACGGTGTAGTCATCGGAGTAGCTGCGCCATGTGCGCCAGTCGCTCCCGGACTCTCCGTCGGAAAGATAATTGCCGTCGATATCGTATGTCTCATACAGCTCCGCTGTCTCAGATGCCGCGGTCAGCTGTGTCTGTACCGGGGCAGGCGGCTCCTTTACGGGCTGTGAGTGAATAAAGTCAACGAGGATAATGGTGCATACAGTCAGGAATATCCCGCCGAAGGATATGATGATACCTATTACGGTCAGAATTATGCCGACAGGCTTGTTGTCCTTGCGCACGATCAGAAATATGCCTATGACAAGTATGATAATTCCGACGACCGCTAAAATTATGTATCCCAACATGAGATATGTCTCCTTTTTCAGATGAATTCATAGCTCTCTATAAGCCAGCGGTATCCGTCCTTAACGAATTTCGCCCTGCATCGTCCGTCAATTTCGTTTGAAGCTCTGGTGACCGCTGTGAAGGAAGTGTCTGTGACATCGCTGATCTCAACGCCGTCCTGCACAGGGAAGATATAGAATCCGTGAGGCGAGGAGATATCCACATAAAGCGCACCGTCCTTCGCGATGAACATTTCATTCGCGCTTTTTACGAGACTGTCTCTGATACTGCCGGTGCAGATGTTGCTTATCCAGCTTTCGAGACCCTCCTCCGGGTCACCGAAGCGGTTGTCGATGATCTTAACGAACTTTTTGCCCTCGGGCTGACCTTCAAGCACAGAGCTTTCGTCGAGAGCTATAGTTGAGCCGCCTGCCATTGAGCCCATAATCGTCGAAAGGTCGCTCAGTGCCTTTACAGCGGCATCTTCAAGCCCTGCGGTGTCTGTGGCTGCAACGGCGCGGACGAAATGCGGCTCGCCGGACTGTCCCGCGTAGATATCGGTGAGATGCGTATTGGGTTCTGCACTCGGGAATCCCTCCCACAGCTTGCCGTCATCTTCGCGGAAGTTATACCACGCAAGCCTGCTGCCGTCATTGTATTCCTCGTATTCGATCATGACTTTGCCGTAGGAAGCTCCGCCGCCTCTGTATTCGAGCTTGTATGTGCCGTCCGGGTTTACGGTCAGCGTTCTCGAATCGAGCGTGTCGGCTTCGTACCATACACCGACCAGATCGGTAAAGGAAGGCTCCGGAGAGTATGCGCCCTCATCGTAAGGTTCGATAGCCGCGATATATTCCGACTTTACAAAGCCGATATCAAAAGAGCCGTCCTGATTTGCCATTTCTGTCATAAACCAGCCCTCGTAATCGCTTTCGTAGATATCAAGCTGTGTTCCCGATTCTATCTTTCTTATGGATTCCGAGTTTTCGTCAGCCTCGCTGAACAGGTCGATATCATGCTCGGCTGCAACATATCCGCCGAACAGCGGAGTTCCGAACGGAAGGGTATGCGGCCATTCGCTTACTTTTTCCGCCTTGATGTAGCCGGTGTATTCTGTGCCGACTTCCGCGTAGTACCAGTCCGGAACATCGCAGGAATAAACCTCCATTATCGTGGCGTATGTAAGCTCAATTCCCGTCTTTTCCGCGTTGTCGTCGGGAGCTTTTAGCAGATATAATTCTTCGTCCGCCGCCGGTGTCACATATCCTCTGAACAGATACTGTCCGGGCTCCTGATAGGGCGGTATCTCCGCAATTATGCCGGATCTGATATAGCCGGTCTTCCCGTCAAACGAGACAACGTACCAGCCGTCTGTGCCGCTCTGATATATGTCGAGCTGTGTATATGCGGGGATCGAAGCGAGTACCTCCGAGCCCTCTTTCGGCTCGCTCATAAGCTCCGCGTCGTTTTCGGAGTTCACATATCCGCCGAACATATAATTCAGCGCTTCAATGTCGGGAGCTGCTGCGGTCGTTGTTGTTGTCTCCGCGGGAGTTGTGACCTCCGGCTCAGAAGCTATTGCAGTGGTCGTTGTTGTCTCCGCAGGTGTACCGGAAGCGGCGGCTCCGCCGTTTTTCTGTGAGCAGCCGGAGACGAGAAGTGCGCATACGGCGAGTATTGAAATGAGAGCTGTTTTTTTCATGGCTTTTATTCCTTTCGTGAAGCAATACCAAATCGCAGACTGTCTTTCCGAAGTCTGTGTGTGATTCGGCAGGAGTTGATAGGTTGTTACCGTCTTCTGTACATAAAGACGCGAAAACAGGTGAAACGTCGCACGGATTTGGTAATATTTACGCGATTTGTTACAATTACACAAAACGCAATGACAGGGAAGTATGCGTTTTGTGCGTACTCCCCGTCATGTTATCATGTATTCTTATCAACAGAATGGAACTGCTTGAGATTGCCGGTCTTGTTGCTGCGCTCCGCGAGAACGGCTTCAACGTCCTCCCAGGCAAGACCGCGCTCAACGCACATTACCATGATGTGATACATAAGATCCGCGATCTCGTTTTTAAGCTCGTCGTTGTCGGCGTTCTTTGCGGCTATGACCATTTCGGTGCATTCCTCGCCGCACTTCTTGAGGATCTTGTCGATCCCCTTTTCAAACAGGTAGCAGGTATATGAGCCCTCCTGCTTTTCGCTCTTGCGCTCAACTACCGTATCGTAAAGCTCTTTCAGTACATTTTCCATTTTCTTTTCCTCCGTGTTTGATTATATTTATTGTTGTGACAATCAATTTTCGTCGAATGTAATAGTATCTATCAGGCTGTAAAGGTATTCCTTCTCATTCTTTCTTGAGTAATTTGAAAGCATCAGCGAATAACCGTACTGATCCTTCATTATCGTGCATAAGCGGGTGTAGTTGCCCGTATCCATAGTCATGAACGAATCGAGAAACGGGATACCGTTCCGTTCCGACAAGTCTGATCTGAAGCCGGTCAAATCGTTCTGTGATGCGGAAGTGTTCAGGCTCATGGCATATAGCTCATAGTCTTCATCGGTCCCGAAACCGTCTTCCCGTTCAAAATCGCTTGCTTCGATCCAAAGAAGAGCGTCGGTATCACGCAGAACATAGAGATTTTCGCCGTAAGACAGCATATCCGCTTTGTCCTCTTCGGTCATGATCTCGCCATCCTTTTCCGTTCTCGTGATGTATTCATCAACAGTCTCCCACAAGGCCGGGTCGAGCTTCAGCGTCATTTCCCCGATCTTCACTTCCTTCATGGGTTTTTCCGGTTCGGGTTCCTCAGCAGCTTCCGTTTCCGTGACCTCTGCAGTTGTTTCCGCTTCGGTAGTTTCCGATTCTGTCGTTTCAGCAGCGGTCGTGGTCTGCGCTTCGGATACGGCTATTGTGGAAGCGACTACCTTTTCGTTTGAGCAGGCTGATAATATCAGTAAAGATGCGATCATGATGATAAGATATTTTTTCATATCAGTACCCCGTTTTATCAATTCACAATTAACAATTGTTGAGCGTGCTGCGCACATGATTTAAATTTTTGACATGACACGTTAATATTTCTTAAATCAAGATTTTGCTGTAACCTCTGCACAAGATCCGCCGCTTTGTCACAATTCGGATATGTCCGCGGAACGGACTCCACAATTGTGCATTGTGCATTGAACCGCCTTCATCTTGCGGGTATGTTCTTTTCTTTCAGGTGGGCTTTGACCTCGCCGACGGTGAGCTCTCTGAAATGGAAGAGAGACGCCGCGAGCGCCGCGCTTGCCTGTGTCTTTTCAAACACCTCGGAAAAGTCGGTGAGCTTTCCGCAGCCGCCGCTTGCGATAACGGGTATCTTCACCCGGCTGCACACGAAATTCAGCATCTCGATGTCAAATCCCGCCTTTGTGCCGTCGGTGTCTATCGAATTCAGGCATATCTCTCCGGCTCCGCGCTCTTCTATCTCCTTTACCCAGTCTCCGAGATCAAGGTTCATATCAACGCGCCCGCCGTTTATGAATACGGAAAATCCGCCCTTGCCGCTGCGTTTCGCGTCGATGCCGACAACAACGCATTGACTGCCGAATATCTCCGCCGCGTCGCTAATCAGCTTCGGATTCTTCACCGCCTGCGAGTTTACGGAGACCTTGTCCGCACCCGCGCGCAGAGTATCGCGGAAATCTTCTACCGTGGCGATACCTCCGCCTACGCACAGCGGCACGAAGACCTTCTTCGCCGTCTCGCGCACCACGTCGAGCATAACTCCGCGTCCCTCGTGGGAGGCCGTGATATCATAGAACACGATCTCGTCCGCGCCCTGTCTGTTGTACTCAAAAGCACATTCGACCGGGTCGCCCACATCTCGTATTCCCTCAAAATTAACGCCCTTGACTACCTTGCCGTTTCTCACGTCAAGGCAGGGGATTATTCGCTTTGCTAACATAGTCTCTCCTTATTCTTCAACATACCGCCATTGCAGCTTTTCCGCAATGACGTATGATGTTCCTTTTCTTCTTCCTGTAGTCCGGCTAAGCTGACCGGACAGCAGTGCGCGGTCTTCGTAGGTCAGCGGGTCAATGGGGTCGTCAGCCCATAGTATCAGTTTTTCGTTCCTCGTCCTGCCGCGAAGATCGGTGCGAAACTCCAGTGTACATTCGAGCAGCGATGGCAGCTCCAGATCGTCAAGTCCGCAGAATGAGAACTTCCGCACGCCGGTGAATTTAAGCTCCAGCCTTTTGATCCAGTCGCCGTCGAAGATCACCGAAAGTTCATGGGAATCGAAACCCTGCGCGAAAACAAGACCGTTTTCAACAGCGTGATCTCCGCTTGTGTAATTTGCCGTAACAACGACCGTATCGTGGAAATACCCCGTTTCCTTCATCAGAGCTTCAATGTCAGCATCGGTGTTTATATCGTGCCACATTACCTTTCAGCCTCCGCTATCGCTTCTTTCAGATCAAGCGTTCCGCTGTATATGGATTTCCCGCATATCGCACCGTAAAGTCCGAGTTCGCGGCATTTCCGGATATCTTCGATATCCTTTACGCCGCCGCTTGCGATGATGTTCGCGGAGCACGCGCGGTTTATCTCGCCGAGCTGTTCCGTGTTCACGCCGCCGAGCGTGCCGTCCTTTGAAATGTCGGTGAAGATGATGTACTGAACGCCGATATCCGACATCGCTTTCGCGAGATCGGTGAAGCGCACGTCCGATGTTTCCAGCCAGCCCTCCGTGGCGACCATGCCGTTCTTTGCGTCTATTCCGACTGCGACATGGGAGCCGTATTCCTTAACGAGAGTCTTTACCAGCGCCGGATCCTTTACTGCCGCCGAGCCTATTATAACGCGCTCAACGCCGCCGGACAGGTACATCTCCGCAGCTTCCGGCGTGCGTATCCCGCCGCCGACTTCGACTTTCAGCTTCGTGTTCTTTGCCACATCGAGGAATATATCCCTGTTCGTCTGCGCAGCGTCCTTTGCGCCGTCAAGATCGACCATGTGTATCCACTCTGCGCCGCAGCTCTCAAACATTCTCGCCGTGTCCATGTAGCTTTCCGCGACCTTGTGAGCCGTGCCGTAGTCGCCCTTTACGAGCCGCACGCAGTTTCCGTCCTTAATGTCAATTGCGGGTAGGATTATCATTTTTCGGTTCTCCTGTTGTTATTCTGTGTGTTTTTGAGATAATTATAATGACTGCTGCCGATACCGGGAACAGCAAAAGGAACAATGCGGTAAGAAGACCGGTTATTGTCATGTTCATTCCCGTCTGATGTATCACGCTGTATGCCCATGATGAGAAAAACAGCGACCATATCAGCTTCATCGAATCGAGTATCTCGACCGTGATCTGCCGTATCAGCAGATTGCCTTTTTCGCTCACGTTCAGACCTGTGCGCTTTATCCTTCTTACCGCAAACGACACCAGACTGAATATGCCGAAAAGTCCGAAGCCTGCGGCGAACGGATAAAATCCGAAGACCTTGTATGAGTAAACGTCAAATCCGCCGCTGCTGCCGAAATGCACGCCGATCCGCTCCGGGAGTCCGCCGTATGATAAAAGGAAATATATCAGAAATGCACCGAGCAGACCCGCGGCAATGATATTTATTGTGATGTGAGTGATCCTGAACCTCTTCCCGAAAGCGGGTATGTCATGATCCGGTTTCTCGTTTACGGGTGCAGCCGCCTTGTATTTTACCGTTATTTCGATAAAGACTATTATCGCGATAATAGGCAGCAGCAGGAAGAATACGCGGAACATATCAAGTACCGAGCCGTCGCCCATTCCGGTCTGCTGTACGACGCAGTACGTCCAGAATGTGAAGAATACAGCCCATGCGAGCTTCATCGTGTCGATCATCAGTACCGCCGAACAGCGGAACACTATGCCGCCTTTTTCGTTAAGGTCTGGACCGAGCTTTTTTATCCTGTTCACCGCAAGTGTCAGCAGACTCAGTGCGCCTAAAATGACGAAGCCCATGATGAACGGGTAGAAAGCAAAGTATTTTGCGTCGAATACGTCGAACTGTCCGTTTACGGCGCTGAAATGCACGCCGAGCGGTTCCGGCAGTCCGGCGTAATTCATCAGCAGATATACAAGCGCCGCACCGAGAGAGCCGAAAGCTATGACATTCGCGGCGATATGGATAATACGGTAAGTCTTCACAGCGCGAGGAAATTGCGGAGTATCTGCAATCCCGTCTCTCCGCTCTTCTCGGGGTGGAACTGGCAGCCGTAGACATTCCCGCTGAATACGCACGCAGGCACGTTCCCGCCGTAGTCGGTATATGCCGCGACATTCTCACTGCCGCAGTGCGCCGCGTAGGAATGAACGAAGTAAACATACGGCTCGTCACCGAGTCCGTCGAGGATTGCGCATTTTTCGTTGTATATCAGCCTGTTCCAACCAATCTGCGGTATCAGCAGACCGGGCGGGGTCATAAGCTCCACAGTGCCGGGGATAAGTCCGAGACCGTCCGTTTCTCCGAACTCAAAGCTCTTGTCGAAAAGCATCTGCATACCGAGACATATTCCGAGCAGCGGCTTTTTCCGCGCCTGTTCCTTGATTGTGCCGATAAGCCCGGTCTCACCGAGCTTTTTCATCGCGTCCGCAAAGGCTCCCACACCGGGGAGAATTATCCGCTCCGCGCTTTCAAGCACGGCCGGGTCTTTGGTTATCACGCTTTCGGCGCCGATATAGTCCAGCGCGTTCTTTACGCTGAACAGGTTTCCTGCGCCGTAGTCGATTATTGCTGTTTTCATATTCCGTCCTTTTTGCGTCATCAGAAGCCGTCGGGTCTTACGGCAGTTATATCTTTCATCTTTATTATCATTTTGTCACAGACGGCGTTGTACATCTCAGCGCCGCCTGTGCGGCAGGGCTGCCGGCTCAGAGAGTTCCTTTTGTCGAGAGCGCCGCACCCGAATCATTGCGCTTCACAGCCTGTTTCAGCGCGTGTGCAAGCGCCTTGAACAGTGCTTCGGTTATGTGGTGGTCGTTGCTGCCGTACTCTTCGCGCAGGTGCAGGGTAATACCCGCATTGAAAGCGAACGCCCGCATGAATTCCTCGGTAAGGCAGGCTTCGTAATCCCCGATGCGCTCGTTCGTGAACGAAGCGTTGAATACAAGGAAAGGTCTTGCGCTTATATCGAGGGAGCAGAAACCGAGCGCCTCGTCCATAGGGATAAACGCCGAACCGTAGCGCATGATGCCGGACTTGTCGCCGAGAGCTTCCGCGAATGCTTTGCCGAGAACTATGCCGGTGTCCTCCACGGAGTGGTGACCGTCCACGTTAAGATCGCCCCTGCACTTCACGGTCATATCGAATCCGCCGTGAACGCACAGCGCCGTCAGCATATGGTCGAAAAAGCCGATCCCGGTGTCGATGTCGGGGCTGCCGCTGCCGTCTATGTTCAGCTTTACGATAATGTCGGTCTCTTTTGTTTTTCTTGATATCTCTGCTGTCCTGCTCATTTCGCGGCCTCCTTAAGTATTTCCTCAAGCGCGTCATAAAGCGCCTGCATATCGTTGTCCGTGCCGATCGTTATGCGCAGGTAATCGCAGATTATCGGCTTGTTCCAGTAGCGGACGAATATCTTCCGCTTTTTGAGCTCCTCGAATATCGTCTTTGCGGAAGCGGTCTTATGCTTTGCGAAGATGAAGTTGCTCATCGAGTCGGGGAAAGTAAATCCGAGCTGTGAGAGCCGTTTCTTTGCGTTCTCACGGGTTCCGATTATCTTTGCACAGGTCGCTCTGAAGTATTCGCCGTCGCGCACCGCTGCGGCTCCGCACTTTATTGTGACGCGGTTCATGGTGTATGAGTTTACGGAGAACTTCACGTCGTTCATGTATTTTATCAGCTTCTTGCTGCCGAAAGCGAAACCTATGCGCATACCCGCCATATTCCGGGATTTTGAGAACGTCTGCACTACGAGCAGGTTCTCATATTTTTCGATAAGCGGCAGTACGCTTGTCCCGCCGAAGTCGATGTACGCTTCGTCGATGATGACGACGGAATCCGGGTTAGCCTTTATCACGCTTTCGATCATTTCCGTGCTTTCGAGAACGCCTGTCGGAGCGTTCGGGTTCGGGAATATGATACCGCCGTTAGGCTGTGAGTAGTCGCCGGCGTTTATACGGAAGTCCGCAGTCAGCGGTATTCGCTTGTAGGGTATTCCGTAAACCTCTGCCCACACGTCGTAGAAGGAGTATGTGATATCGGGGAAGAGAATGGGCTTGTCGGAATTGAAGAATGTCATGAACGCCATTGAGATAACGTCGTCCGAGCCCACTCCGACAAAAACCTGCTCCGGCTTCACACGGTATGTTTCTGCGATCGCGTCAACAAGCTCCGCGGCATCGGGAGCGGGGTACAGGCGCATATCGTCGCTGTCGAACGCTTCGAGAGCGGCTTTTGCCGCCGGTGACGGCGGGTAAGGGTTCTCGTTCGTATTAAGTTTTATGATGTTCTTTTCCTTCGGCTGTTCGCCGGGTGTGTAAGGTACGACCTTACGCACATTGTTTTCCCATGAAGACATATATATCATTCCTTTTGAGAGCTTTTTTCTGCTTCGGCTTCACCGAGGCGGGCTTTGGTGCCGGACCTGCTGCTTCGCTGTTTGGAGCTCTGCTCCAAGCCTCGCTGGCCGCTCCGCGCCAGACCAGGCCAAGGCTCCGCCTTGGATCCAAGGACGCGTTTTTCCAAGAGACTTTTTAAGAGCCTTTAAGATTTTTCCGCTGCCGCGGGGCGCGCGGAGTCCGCGCGGACAATCCGCCGCCCGAGTGAGTTTTAAGGGGCGGGTCTTGCATAGGCGGCGACTCATTGACAGCCGCGGTGCGTTCTCCGCAGTCCGTCTCTACTTTTCACATCACAGCAGCGGGGAGACAGATCCGTTCAATTCGTGCAGGTTGCTGTTTTGAAAGTTTCTGCTTATTTGCGCAGATCTTCGAGACGTACTTTTATAGAGTTTGCGTGTGCCGTGAGGTGTTCGCGCTCCGCAACTCTGATTATATCGTCTCCTGCGGCATTAAGTGCGTCCGGTGTGTAATAGATGTAGCTCGATTTCTTGATGAAGCTGTCAACGGAGAGCGGAGAGAAGAACCGTGCGGTCCCGCTTGTGGGGAGAACATGGTTCGGTCCTGCGTAGTAGTCTCCGAGTGGCTCCGGCGCGTATTCGCCGAGAAACAGCGAGCCTACATTCACGATCTTTCCGATGAATTCAAGCGGGTTTCTCGCCACTACCTCGCAGTGTTCCGGCGCAAGCGCGTTCGCGATGTCGCAGGCGTCGTAAATGCTGTCGGTAACAATGATCTTGCCGTAATTCGTGAGCGAGTAGTCTATGATCTCTTTTCTTTCAAGCGTCTGCATCTGGCGTTCGATCTCGGCAGTCGTCTGCTCCGCGATCTCCTTGCTCGTCGTAATGAGAATAGCGCTTGCGAGCTTGTCGTGCTCCGCCTGTGACATAAGATCGGCGGCAAGGTACTTCGGGTTCGCGGTGTCGTCCGCAACAACAAGTATCTCGCTGGGTCCCGCTATCATGTCGATATCCACCGTGCCGTAGAGCAGCTTCTTTGCCGTAGCAACGAAAATGTTGCCGGGTCCCACTATCTTCGATACTTTCGGTATTTCGTCCGTGCCGTAAGCGAGCGCAGCCACAGCCTGCGCTCCGCCGCACATGAATATGCTGTCAACTCCGCAGAGCGCAGCAGCAACGAGGATATCCTTGTTCGGTGTGCCGTCTTTGAGCGGAGGCGTTACCATAACTATCTCGCCCACTCCGGCGATCTTTGCGGGTATCGCGTTCATCAGAACGGAGGAGGGATATGCAGCCGTGCCGCCGGGAACATACAGTCCGACCTTGTCAAGGCCGCGGACACGCTGCCCGAGGATAACTCCGGTCTCGTCCGTCATCATGTAGCCGTTCTGCTTCTGGCGCTCGTGGAACGCTGTTATCTTCTCTATGCAGTTCAGCAGGGAATCAACAAGTTCGCTGTCCGCTTCGGTCAGCGCGTCCTGTATCACTTCCTGCGGAACTCTGTAATACTTCACGTCGGGGCAGTCGAACTTTGCTGTGTATGCCTTTACAGCCTTGTCGCCGTTTTCCTTAACGTCGGCGATTATTGCTCTGACCGTCTTTTCAACGTCCGCGTTTATCTCGCCGCTTCTTTTTTCTACTTCCTTCAGAAACACTTTCTCGCTTCCGTCGGCATATATCGTACCTATCATTTTTGATGTTCCTTTCTTTTCTGCATTATCTATAAAATCCTGCACTGTTTTCCCTCCGCTTTTCTGAAAAGCGGAGCAGGGTCACGGCAGGAAGCCGTGCAGATGACCCCCAAAGGCACGCATGACGCGTGCCGCAAAGGGTCATCAAAAGAGTTTTGAGAAAAGGGCAGAGCCCGTTTCTCGTCCGCGTCCGCAGACGCGGCGGCTATGCTTTCACAGCTGTGAAAGCATAAGGTCTGTGAGCTGTTCGATGCGCTCCTTTTTGAGCTTCATGCTTACGGTGTTTACAATAAGTCTTGCTGATATCGGCACAACGTCCTCGATGACCGCAAGCCCGTTCTCTTTCAGAGTGGTTCCGGTTTCAACGATATCCACAATGCCGTCCGCTATTTTCAGCAGCGGTGCCTTCGGATATTTTGTCGCCACGGTCTTTACTCCCACGCCGCCGTAGAAGTCGAGTCCCTTTTTCGTCGCAAGGGCAAATCTGCACCTTCCGAAGCCGAGATCTGCCACCTCAAAATACTTGCCGCCGTGTTCGAGTATCGTGTCCTTGCCGACAACGCCGATATCGCACGCACCGAGCTCAACATAAGTTATAACGTCAGCCGCTTTCGCAAGCACGACTTCCATATTCTCGCCAGGAATGTTAAGGATAAGTCGGCGGCCTTTTTCTTTCAGTTCCGTCACGTCAAATCCCATTTTCTCGAACAGCCCTACCGTGTCCTTTTCGAGCCTTCCCTTTGTGAGCGCTATTCTTATCGCTTTATTTCCGTTCATTCCAGAGGCTCCTCCATATTGTCAGTTGTCGTCATCACGCGAAGAGTCTTTGCACCGCGTGTCTTCGCATATTCTCTTGCCGCGTCCCTGTCGGCGAGGTCTGCGTATTCAGCGGTCAGACCCTTTGAAATAAGCTCGCGGCAGTATTTTATAGCGTTCACGATGTTATCGTCGTCCGCCCAAATAACCACATCCGGAGCTGGTGTCAGCATTCCGCCGGAGCGTTTCAGCAGAGCGTCCGCGACTGCGTTTTCGTTCACCGCGAAGCCTGTTGCGGGGGTGTCAACGCCGAAATCCGCTATCAGTCTGTCGTAGCGGCCGCCCGTGAGCACCGGCATTCCGTAGCCCTCGATATATCCCTTGAACACGATGCCCGTGTAGTAGTCCTCTGTCTTGCCCGCAAATCCGAGATCGACCGTGACCTCACCGCTCATGCCGAGCCCACAAAGGCTGTCAAACACCTTTTCCAGCCTGTCAAGTATCGGCTTTGCTCCTTCCGGCAGCACTTTGCGCGCTTCCGCAAAGACTTCCTTGCCGCCGAAAAGCCGTGACATCTTCGCCAGAGCCTCAGCGTCCGTGTTGCCGCCGAAGCGCGACAGCATCTCGTCCAGAGCGGGGTAATTCTTGGAGATAAAGTATTCGCGCAGATCGTCCAGCTCCTGCTCCTTCAGTCCGAGCTTTGAGGAAAGCAGCGGGAAAAATCCGCTGTCGCCTATCTCGAAGCGCTGCTCCGCTGCGTCGAAGGACTGCATAACTTCCGCGGCTATGGACAGCACCTCCATATCCGAGCGCATAACGTCGCCGCCGATAAGCTCGACGCCGCTCTGGAAGAACTCGTCGTCCCTGCCGCTCTCCTTGGGGTTTGCCCTGTATATGGTCTGGTTGTAGAACAGCTTCAGCGGGAGCGTTGCCGTCCGCAGTCTCGTTCCCATAAGTCTGGCTATCGGCATCGTGGAGTCCGGGCGCAGCACCATTATCCTGCCTTTGCCGTCGGTGAGCTTGTAAAGCACCTCCTGCGAGTAATGTCGTGATTTATTGTTGAACACATCGAAGAATTCGAGTCCGGGGGTTATAACCTCGGAATAGCCGTGGCTCGTGTAGATCTGTCTGAGCTTTTCGCCTACGCTGCGGAGCGCGGCACACTCATCGAATATCAGATCGCGGGTTCCTTCGGGGGTGAGAAGGTCGTATTTCTTCATATTGATCACCTCAATGAAAAATTAAGAATTAAGAATTTTGGTTCACGTTTGGCGCGTTATCGTTCCGGCGGGGGAGCAGCGCTCTCCGCTTCCGGTTTTTTGCTTGCTTTCCAGATCCTGTACGAGAAGAAGCAAACAGCGGCTGTGAATACCGCAATGAACAACTCGGTGATCAGCAGCGAACCGGTGAACTTGTTCACTATCACCATCGCTCCGTCAAGCACCGCATGGAGTACCACCGCCAGCGGGTAAAGCCATGTTTTTCCCTTGCGTGTCACTGCCAGCCATACGAGCACCGAAAGCGCGATATGGAATGTCACCGCGATAAGGCGTTCCGCGGGAGCAACAAGCAGCATCGCGGGGTGAGTGGTCCTTATCTGATCGAAAATGGTCTGAAGCTGTGTTTTCAGAGCCTCATCCGGCAGCGCGTCGAGAAGAGTCTGTTCCATGCCGGAATTGAGCATTACAGCGTACATTATGTTGTTGACCGAACCGGAGCCGAGGATCAGCACCGCTTCAATTCCGCCGTGACCCGCGCCGAACATCAGCGCATTGCGGTCGTTGTCATAGTATTTCTTTAGGAAGAGCTTCATCGTCACAAAGCGGCCGGTCTCCTCGAAAATTCCCGCCGCGAAGCCTCCGTAAAGCGCGTAAAGCCAGATATTGTTGGCTATCGGGCTGTCCGGGTCGCTTATGCCGGCAAGGTTATGCAGGAGAGGTTCGAGTATCATCGAAAAGACGATGAATGTCAGCATACCGGCGATGAACGGAGCCGACCTGCACCCGAACTTCTTCCGGAACACGAGGAACAGGACTACCGGTATTGCAAGGCTAACGATCAGATTGAACACCGAGAATACTATTGTCAGCACGGGAACAGGTGATTGTACATCAATCATTTCCGATTGCCTCGCTTTACTATACTACTACGCTAATCAATTACCATAGTAGTATGATATCATACTTATCCCTCTATGTCAAGCAAAAACAGAATTTTTGCTGTTTTCCACAATAATTTCAAACAATCCGGACAACTTTTATGTAATTAATTAATTCGGATTTGCTTCCGGTGTATCCGGTTTTGCTTCGCCGCGGTAGAGCAGTTTCAGCAGGATAGGCGTGGAAACCGACGATACGATTATCAGCAGGATAACGGACGTGAAATATACCGGATCCATAAGTCCCACGGACAAACCTTTCTGCGAGACGATAAGCGCGACCTCGCCGCGGGTCATCATGCCGACGCCGACTTTCAGGCTGTCTTTCGTGCTGTAGCCCAGCAGCTTTGCGGTCGTTCCGCAGCCGATGACCTTTGTTATCAGCGCGGTGAACACGAATGCCGCCGAGAACAGGAGCAGCTCCGGTGTGATGCCGTCAAACTGGGTTTTAAGACCGATACTTGCGAAAAAGACCGGACCGAACATCATGTAAGAGCTGATATCCATTTTCTCCGCGATATACTCGGAATCGCGCAGGTTGCAGAGTATCAGACCCGCGACGTAAGCACCGGTTATATCGGCTATGCCGAAGAATTTCTCCGCGCAGTACGCCATTATCATGCACAGTGCAAGTCCGAGGATAGGGATACGGCGCTTATGCGGGTAACGCTTGTCTATGAATTTGAACGCGTAGTAGGAGATTATGCCGACACCGAAACTGAACAGGATAAACAGTCCCGTGCGGATAACAACGTCCATAGGTGCGGAATTCGGGTCTTTGAAGCCGATAACGAACGTGAGCACGATAATGCCGATGATATCGTCGATTATAGCGGAGCTCATTATCAGCGTACCGATGTGACCTTTCAGATGACCGAGCTCTTTGAGCGTCTGCACGGTTATGCCGACGGAGGTGGCGGTCATTATGGTGCCGATGAACACGGCGCGCATGAAGTTCTCGCTGCCGAATTCGCTGAAACCGAAGATCAGCATATATGTCACCGCACCGCCCACAAGCGGCACAAACACGCCGACAAGGGCTACAAGCAGTGCTTTAGGACCCGTTTTCAGCAGATCCTTCATATTTGTTTCAAGTCCCGCGCCGAACATTATCAGCACAACGCCTATCTCCGCCATACGGGAGAGAAATTCTGTCTGTTCGACCCAGCCGAGCACACAGGGTCCGATAAGCAGTCCCGCGATTATCTCGCCGACGACCTGCGGCGCTTTCAGTTTGTTTGCGATCAGTCCGAAAACCTTTGCCGATACGATGATTATGGCAAGGTTTTTCAGAAATTCAAAGCTCTCCATTCAAATGCCTTCTTTTCTCTTGTCACATACTTAATATATGTTTGTTTTTTCTATCTCCGGACGAACATTTTTCCCGCTTCCGGCGGGGAAAACATACTCCGGTGCGCATACCATAATATTATAATACTTTTTGCGGGAAATTGCAACATTTTTTTCTGATTTTTTCGTGGATGAAGTTACTGAAAGAGACCGGTCTTTCAAAAGATGTCATTTCCCGCCCTTTTATCACGATTAAGATAATCGCAGTAAGGCGATACCACAATTGTGCATTGTGAATTGTGCATTGAGCAAGTGCATTGTACAATGTTTCGTAAAAATTCGGATATGTCCGCAGAGCAGAGTCCATATTAATTAATTGTTAAAAAGGGGTTGACATATTGAAAAAAAGTGCTATAATATATTTAGCACTCGGAAGCTGTGAGTGCTAACAAAAGAAAAAGGAGACGATATATCATGGCAAAGAAGCAGTTCAAGGCTGAATCGAAGCGTCTGCTCGAAATGATGATAAACTCGATCTATACGCACAAAGAGATATTCCTGCGTGAGCTTATCTCAAACGCAAGCGACGCAATGGATAAGCTGTATTTCAGATCAATGCAGGAAAATCTCGGCATAACAAGAGAAAACCTCGGCATAGACCTCGCGTTCGACAAGGACAAGCGTACCATAACCGTTACCGATAACGGTATCGGTATGAACAAGGACGAGCTCGAAAACAACCTCGGCGTTATCGCGCAGTCCGGTTCATTCAAGTTCAAGCAGGACAACGCGGAAGCGGACAAGGAAGAAGTAGATGTTATCGGACAGTTCGGTGTGGGCTTCTACTCCGCGTTCATGGTGGCAAAGAAGGTGGAAGTGCTCACAAAGAAGTACGGTGAGGACACCGCCTACCTCTGGACGAGCGAGGGCGTTGACGGCTATACGATAACCGAAGCGGAAAAGGACACAAACGGCTCCGTTATCACACTTTACCTCAAGGACAAGACCGAGGAGGAGGACTACGACGAGTACCTTGCGGAATACAAGCTCCGCAGCCTCGTAAAGCGCTATTCCGACTATATCAGATACCCGATAAGAATGGCTGTAACCAAGCGCACTCCCAAGGAAGGCAAGGAGGGCGAATACGACGAGACGACCGAGATCGAGACACTCAACAGCATGGTGCCGATCTGGAAGAAGTCAAAGCAGGAGCTTACCGACGAGCAGTATAACGAATACTACAAGGAAAAGTTCCTCGATTATATGGATCCGCTTGTCCATATCCACTCAAAGACAGAGGGAACATCCACATACAATGCCCTGCTGTTCATACCGAAAAAGGCTCCGTTCGACTTCTACACCAAGGAGTACGAAAAGGGTCTCCAGCGCTATTCAAGCGGCGTTATGATAATGGAGAAGTGCGGCGACCTGCTGCCCGATTATTTCAGCTTCGTAAAGGGTCTTGTTGACAGCGAGGATCTGTCGCTCAACATATCCCGTGAGATGCTCCAGCATGACAGACAGCTGAAGCTGATCGAGAAGAGCATCGAAAGAACGATCAAGAACGAGTTGAAAAAGCTGCTGAATAACGATCGTGAAAAGTATGAGGAATTCTGGAAGAACTTCGGTCTCCAGATAAAGTACGGTCTGTACAGCTCCTACGGTATGCAGAAGGAGTTCCTGCAGGATCTCCTGCTCTTCACCTCCAGCGCCGAGAAGAAGTACACCACCCTTGAAGAGTACGTATCCAGAATGAAAGAGGGTCAGGACGCTATCTACTTCGCAAGCGGCGAGTCCGTAGCAAAGCTCGATACTCTCCCGCAGACCGAAATGCTCAAGGACAAGGGCTATGAGATACTTTACCTCACCGACAACGTGGATGAGTTCATTGTGAAGATGCTCGTTGATTACGACGGAAAGGAATTCAAGTCCATTCAGTCCAGCGATGCTGATTTCGAGTCCGAGGACGAGAAGAAGGAAAAGAAGGAAAAGACCGAACAGAACAAGGATCTGCTCGGCGAGATAAAGAAAGCGCTTGAGGGCAGGGTAGCAGATGTGCGCATCTCCGCAAAGCTGCGTTCTCACCCGGTCTGCCTTACCAGCGACGGCGAGGTTTCGCTCGAAATGGAGAAGGTGCTCGGCGCTATGCCCGGCAACGAGATGAAGCCGAAGGCAGACAGAGTGCTTGAAATAAATGCGGATCACCCGATATTCTCAAAATTGCAGTTCCTTTATGACAACGACAAGGAGAAGCTCGCAGATTACGCCGATATCCTTTACGATCAGGCGCTTCTTATCGAAGGACTGGAGATCGAAGACCCCGTCGCATACTGCAACAAGGTCTGCGCACTGATGACGGATTAAGCCGGACGCTTTCCCGGCATTTGTTTCCGGGGATAAGTTTACCGCTGAACTACACGCACCGAACATGATTTTCCGAGAGAGGTAGAGAAATGACAAACGCAGAGTTATTCGGATATATAGACCACACCCTGCTGTCGCCGACGGCAACTGCCATGCAGATACGGACGCTGTGCATCGAGGCTTCCGGCTATAAGTGCGCGAGCGTATGCATACCGCCCTGCTATATAAAGCAGGTACACGCGGAGTTCCCGGAGCTGAACATCTGTACGGTTGTCGGTTTCCCGCTCGGCTATTCAAGCACTGCGGCAAAGATCGCGGAGACAAAGCAGGCGCTTGCCGACGGGGCGAACGAGATAGATATGGTGATAAATCTCACCGCCGTAAAGAACAGGGACTATGACACGGTAATTGACGAGATCGGACAGCTGAAAGCGGTCTGCGGCAGTCACATACTGAAAGTTATTGTAGAGACCTGCTTTCTCACGGAGGACGAGAAGATAATGATGTGCAACGCGGTCACGACTGCTGGCGCGGATTTTATCAAGACCTCGACCGGATTCGGCACCGGAGGCGCTACGTTCGACGATGTGAAGCTGTTCGCGGAACATATCGGAAAGAATGTGAAGATCAAAGCGGCAGGCGGTATAAAGTCCCGTGAGGATATGGAAGAGTTTATCCGTCTCGGCTGTTCGCGTCTCGGTACAAGCTCCGGCGTGAAGATACTCACACAGAAGAAAAAAGGCTGATACAATACAAAAAGACCGCCGGATCGTTTCGGCGGTCTTTGTCTTTCAAAAATTTACTTTTGGGAGATATAGAGACCGGCTTCCGGTTTATTTCCGGGTCACCGATACACGCTTGTCAAGCAGATAAGGCTTTGAGACCTTGACTCCCTCAATGCTGTCAAGCGGGAAGGGGAGAGCGTTGCCGTCCGAATCATAAGCGCCGCGCATCCAGAAAAGAGCATCTACACGTCCGGAGGTTAGTGCGCTCGCACGGGACGCGGAATTTACGCTCACAAGCTCGAAATTGTAACCGATACGTTTTGACAGCTCCGCAAGGAACGCGGTATTGAAGCCGGCGGGAGTTCCGTCGGGAAGCATCAGATCCATAGGCGGCATATCGCCGGTGACAGCTATGCGCACGGTCTCCCATTCAGCGTTGTGCGGGAGTTCCACGGCTTCCGGGTCGGAGCTTCCGAGATCGGTGATGTACTTCTTTTCGAGCAGGTCGCGGGTACCGTCTGCTTTCATTTCGTCGATCGCCTTGTTCACCTTTTCTATCAGCCCGCGGTCATCTGCGTCAAGCACCGCTATCGAATAACCGAGTATTGTAATATAGCCCTTGTCGGACAGTCTGAAAGAATCGTTTCTGTCAACAATATACTTCGCGGGAGCGTATCCCAGCGATATACGGTCGATATTGCCGGAGCCGAGCGCCATTACCATTGAATCGAGTGTGTCAAAGAACACAAGCGTATCGGATTCGGAATAGGGCTCACCCTCGTCACCGTCGGCAGCCACGTTCTGTGACCACTTTTTCACGCCGTCCTCGTCAAGTCCTATGCAGGTGAGACAGCCTATGCGCTGTGTTTCCTTCTCTGTATGTATCGGTGCCTGTGTGCCTGCGGAACCGGAGTTCTGGGTTCCGGTACTGCTGCCGCAGCCGGATAAGGCTATCATAAGTGCAGCTGCCGCCGCTATGATCGCAGTTATTTTTTTCATTTTCGGGTCTCCTTCGGGATAGGTTCACGTTATTATTTCATTATATCACTTTCCTTACGGAAAGTCAAACGGAAATTAATTCTGAATTTTCTGTCAGTCTTGTTTACAAAACTGATAGAACGCTACCGCGCTTGCGGCGGCGACGTTCAGAGAGTCAATGCCGTGGGACATGGGTATCTTCACCGTGTATCGGCACGCCGCGATCGTCTCTGGGCGCAGTCCGCTGTCTTCTGTGCCGAAAAACAGCGCAAGGCGCGGCTCCGCACAAAGTGCCGGATCACCGATACTCACCGGGTCTCCGTGCAGCGCCATTGCCGCGCACGCAAATCCCATTTCGTCAAGTGTGCGGACGTACTCCGGAGAACGTCCGGGGATAACGCACCACGGGAGCCGGAACACCGCGCCCATGCTCACGCGGACAGTCCGGCGGAAAAGCGGGTCGCTGCAATTTTCGGTGAGAAGCAGAGCATCGGCTCCCAGAGCGGCGGCAGAACGGAATATCGCTCCCACATTCGTCTGATTCATTATGTTTTCAAGCACCGCTATACGCTTTGCGCCGTGCAGGACGCTCTCCGGAGCCGGAAGTTCTTTCCTGCGCATAAGACACAGTATGCCCTGTGTCAGCCGATATCCCGTCAGACCTTCGAGAGTATCGCGGCAGGCAGTGTATATCGGCGTTTCCGGACAGGCTTCCGCAATATCGGCAGCCCTTCCTGTGATGCAGCCGCGCTCCGCAAGCATCGAAACCGGCTCGTACCCGGCTTCAAGTGCGGTGCGTATGACTTTCGGGCTCTCCGCAACGAATACGCCCTGCTTCGTGAGTTCGTACTCGTTCGTGACCGTGAACGGAGTAAGCTCCGGCGCGGAAAGGTCGGTGACCTCGATGATATTCCGCATGACTCAGCCGAAAAGCGGGGTGGAGAAGTATCTCTCCGCCGTGTCGGGGAGTATGGTAACTACTGTCTTGCCCTCGCCGAGCTTCTCCGCGAGCTTTATCGCCGCCGCGACGTTCGTGCCGCTGGATATGCCGCACATGATGCCTTCCAGCGACGCAAGCTGCTTTGCTGTGTTGATAGCGTCCTCGTCGGTGACTATGTGTATGTGGTCGTATATACTGCGGTTGAGTATGGACGGGATTATCCCGTCCCCGATACCCATTTGCAGGTGAGTACCGACGGTGCCTCCCGCGAGTATCGCGGCGTGTTCCGGCTCCACAG
>CACZGM010000020.1 GCA_902780695.1 uncultured Ruminococcus sp. | reverse complement strand
GTCGCACCGTAGCCGGCGAGCTCTGCGTATATCTTCGCTCCGCGCTTTACCGCGTGCTCGTATTCTTCGAGGATTATTATGCCCGCGCCTTCTCCGAGAACGAATCCGGAGCGCTCTTTGTCAAAGGGTATCGAAGCTCTGTCGGGGTCGGTGCTGCGGGTAACTGCGTGCATATTGTTGAAGCCCGCCATTGCGAACCCTATGCTGCACGCTTCGGTACCGCCCGCTATCGCGCAGTCAAGGTAACCGTGCTTTATCATTCTGAACGCTTCGCCTATTGCGTGCGTGGAGGATGCACAGGCGGAGGTTATCGTATAGTTTGCGCCCTTGAAGCCGGTCTTTATCGCTACTTCGCCGGGAGCCATATTGCTTATCATCATCGGTATCGTGAATACCGAAACTCTGCCGTTGCCCTTGTTGTGGTAGTTGAGTATCTGCTCCTCGGTGGTCTGTATGCCGCCGATACCGGAAGCTATGATGACACCGCGCTTATACGGGTCGATATCGGAGAAATCCGTACCCGCGTCTTCGAGCGCCTTTTTTGAAGCATACACCGCATACTGTGTAACGGGATCCGTGCGGCGTGCTTCTTTCTTGTCTATGTACTGTGAAACGTCGAAGTTCTTGACCTTTGCAACTACATTCTTTTCTTCGGTCTGTCCCGGGAACCATGTGTCAAGCGTGAAGCCGTGTCGGCCTTCTTTCAGACTCGCGCAAAATTCATCGACAGTATTTCCGGTCGGACTGAGTATTCCGAGACCGGTTATAACCACTCTTCTCATAATGTCTCCTTTTTGAAAATTCACAATTCACAATGCACAATTCGCAATGTAAACGGCAAAGTCGTTTACATTGAAAGTCCGCCGCTTATCTCTATTGTCTGTCCGGTGATGTAGGACGCATTGTCGGAGAGCAGGAACGAAACCACGGACGCTATCTCCTCGACCTCACCGAAACGGCGGAGTGCGATCTGCTCGAATATCTTTGCTTTCTGCTCGTCTGTGAGCACATCGGTCATGGGGGTCTTGATAAGTCCCGGAGCGACAGCGTTCACGCGGATATTTCTCGCGCCGACTTCCTTTGCGGCTGTCATGGTCATACCGATTATAGCCGCCTTTGAAGCGGAATAGTTGAACTGACCGGCGTTGCCGTAAAGCCCCGCAACAGATGCCATATTTACTATCGCGCCGTGCTTCTGCTTCATCATTATCTTGATGACCGGCTTCATCATATTGAATACCGATTTCTGGTTCACCGCGATGACCTGATCGTACTGCTCCTCGCTCATAAGTGTGAGCAGGGTGTCCTTTGTGATACCGGCGTTGTTTACCAGCGCATCTATCGAGCCGAATGTATCCTTCACGGCTTTGACCATATCTGCACACTGCGCGAAATTGGAAACGTCGGCGGCGAATATCTCTGCCTTTGCTCCGATGTTCCTGCATTCCTCCGCAACAGCCTCGGCTTTCGCCTTGTCGCCGTCCGACGGATAGTGGTTTATAGCTATATCAAACCCGTCCTTTGCAAGTCTTTTTGCTATGCAGGCGCCTATTCCCTGCGACGCTCCCGTTATAAGTGCAACTGCCATTTTATCTGCTCCTTTCACAGCGTCTGTGCCGGCAAAGCCGTCAACAGACGCATGAGAGAGGGCTCTGCCCTACTCTCAAACTCTGTACCCGCTTCCTTTCGGACGCGAAAGGAAGCGAAAGCGAATGTTATTTGCCGAGTAATTTTTCCGCCTGCGCGAACATATCCTCGATTATTTCCTTGCAGGGCTTGATCTCGTTTACCATACCGGCTATAGCTCCGCACATGAACGAGCCGTTCTCCAGGTCTCCGTCAACCACGGCTTTGCGGAGAGAACCCGCCGATATCTGCTCGAATTCTTCCGGAGTGCCGCCGTCCTTCTCGAATGTCTGGAGCTTCTTCGCGAGCTTCGACTTTACGTTGCGGCATGGGTGACCGGTAAATCTTCCGGTAACTATGCTGTCTGTATCCTTTGCTCCGATAACGAGGTCTTTGTAGTTCTGATGTATCTGACATTCCTCGCTGGCAAGGAACCTTGTTCCAACCTGAACGCCCTCCGCGCCGAGCATGAACGATGCCGCAACACCTCGTCCGTCCGCTATGCCGCCTGCCGCGAAAACAGGTATCTCCACCGCGTCAACGACCTGCGGGACAAGGCACATCGTAGTGTTTTCACCGATGTGACCGCCGCTTTCGGTGCCTTCGGCTATGACAGCGTCCGCACCTCCGCGCTCCATTCTCTTTGCGAGAGCTACCGACGGAACGACGGGTATCACCTTGATACCGGCATTTTTCCAGCCCTCCATGAACTTGCCGGGATTTCCCGCGCCGGTAGTCACAAATGCGACCTTCTCGTCGATGACGAGCTGCGCGAGGTCTTCAGCGTTCGGGCTGAGAAGCATTACGTTAACGCCGAACGGCTTGTCGGTAAGGGACTTTGCGCGTCTTATCTGTTCACGCAGATAATCTATCGGAGCGGCACCGCCGGCGATTATTCCTGCGCCTCCGGCGTTTGAGACGGCCGCAGCGAGGGTGCTTTCCGCTACCCATGCCATACCGCCCTGCAAGATCGGGTACTTTATTCCGAGAAGCTCGGTTATCCTTGTCTTCATTTTTATATCCTTTCTTCTTCGCCTTCAAACTGTTCGGAAATCCCGCCCCTTAAATGCGAAGCGATTAAAGTTTTTTGAGGAGGGGGTTCGGGGGAAGCCCCTTTTGTTCACAAAAGGGGTGCCCCCGATCTCGAGCGTCAGCGACCTTCTTGCGCGCTGTGCGCGCTCGTCTCATTGCTCGAACACGATAGCTCCGCTGGTGAGACCCGCGCCGAAGCCCACAAGGCATATCTTCATGCCGTCTTTCAGACGCCCTGCTTCGCTCAGCTCTGCGAGGCAGGTGGGAATGCAGGCACTTGAGGTGTTGCCGCGCTTTTCGAGGTTCACATAGACCTTTTCTTCCGGGAGACCGAGTCCCTTGACTGCGCTCTCGATAATACGCGCGTTCGCCTGGTGCGGTATGTAGAGGTCGATGTCCTCCTTTGTGAGTCCCGAACGTTCAAGCACCTTATTTACCGCTGTCTGCATCGCATCGACCGCGAACTTATAAACCGCTTTGCCGTTCATCTGGAGCGTGTGGTTTTTGGCTTCGTTGTCTATGATCCCTTCGGGGAGGGTATCCTCTTTCAGCAGCGGGCAGTTTGCGCGGCTGTGATCTACTTTGCAGTAAAGCGCGTTGAAATAATCACCTTTGGCATTTAAGTACGACCACATCGGCTTGCTGCTGCCTGTTACGACAGCAGCTCCCGCTCCGTCGCCGAACAGTATGCTCGCCGATCTGTCGGTGTAGTCGCAGTGCGGGGCAAGACGCTCGCTCGCGACGATCAGAATGTTTTTGTAATCGCCGTCCTGCAAAAATCTCGAAGCTGTGTCGAGCGCGTTTATAAAGCCCGTGCAGGCGGAGTTTATATCGAAAGCCGCGGCGTTCGATGCGCCTACGGTGTGCTGCACAAGGCAGGAAAGAGCCGGATAAAAGAAATCGGGCGAACAGGTAGCCGCAAGAACAAGGTCGATATCGGCGGGGTCTATGCCGCTGTTTTTTACGGCTGCGAGAGCCGCCTGTTCCGCCATATGGAAGTTTGGCTTATCCACGGAAACGCGGCGTTCTCTAATACCCGTTCTTGTATATATCCATTCGTCGTTCGTATCAAGTATAGTTGAGAGCCAGTCGTTGGTGACTGCTGTTTCCGGCACATACATTCCGGTGCCGATGATCTTAATTCCTCGCATTTTGTTCTCCGGTATATTTATTATCTGTTATCTTCCCGCGCAGAGCAGGACAAAATTTAGTATTGTGGTTGATTTTATGATGAAAATGTTATATAATAGAAAATGTGATAAATACGGCCAGCCCGTACATACATACTAATATTATATCAGTACAGCCCGATTTTGTCAATATCGCACAAATAAAAAAATCAGATTTCGGACAAACTGTACGGAAAAAAGACAGGAAAAGAAAGGAATTTTTACTATGGCAACCGCACTTTTATTCTCCGGACAAGGTTCACAGTACAGCGGAATGGGGAAGAAGCTCTACGATGAAGCTCCCGCAGTTTATGACGGCATTTTCGCAGCCGGTTCGGATATTCTCGGATTCGACATAAAGAAGGCTATGTTCGAGGGTACAGCCGAGGAGCTTGCCGTAACAAGCGTGTCACAGCCCGCGATATTTACTATGTCGCTGATGTGCGCGAAGAAATATGAGCTTGACGGCGGTGAGTTCACCGCTGTAGCCGGTCACTCTCTCGGTGAATATGCCGCACTCGTTGCAGCCGGGGCCGTAGATATGCAGACGGGATACACCCTTATAAAGCACCGTGCCGCCTGCATGGACAAAGCCGCAAAGAAGAACGGCGGAAAAATGGCAGCCGTTATCGGAATGCCGTCAGACGTGATAGAAGCCGCCTGCGCGGAGATAAACGCAGCCGGTGATTATGTCGTTCCCGTGAACTACAACACTCCGGTGCAGACCGTTATTGCGGGAAGCGAAGCGGGTATTGAGAAAGCCTCCGCACTGCTCAAAGACAAGGGTGCCAAACGAATTGTGCCGCTTGCGGTTGCCGCGGCTTTCCACAGTGAGTATATGAAGGAAGCGGGCATCGAATTCCTTGAGCTTATAAAGGATATAAAGATCGGTTCTCCGAAGAAGGCGTTCTACTCGAACGTGACGGGCGGCAGACTTGATGACTTCACCGATATACACGGCATACTTTCGCGCCACATCTATTCCTCAGTTTGCTTTACGTCGGAGCTCACCGCTATGCAGTCGGACGGTATCGGCAGATTTGTCGAGTGCGGCCCCGGCAAAGCGCTTACCGGCATGGTGAAGAAAACCCTCGACGGCGCGGAGGCGGCAGCAATGGATGTGTGACCGTCAGCGCTTACGCGCAAGACCGGGGGCACCCCTTTTGTGAACAAAAGGGGCTTCCCCCGGACCCCCTCCTCAAAAAACTTTGATCGCTCCGCATTTAACGGGCGGGCTTTCTGTACCGAATTAATAAGATCTGCGGAGACCGCAGGAAAGGAATTTATATGAAAAAATACGCGCTTATCGGGCACCCGCTCGGACATTCACTCTCACCCCGCATACACACGCGCCTTATGCAGCTTGCCGGTACCGACGGCACATACGAGCTGCTGGATATACCGCCGGAGGAGCTTACGGAACGCTTCGGCTCGCTTTCCGGGCTTGACGGCTTCAACGCGACTATCCCGCATAAGGTCGGGATAATACCATACTGCACACGGCTCGATGCTTCCGCCGAAAAATTCGGATCGGTGAACTGCGTCAGCAACGGCGAAGAAAAGGTCGGATATAACACAGACGTTTTCGGCTTCACCCGTTCGATATCCATGCTCGGCGCAAGGCTTGACTCCCGTGTTCTCGTGATAGGCTGCGGCGGTGTCGGCAGAATGATCGCCGCGGAAGCAGCATACAGCGGCGGTGATGTTACCGTTGCCGTGCTTAAGGACTTTGCCGCCGATGCCGAAAAGACTGTCTCGGCAGTAAAGGAGCGGATGCCCGATGCGAAGATAAGTATTACCGTGATAAGCGGAGAAGTGCTCTCGCCGGACGATCTCGGCGGGAAAATGCCGGAGTATGACCTGCTCATAAACGCTTCCCCCGTGGGAATGTTCCCGAAAACCGACAGGATGCCCTGCACGGAAGCCGTCGTCGGGAATGTTAAGCACGTTTTCGACGTAGTTTACAATCCGAAGGAAACGCTGCTGTACAAAACGGCAAAGGCACTCGGTAAACCGGCGATGACAGGTATGGCTATGCTTGTGCTTCAGGCAGCCGCGGCGCAGGAGATATGGAACGGCTCCGAATTTGCGGAAAGTGACCTGCGGCAGCTGATATCCGATATGGAGGAGCTTGTATGAAAATATACCTCTGCGGATTCATGGGCTGCGGCAAATCACGGATAGGGCGCGAGCTCGCGAAGAAAACGGGAATGAGGTTCGCCGATCTTGACGAGTACATCGTGGAGCATGAAAAAATGCCGATACCGGAGATCTTTGAATGCTTCGGCGAACCGCATTTCAGAGAGCTTGAAGCGAAGTATATCCGGGAAATGCCGGATAACAGCGTAGTCGCACTGGGCGGCGGCGCGATAATAAACGAGAATACCGCAAAGACCGCGAAACAGACCGGAAAGGTAGTGTTCCTCGACGCTGATTTCGAGACCTGCTACGGGAGGATAAAGAACGACAGTAACCGTCCCCTTGCCTATAACAACCCGAAGGAAAAGGTAAGAGAGCTGTTCGATACGCGCAGACCGATATACACGGAGCGCGCGGATATTATCACAGATGCTGACGGGACTCCCATACAGATAATTGAACGGATAAGGAAATCATTATGATAATTTGCAACGCAAGAATTTTCACCGCCTCGGACGAGAACGGCATTATCGAGTGCGGATTTATAGAGACACGTGGCGGTGTCATCACCGATGTGGGCAGTATGGAAGATTTTTCCGGCTCCCTCGATTCCGGCGATGTGATAGACGCGTCCGGACTTACGGTCTATCCCGCTTTTGTCGATGCGCACTGTCATATCGGCATTTACGAGAACGGACTCGGTTTTGAGGGCGACGACGGAAACGAGGAGACCGACCCTTCGACCCCGCATCTCCGGGCGACAGATGCGATAAACGCAGCCGACCTGTGCTTCACGGAAGCGGCGAGAGCGGGCGTAGGCACTGTCGTTACCGGCGTGGGAAGTGCGAATCCCATCGGCGGCAGCTTCATAGCTATGAAAACATACGGCAGTTCCCGCATAGACAAGCTCGTTATAAAGGATCCCGTGTCGATAAAATTTGCGCTCGGTGAAAATCCGAAGCGGGTATATAACGACCGTGACGAAACTCCAATGACAAGAATGGCTACCGCGGCGATAATACGCGAACAGCTTTACAAAGCCCGCCGTTATCTTGAGGATACGGAGGAATACGAGCGCACGAAGGGCAGCGACGACGAGACGACACGCCCGGATTTCGATATGAAATGCGAAGCTCTGATACCTCTGCTGAAGCGAAAGGTCAAGGCGCACTTCCATTGTCACCGGCAGGACGATATCTTTACTGCGATACGCATAGCGAAGGAATTTTCGCTGGACTATGTGCTTATACACGCTACCGACGGTCACCTGATCGCGGACGAGCTCGGGGAAGAACGCTCGCAGTGCGTCATAGGTCCTCTTCTGGCAGACAGGTGCAAGCCGGAGCTGATAAATTCAAATATCTGCAACGCGGCGAAATTGTATAAAAAGGGTGTCACATTTGCGATATGCACCGATCATCCCGAGACGCCGATACAGTATCTTCCCGTTACGGCGGGCATAGCCGTCCGCGGAGGGCTTCCCCGTGAGGAAGCGGTCCGCGCCATAACGATAACTCCTGCGCGGATATGCGGCATAGACGACCGTGTCGGCAGCATAGAACCCGGCAAGGACGCAGACTTTGCGGCATTCCGCGGAGAAATATTCGACATTACGGAAAAGCCGGAGTTCGTTATACTTGGCGGAAAATTTGTTGACTGAAAAAGTGTATTATTTATCAAATATATCTCATTTTATCATTTGTTTTTCACAATGAAAGGGTAAACTCAATAATATAAAGGGAACCTCTAAAGTGAAAGTGTTCCCGAAAAGGTGATAATAATGAGAAAAATAATTATATCCGCTGCGGCACTTCTATCCGTTTTTCTTTCCGGCTGCGGAATGATATCGGTCCCCGAAACATATCCGATGCCTGTTGACCCCTATCACCCTGTAAACGAAGAAGACTTACGGTTCGGAGAGTGCTCTATAAGCGTCGGCGACGAGGTGAATATAAGCGGGCAGGGCGCATGGTTCGGCGAAAACGATGATATACGCATCACAAAGGGCGGGACCTATAACATCAGCGGTACGCTTTCCGGCGGAATAAGCGTTGATACGGACGAACCCGTAAAGCTGGTATTCGTAAATGCCGACATAACCAACGAGAAAGGCAGCGTTGTCACTTCTGCCGCAGAAAAGCTGATAATCTGCTCCGACGGCAGCAGCACCCTCAAGGGCAGCGGCGGCGACTACGGCTGTGCGGTTCATTCAGACGGCTCGGTAGTAATTGCCGGCACCGGCAGCCTCAGCATTGACGGCGGTATATTCTCCCGTCAGAATATACTCTTCGGCAGGAATGTAAGCACGATCTGCGAGATAGCGGAGACAGCGGACGGAGAAATGATAACCGGGACGCTGTATGTGAACTGATAGTTTCAACGACAAAATAAAATGACCGCTGTTTGCGTTTTTGCATTCAGCGGTCTTTTCGGCTTATTTCATTCCGTTCTCCGTCGCATAACTATAAACAATTCCGTCGGAGGTCGGCGTTATTCCTTTTGCGATAAAAAGCTCCGAGGTAGTGACGAACTCGAATCCGTTTTCGAGCATCACCGGTATCGACTGCCGAACCGCTTCCGCGGTTTTTTCGTTATTGGCAGCATCGTGCATTAGTATTATGCAGCCTTCGGGACACTTTTCCGTAAGGAACCTTACGCGCTTTTCAACACTCACGCTGTCGTCCCAGTCGTTGCAGCCTATCCCGCTGATGAAAGGCAGGTCGATGCAGTTGAACATCGTCTCGTTCACCGCTATATACGGCGGCCGGAAGAACTTCGGGTACTCGCCCACGGTGTCATATATCAGCTGTGCCGTATGTGACATTTCGTCCTTTATGTCCTCGGCAGACATTTCATTCATGTAGCTGTGGGTGAAGCTGTGGCTGTTTATCTCACACCCGAGCGAATGTGCGCGCTGCATTACCTCCGCGGTATCGGGGTTTATATTCTGTCCCACGACATAGAACGACACCTTTATTCCATATTCCTCAACCAAGTCAAGTATCTCGTTCGTTACGCCGGTGTTTGGTCCGTCGTCAAAAGTAAGAGCTATGACCTTTTTGCCTGCAAGCTCCTCCGCAGTTCTCACTGGATTTTCCCCCTTTTCGTATTTTTCTGTGGTCTCCGCCGCCGCTGCCTGCGCAGACGTTGTTTCCGCGGCGGGCGAGGTCTGTGCCGGAACGCTGCCGGAAGCACAGCCCGATGCGATAACTGCCGCAGCAAGTACAGCCGCGGCAGCTTTTCTTAATGATGATATCATATTATACCTATTCCGTTCCGTATTTGTTGAATTCGTCAACGAGACGTTCCTTGAGAGCCGAATAGTAAAGCGGGAACAGCGCATCCGCACAGCCCAGCAGGAACATATTCCTGTTGTTTATCGCGGCAACATCGTGACCGTAGGTGTATATCCAGCTTCTGAACCATTCCGTGTCAAACGGGGGTTCTGGCTTTTTGGTCTTTGCGAGCCACGACGAGGATTTGAAACTCTCGACGACTATGCCGTCCGGGTTCATGAAACCGTATTCTTCAAGGATATCGTACATCTGCTTGAGCTGCGTCTCGCGTATATAGCTTTCGGGAGCGTCCCTTTTAGCGAAGGGCAGGCGCACCGCGAAGCTGTAACGGATTATTTCAAGCACCTCGCGGAACTTTGGTTCCCCGAGCTCTCCGAGCCTGTTCTCGTCGAGCATCATTCCCATATTGCGGAAACATTCCGGGTTCGTTATATCAATAAGTCCGACTCTGAACAGATCCTTGACGTTTATGTTGTAAAAATCGTTTTCCGCTATCAGATAACAATACTGCAGCGCCGCAAAAAGCGATTCGGCGGCATTGTCGATGATATCGGCAAATCTCAGCGCTATATCGTCGTCCAAACGGTCACACTTCCTCTCAAATCATCATCCCTATGCTGAAATACCGTAAGCGAGCTTTTCAAATTCCGGCACCGGCATTGGTCTTGCGAAGAAGAATCCCTGTGCCATATTGCAGCCGAGCTTTGTGAGCAGCACTGCCTGCTCCTTTGTCTCTATGCCCTCACAGATAGTGTGTATGCTCAGCGAGGACGCGAGCGAAACGACGCAGCCGATGATAAGACTTGCGTTCTCATGCTCGTCGGCATTCTTGGTAAGGAACGAGCGGTCTATCTTCAGTACATCTACCGGCAGGTCTTTGAGCATATTCAGCGAGGAGTAGCCGGAACCGAAGTCGTCTATCGAAACATGGAATCCGTAGCTCTTTATCTCCTTGAATATCTCATACAGCTTTATGGGGTTCTCGTAAGCGGCACTCTCGGTTATTTCTATTTCGAGATATTTCGTGCTTACGCCGTATTTGTCGCATATATCCGCAAGGTCTGCGACAAAATGCGTCTTGTTGATATGTACGCGGGACATATTGACCGAGATGATCTTCGGCTTGATCCCCATAGAGATGTACTTCTTCTGGAGCTTGCAGACTTCCTCGAACATATAGTAGTCTATCCTTGTGACGAAGCCGTTCTTCTCAAATACGGGGATAAAGTCGCCCGGCGGTATCAGCTTTCCGTCATGCAGCCAGCGGACGAGCGCCTCGGCACCGACTACATCGTTGCTCTCGCCGAGAGCATATTTCGGCTGGAGATAGACGATGAACTCACCGAGAGCCAGCGAATCCTCCATGATATCCTCGATACGCTTCTCACGGCGCAGCTGTTCAAGCATGGAAGCATCGAAGAAGGCGAAACGGCTCTGTTTCGTGTTCTTTACCGTGTCTCTTGCCATGTCGGCTCTGTCAGCGGCAACACGGGAGTTTATATTCGGGTTTTCTATTATGTATATACCTATCGACAGGTTCAGCTTGATGTCCGGCACCTGGTATTCCGCATCTGAAATGATGCGGTTGGCGAGGTCGTCTATCTCGCTCTTGTCGGAGAACTCCTTCATAATGTAAAACAGGTCGCCGCCTTTTCTCGCGAAATAGTCATTCTTGCCGATATTTCTTTTTATTACGCCGGCGAGCTTCTTTATGACTTCGTTTCCGCCTTCGTATCCGAAAAGGTCGTTTACCGCCTTGAAGCCGTCAACATCGAGCGAGATCATTGCGTGTCCCGCTGCGGTATTCTTCATCGAAACGGGGTATTTCTCGCGGAACACCGCGACATTACCGTGACCGGTAAGCTCGTCGGTATAGTATGCGGTCAGCGCATCGTTGAGCATGACCTGCAGCTGGGAGCTTACGGACGAGATCTTCACCGTAACGGCAATTACGGATGCGGCCATCAGCAGCACCATAAGAACTATCGCAAGTACCGTAAAGGTTATCATCGAACCGAAGGATGAATAAACGTCCTGAGACGGGATTATCGCTGCAAAATTCCACTGGCTTTCGGGCATATCCACGAAGCACGAAAGGTACTCTACACCGTTTATTTTTATCGGCTTGTACATATCGTCCAGTGTGCTGTTTAGGAAATAACCGATCTCGTTTGCGGTGTTTTCGTCGTCTATTCTTGTGACGATGTTGTCGCCGAGCTTAATATCCGCTTTATTGCCGGCGCTGGTATAGACAACGCTGCCGTTCTTGTCGAAAATGAAGAAGCAGTCGGTGTCGCCGTCTATGCCGAGCATCTTGACTTCCGTGAACGAAAACGGTGTAGAGTCTCCGGTGAGTACGCCGATTATATTGCCTTCGCGGTCTCTTACAGGGACGGAATACATATCGGAGAGCTTGTTGTCGAAGTCGCAGCTGACATTGGCGTAGTGCGTGGGCTTGCCGGCGAAACCTTCTTTTACGAAGGCTCTGTGGGAGGTGTTTTCGGTCAGACCGGTGCTGCTTATTGTAACGCCGTTTACAGTGGCCAAACCGACGTGTCTGAAGCCCGATGCCGCTGCAATTTCTATACAGGCGTTCCGTATCGAGTCCTCGCTGTTCATATCGACGCCGTTGAAGCGTGCGGAAAAGCCTTTGAGCTTTTCTGCATTTCCGTTGAAATATGCTTCCGTAGCGGCAGCGTTCGATATAGCTGCATTGCACACCTCGCCCTGAACGTGCTCCTCAAGCACACTTGTAACGGAAGGGATATATACCGTTATCATGATCGCCGCGATGACAATGACGATCACAAGTACAGCTATGAAAAAGTGCATAGCGTTTACAAAGCCGGATTTTATTTGTTTTACTTTTTTATCCATAACGGTACACCCTCCTTTCCGGGATAAATTATCGGCACCGCGCGTATATTTCCGCACGGTGCCGTAACGGTTGTTTTATCGCAGAATTTCAACTATCTTATCCGAGAGCTCTTCAAACGGCTGTTTGAACCAGTCGCCTTTGACGTGCTTTATCATTATTGTGTCGTCCTCGGCGATGCCGAGCTTCTCCATATTTATTGAGAAATCGGTGATCAGGAAGAATTTCCAGCTGTAAACATCGCGCTGATGAGCTATCATTTCTCTCAGGTGCTCGTATGTGCAGTTCTTGCTGGCGTTGTCTCTGCCGAACACCACAATGGTGAGGATTATCTTTGAAGGTCTTTCCTCTTCGGGAGTATTCGCAAGACGGATGCCGATATCGTCTATGAGCTTCGATGTCTTGTCGAGCATAGAGCAGGCACCTGTCGTATCGCTGCCGGCATAGAGCGAGGGTATCTTTATCTTTTCAATGGGTGTATTTACGATCTTTATTTCCTTGCCGTCATTGAACGAAATACCGGAAACTCTGATTTCCTTATTGGCCTTTTTTACCGCGGTGACAAAGTTTTTGAGAGCCTTGCGGGCTTCTTCCTCATGACCGGGCTCAACGAGCGCGTAGTCGAACGAGAAGAGAAGCTGTTTGAGATTATCCTTCATGATTTATTTCCTCCGCAAAAATATATATAAATTATAGTAGTATTTGACTAAAGTTATTATATCACCTATTTACGAAAAAATCAATAGTTTACCGCAAAAAACAGGCATTTTTTGCAAATAAATTATATACAGCACGTTATTGATGCGAAGCAAATAATATTACTGTTTACGGCAGCCGGTCGTTGTAAAATCACTTTGCAATTTCTGCAAAACGTCAGTTTATCCTGCAGGAGTTCCGGAGTACGTCACGATTTGGATACGCGTCGAAGCCGCTCCGCAATTATTCATTATTTATTTTTCATTCTTCACTATTCATTGTGACAAAAAAAGTCCCCGCGTGGGTCACACGCGGGGCGAAAAAATAAAGGAGATAAGTTATGAAAAAAATGAAATGTTGCAATTGAGAAAAACAGAAGTAAAACTTACGCTTCATTCAACAATTATATTATACCACCGTGTCACTGCCATTGCAATAGTAAATTTATATAAACTTTTGCGGGGATATTTGTCAACAGTGACACGTTGTACGTTGTTTTAAGGTTACACTTTTGTGCATTATCCCTCATATTCGCTGAACTTCGGAGCGTTTGCGATAACATCGGCTTCAAGGTTGGACGGAAGCTGCTCGTAACGAGCGAATTCCATAGTGAACCAGCCCATGCCCTTTGTCATCTGGCGGATAACGGTAGCAAGATCGCCCGTTTCTGCCATAGGAAGCTCTGCATCTACTTCGGTCATGCCCTCTCCTACGGGGTTCATGCCGAGAACGGCACCTCTGCGCTTGTTTACGATACCCATGATATCACCGGTGTTGTCGTCCGGCACCGTGAATTTCATAAGCTCGATAGGTTCGAGCAGACAGGGCGAAGCCTGTGTGAGACCGTTCTTGTATGCGATGTGAGCAGCCATTTTGAACGCCTGCTCCGAGCTGTCAACAGGGTGATAAGAACCGTCGAACAGTGTCGCCTTAAGACGTACTACGGGATATCCCGCGAGAACGCCGTGAACGATGCTCTCCTGCAGGCCCTTCTCGACCGCCGGGAAGAAGTTCTTCGGAACGCTTCCGCCGAATACGCGCTCTTCAAATATGAGCTGATCCTCGTCATGAGGCTCGAATTCGATCTTGACATGTCCGTACTGACCGTGACCGCCGGACTGCTTCTTGTGCTTTCCTTCAACGGATACCTTCTTGCGGATAGCTTCTCTGTATGCGATGATCGGATCGCTGAGCACAACGTCAACGCCGAACTTGTTCTTGAGCTTTGCAACTGCGGCATCTATATGCTGCTCGCCGAGACCGCCGAGGATACGCTGATGTGTTTCGTGGTTGTGGATATAGCTGAGCGTCCTGTCCTCTTCGAGAAGTCTGCGGATAGCGTTGCTTATCTTGCCTTCATCGTTCTTGTCCTTGGCGGAAACAGCCTTGAAGTAGCAGGGAACGGGGAACACTATCGGAGCAAGGGAGATGATGTTGCTTGAATCGCAGAGCGTGTCGCTCGTGTTAGCATTGAGCTTTGTGAGAGCAACGATGTCTCCGGCATAAGCCTCGATCATTTCTTCCTGCTTCTTGCCGCGCAGAGCGAGCATCTTGCCGAACTTCTCCTGCTCGCCTGTGGTCGCGTTCACGATATCTACCTTGGCTGTGAGTGCGCCGGCAACTATCTTTACGAAGCTGAGCTTTCCTACGAACGGGTCGGCAAGCGTCTTGAATACGAACGCCGCAAGGGGCATATTCTCATCGTAGTCGATGATCTCGTCTTTTCTCTCGTCGGGCGACGGGAGCATATAGATCATGGTGTCGAGCACCTTGTCGATGCTTTCGAGCTTTTCCGCGGAGCAGCATACAACAGGTGTGATATTGCCCTGATCAACGCCGTCATGCAGACCCTTTGTGATCTCGGCTTCGGTGAAGTCCTCGCCCTCGTTCTCGAAGAATCTCATCATAAGCTCTTCGTCCGTCTCGGCGATAGCTTCCGCCATAGCTGCGCGCAGTCCCTTGATACGGTTCTCGGAAGCGGGCATTTCAACCTCTTCTGCCTTGCCTCCGCTGTACTTGTACGCCTTCATCTCGAACAGGTTGATATAGCTCTCGACAGTGCCGGGCTTATCGAACGGAACGATTACGGGGCAAACGGAGGAACCGAAGTTGGACTTGAGCTCCTCAAGAACGCGGTAGAAGCTGGAGTTCTCCTCGTCGGTCTTTGTTACGACGAACATTGTCGCCTTGCCGAGCTTCTTTGCCTCTCTGTAAGCCTTGATTGTGCCGACCTGTACGCCGTCCTTTGCGGGAACGGTTATAACAACTGTCTCGGCTGCTCTGATACCCTCATACATACCGCCGATGAAGTCGAACTGACCGGGAGTATCAACTATGTTTATCTTAACGTCCTTCCATTCTGCGTAAGCTATGGAAGTGTTCAGTGATACCTTTCTCTTTATTTCGTCGGGGTCGTAGTCACTTACGGTATTTCCGTCGGCGATCTTTCCCTGTCTGTCGATACCTCCGCTTACATAGAGCAGAGCCTCGGTAAGGGAAGTCTTGCCGCTTGCGCCGTGTCCCGCAAGAGCGATATTACGGATATTTTTGCATTTGTAGGTTTTCATTATGTAACCCCCTGAAGTAATGAATGATGAATAGTGAATAATGAACAGTGAATAATTACGGATACGCCTGCGGCGTTATTTTTAAATACGTTTGTCATATTCAAAATAATTCGCTTTTTTCAGAATTCAAGCTATCGTCATATATTATACACTATTTTTCAGAAAAAATCTATAGTTTTTTTGTGAATAAGGAAGTATTTGTGTAGAAATATAAGATGAAAAATTGTACAGTGTGTACAATATATAGCTTCAAAATTCCGGAAAACCTCAAAAATACGGCTTATCCGGTTAAAAAAACGAAAAAAGTGCTGTATTATATAATAGTATCACAGCAATATCACAATCCCTGCTATTATAATAGTATCACAATAATCCCACAAAAAAGCTCCGCCGTACCGTTAAGTACAGCGGAGGGATCCTTTAGGTATCATTTTCCGAGGTCTGCCGGCAGCTCGTCAAGCGTTATCACATAGTCGTCGTTGTAGATTGCTTTCAGCACAGCCGGTTCGTTCTCATCAGTGATGTAATTTGTGTGCCATGTCAGGAACCACACCCAGTCGGTCCCGTTTTTGCGGAGCTCTTCCGGTGTCGGTATCGTACCGCATTCATGGAAGCAGACCGGCATATAGTCCGGGGTTATGCGCTCGACCGATTCGTACAGCTTGTGATTGGCTCCCTTGTTGTAGGAGTCCGCGCCGGCTATATCTACATACTCGTTGCCGGGATACCAGTTGTCCGCGAAAATATCGACGTGCGAAAATCCGAGCACCCATATAAGATTGTCAAGTCCGTGATAGTCCGTGTAGCGTTCGTACATCGTTTGCCACAGTTTCCGGAAGTTTTCGGGACCGCCTTTTCCCCACCAGAACCAGCCGCCGTCGAACTCGTGGAAAGGTCTCCACAGGACGGGTATGCCCTTGTCGCGCAGCTTTTTCAGTGCCTCCGCGCCCTTATCCATTCCGGCGAGCAGCTTGTCGTTCTCGGCTGTTCCCGGTGTCAGAGCCTTGTCCCAGTCGGCGATGACGGTCTTCTGGCTTTCCGCCCAGCTCCCGCTGAAATCGGCTCCGCAGTGCCAGCATATAGAAACGATACCGCCGCGGCTGTACCATTCCTCGGCACGCCGGTTCACTCCCTCAAAATCGTCGTTCATATAGTCAAGTCCGCGTATTGCGGGGAGTTTTCCCGTCTTGTCAAGGATATAGTCGAATTCGTACTGTTCGCTGCCCATCCACGTCGATTCCTGCTGCCCGGAGATGATGCCGCTGTGGAATGTCCCGCCGATATAATCGTACAGCTTCTGCGCTTCGGGAGAGAACCGGCGCACGGGGGCGGAAGCTTCCGGCTGTACCGCGGGATTCCCGCTTCCGCAGGCGGCGGATACCACCGCGTATATAAGTGTGAATAGTATTAAGACCGCTTTTTTCATGGTGTTCTTTCCTCCGTCCTCTTCACTCTACGGATTTCAGTGCTTCTATCATATTTATCTTTTTCAGCCTTCGGTGCATAGCGAGCGTGACCGCGAATGAAAACAGCATGGTCACGGCGGCGGCAAGGATATAGCTCATCGGATAGATGCTCCTGCCGAACATTACGATATCGACCTCCGCAGTTACTATGACAAAGGTTGCGAGAAACTTTCCGAGAATAAGTCCGGCTCCCGTTCCGAGCAGGGAAAGAAGGATGTTTTCTCTGAAAATATAGCTGTCAACCTCCCCGTCGTAGAAGCCGAGGACTTTCAGCGTCGCGATCTCTCTGATACGCTCGGTGATGTTTATGTTTGTAAGATTGTACAGTACCACAAAGGCGAGAAGTCCCGCCGCGGCAATTATGACGAAGACAACATAGTCGAGCGGTACGAGCAGATTTTTGAAAGAGTTGGCGGACGATGAATTGAACGATACATTCACTACGCCGTCAATGCTGAGAAGCCGGCGTGACAGCGTGTCGTTGTTCTCCTCGCCGAGGTCGCTGCGGAAATAAACGGTATTGTATTCGGGGGTTTCACCGAATATTTCGCGGTATGTATTTTCGGTCATATATATATAATGCCCCGGATAGTTTTCGAAGCCGGCCGTGATAGTTACATACCTTGTGTCCGTGTCTGAAACGGCTATCCCGATCTCGTCCCCTGCCTGTATGCCTTTGAGCAGAAGCGTCGACTTCTCGTCAAGGTAGATATCTCCGTCTGAAAGCGTGTATCCTTTACCTGAGATACGGTCGCGCAGTGTAACAAATTCCGTGATCTTCTCCGGTCTGGAAGGAACTACTATGCACACGCTTACGTTTTTGCCGTTTGCGCTTGCCGTTACGATCTTCTGGAATATGCGCATATGATCTCCGTGTGCGGAAAGGATCTCCTCGGCTTCGTCCGCCGCTCTGGGATTTGCGTCGGTGTTATAGATCGCCGAGCCGTCGTAATGCAGCAGCTCGCCGAAATGCTTCACGACGATATCGTTTATGCTGTCATGCAGCGCAAATCCCGTGACGAGCAGCGCGGTGCAGCCGGATATCCCGATAACGGTCATAAGCATCTTGCGTTTGTATCTGAACAGGTTTCTTGCAGTTACCTTTGCGCTGAAATTGAACATTCTCCATATCGGCGTTATGCGTTCGAGCAGTATGCGCTTTCCTATCTTCGGGGTCTTTGGGCGCATAAGCTGTGCGGCTTCCTCTTTCAGCGAACTCCTTGCCGTGAGCCAGACGGTGGCGGCAGTCGCCGCGGAGAACACCGCGGTTGAGAGCATACCCGTCATAAAGTCGATCTCGATAACCGGCTTCGGCAGGTCGTACAGCATACTGTAAGCCGTGATTATAACGAACGGGAACAGATACATACCGATAACGCTTCCGATAACGGAGCCTGCCACCGTTGCCGATACGGCATAGAACATATACTTGAATATGATGTCGCTGTCGGGATAGCCCAGCGCTTTAAGCGTGCCTATCTGCACGCGCTGTTCCTCGATCATTCTCGACATTGTGGTAAGGCATACCAGCACCGCAACAAGTATGAAGAATACCGGGAATACCGTCGATATGTTGTTTATTCTTTCGGAATTCTCGCCGTATTCGGAGTAGCCGGGATTGTCCGTGCGGGAGAAAACATACCATTTCGGCTTGCTCAGGTTTTCGACTTCTTCCTTTGCATCGGCGAGCTTCTTCTTCGCGTCGTCTATCTTTTCGCGTGCTTCCGCCTTGCCCTCTTCGAGCTCCTTTTCTCCGTCGGCAAGTTTCTGCAGACCTTCCTCATACTCGGCTTTGCCGTCTGCAAGCTGCTCTTTGGCATCGTTCAGCTGCTTTTCGCCGTCCATCACATCAAGCAGACCGCCGGCGTAATCGGCTTTGCCGTCCGCAAGGGATATCTTCGCGTCGGTCAGCTTTCTTTCGCCGTCAAGGTATTCATCAAGTCCTTTTTCGTACTCGGCTCTGCCGTCGTTCAGCTGTGCTTTTGCTTCGTCGAGCTGCTTCTTGCCGTCGAGGTACTCCGCCATTCCTTTATCGTACTCGGCTTTGCCGTCCGCGAGCTTTTCCTTCGCTTCGTCAAGCTGCTTTTCGCCGTCTTCGAGCTCCTTTACGCCGTCGTTGTACTTGTCCCAGCCGTCTGACAGCTGCTTCTTTCCGTCGGCAAGCTGTTTTTCGCCGTCCTCGATCTCGCCGAGGCCGTCGTAATACTCGTCCCAGCCTTCCTCTATCTTCTTTTTCGCGGCTTCGATCTGGCTTACGCCGCTGTTGTATTCCTTAAGTCCCGCTTCATACTGTATCTTTGCCGTGGAAAGCTGTGTCTTGGCACTGTTGTACTCGTTCTCGCCGACAATGTACTCCAGCAAACCGGCTTCGTATTCCGCCTTGCCGTCCGCAAGCTGTCTCTTTGCATCCGCAAGCTGTTTCTCGCCCTCAGTGATGTCTTTCAAGCCCTTTTCGTATTCGGCTTTGCCGTTCGCAAGTTCGGTCTTTGCCGCTTCAAGCAGCCGTAAGCCCTCGTTATACTGTTCCAGTCCGGCTTCGTACTCCGTTCTGCCCTCTGCGAGATCATCCTTCGCTTCCGCAAGGCGTTCGCCGTACCAGCTTATCTCGGCTTTTGCCTCGTCGATCTTTTCGAGCAGATATGATATTGTTTCCGGGAGCAGGTCCTTGCCTTTGGCAAGCTCTTCTTCCAGCTTTTCAAGTCTTTCCTGTGTGCGTGAGATCAGTCCGTTGAAATACGAGATCAGCGCCTCGCCTGTCTCTATCTGCTTTCTGGCTTCTTCAAGCTGTACTTTGCTGTCCGCAAGGAGTTTCTCGTTTTCGGCTATCTGCCTTTCGCCGTCCTCTATCTCCTGCTTTGCCTTTTCGAGTTGTATTTTACCGTCGGCTATCTTCTTTTCGTTTGCGGCTATCTGTCTTTCGCCGTATGATATCTGTGCTTTTGCGTCGTCGAGCTGCTGTTTTCCTTCTTTCAGCTTTGCCTCGGCGGCTTTCAGCTGTCTTTCGCCGTCGTCTATCTGTCTTTTCGCACTGTCGAGCTCCGCTTTGCCGTCCCGCAGCTTTCTTTCGTTCACGGCTATCTCTTTTTCGCCGCTTTCAAGCTCCTTTTTGCCTTTTTCGAGCTCTTTTCTGCCGTCCTCTATCTTCTTTTCGTTCTCGGAGATCAGCTTTTCGTTTGCTTCGAGTTCGTTTTTTGCTTTGTCGAGTTCCGCTTTTCCGTCGTTCAGCTTCTTCTCGTTCTCGGCTATCTGTCTTTCGCCGTCGTCGATCTCTTTCTTCGCGTCATTCAGCTGCTTTTCGGCGTCGGCCAGCTTTTCGTCATTCTTTGCTATTTCGGATTCGCCGTCCGCGAGCTCCTGCTTCGCTTTGTCCAGCTCGGCTCTGCCGTCGATCAGCTTCTTTTCGTTCTCGGCTATCTGTTTTTCGCCGTCGGCTATGTCTGTCTTGGCCTTTTCGAGTTCCGCCTTGCCGTCTTCGAGCTTCTGCTCGTTCTCATTGATCTCCCGCTCACCGTCGTCGATCTCTTTTTTCGCGTCGCTTAGCTGCTGTCTCGCGTCATTGAGCTCCCGCTCACCGTCTGCTATCTTCTCGTCCGCTTCTTTTTGAGCGTCTGACAGCTTGTTCTCCGCTTTTTCTATTTCCTCGTCCGCTTCTTTTTTTATGTCCGTGAAGCGCTCCTCCGAACGGGTGTCCGCTATGGGCTCAAGCGCTTTTGTTATCTCATCTATGCGCTCCTTGTAGTCGTCCTCGTAGCAGTTATATCTGTCGAGGGCAGGAAAGCGCAGATATACCTCGGTGTTGTACTTTACCGAGAAATTGCTCTCAGGGATATAGTATGACTCTTCTATCGAACCGTTGCCGATCTGAGTACTGCCGTAGTCGGACTTGTCGATATACATAGGCGACGCGCACTCGCCGACTATCTCGTATTCGTACACATTCAGCATATTATCCGGATCTTTGCCGTCGCTGTCCGAGAAGCGTACTTTTTCGCCTATAGGCAGGACGCTGCCGAATTTGGTCGCGTTGATGATGCACTCGTTTTCGTTTTCGGGCATTCTGCCTTTCGTGAGCTGTATGACGTTTACGTCATTTATAAGCGCGTCGGAAAGGGAATAAACTCTTGCAGCGATCGGTGAGCGCCCTTCCGAATTTACGATAAGATCTGCGAAATATGACGGATATACCGCGCTTCCGGGAATGTCCTTGAGAGCGCGTATATCGTTTTCGTCAAAACCGTATGTTGAGACGAGCCGCAGATCCATAAGGTGGTTTTCGGTATAGTAGGAATCGGAGGTCTTGCGCATATTCGGCGCGGCGGCTCTTACTCCGGAGAAGAACCCCACGCCGATAGCGACAATGCCGAATATTGAAAGAAAACGGTTCATTGTCGAACGTATTTCGCGGAACGCGCTTTTGTGCAGTGCCCGTTTCATTCAATATTCCCCCCTTTTTTTATCATTGAATGTCGATCGGCGATCGAGGTATTGCCTGTGCGGCTTAAAGCTCCGTTACTATTTCGGCGGCGGATTTGCGCTTGGAATGGCGCTCCGACGGCTCCATTGCTATGCCGCTTACGGGCAGCAGTCCGACCATGCTGTAATTTTTCGTTTCCGGGTAAAGCTCAGCGAGAGCGTTCACGTCGAAGTGGCCTATCCATGTCGAACCGTAGCCGAGGTCGTGTATCTCAAGCATCATGTGTGTTATAACGATAGCCGCGTCTATATCGGCGATATTCTTTTCATCGAACGGGCGTACCCATGCCTTGGACGGGTCGGCGCCGACGGCGAATATGACCTTCGCGGGTTCTATGAATTTCATTTTCGTGCAGGAAAGCAGCTTTTCACGCGCTTCCGGGCTTCTGAACACCCAGATCTTTATGGGCTGGTTGTTTACGCCGGTGGGAGCGGCAATGCCCGCTTCGATGATCTTGTCGATATCCTCCTGCGGTATATCGCAGCCGTCGAAGCCGCGGACAGAGTATCTTGCCTTTGCGAGTTCAAGAAAATCTTTCATGGTGAGCCTCCTGATATTTATAAGTGTAAATGCAGATGTATTATACCATAAATAAGGCTTTTCGTCAATGTATTTATTCGGCAGCATATCTGAAACGGGTCTTTGCTGATGTCTGAATAGGCATCGGGTGCGGATAAAAATAAAAAAATTTTGAAAAAACTATTGACAACGGATGAAAAACGTGATATATTATGTTTAGCACTCGGGGAGATAGAGTGCTAACACTCGGAAATAAAGACTGCTAAAAACCCGGACGCAAGGTGAGGAAGGAAGGCGGGAAAGTGGAAAGAAGAGCGTATAAGATACTTGATGTCATAGTCGATGAGTATATACGCACCGGCGAGCCTATAGGTTCAAAGGCAGTGCAGGAGCTTCTCGATATACAAGTGTCCTCCGCCACTATCCGCAACGAAATGGCAGCGCTCGAAGCACAGGGCCTGCTCGAACACCCGCATACATCGGCGGGACGCGTTCCGACTTACAAAGGGCTCCGGCTCTATATAAGCAGACTTGCGGAAAAGCAGATACCGGAGGCCGACAGGCAGGAAATAGACCGGATATTCGAGGATATGGAGGGCATGACCGACGAGGTCATAATCGAGAACGCCGCAAGGGCGCTGGCGGATATCACCAAATGCGCGATAGTCTCCGCGAATGATGCGAACAAGTTCTCCGTTATCACAAAGGTTGAGGTCATACCGACCGGACGCAGAATGTACGTCCTGATGATGATGACTTCCGGCGGCGGAGTTAAGAACCGCGTGTGCAGGCTGTCATTCGACCTTACCCACGAACAGATGGATTTCTTCCGTGATTTCGCGAACAATAATCTGCAGGGACTGAACCTCACGCAGCTTTCCGATGCGTATATCGACAATCTGTCGGCAGCTCTCGGAAGCTATATGCTGACGCTGTCGCCGCTGCTGAAAGGCATAGCGGAGCTCTCGGCGGATATGATAAACGAGAGCGTGCGTATTGAGGGCGAGGAAAACCTGATAGAGTGCAGCGAGCTGAAAGGAACCGAGATCGCGGCGGTGCTCCGGAAGAAAGAGGAGCTGACAAAGGCGTTCGACAATACGTTCTCCGGCATTAATGTCCTGTTCGGACAGGAGAATGACACATTTGTCATCTCGAATTCGAGCATGATAACCGGAACATTCAGCAAGGGCGGCGAAAACGCCGGAGGCTTCGGTGTCATAGGTCCGATGAGGCTCGAATATAAAAAGATAATCCCATATATAGAATATTTCACCGATAAGGTAAGCGACCTTCTTTCAAGAGAAGGAAGCGGTTCGGAAGGAGATGTGGTTGCAGATGAAAAGGAGGAAGAAGAAATTGAGTGAAAAAGACGAGGAGATAGTAAAGGAAGAGGCAGCGGAGGAAACGGAAGCTGCCGCGGAAGAAACTCCCGCCGCCGAGGTCGCAGACCCGAAGGACGAAGAGATCGCCAAGCTCAAGGATCAGTTGATGCGCAATATGGCGGAGTACGACAACTACCGCAAGCGCACCGCGAAGGAAAAGACAGAGATGATGCCGGATATCACCGCGAGAGTGGTGACCGAGTTCCTGCCGGTGCTTGACAACCTCGAAAGAGCGCTCGCAACGGACTGCACCGACGAGAACTACAAAAAGGGCGTGCAGATGATATACGATTCGTTCAACGAGACGCTTGAAAAGCTCGGAGTGGAAAAGGTTCCCGCAGAAGACTTCGACCCGTCTATGCATCAGGCGGTACAGCAGGTGCAGAGCGATGAGCATGAAAGCGGAAAGATAGTTACGGTGTTCCAGAACGGCTACCGAATCGGAACAAAGGTGCTGAGATTCGCAATGGTGTCCGTCGCGCAGTAGCACAGGATCCGGCATGAGCCGGCAGAAAACACGTTAATCAAATCATAAAATAAAAGAAAGAAGGCAACTTTTATGGCAAAGATCATAGGAATCGACTTAGGTACGACGAATTCGTGCGTATCCGTTATTGAAGGCGGCGAAGCTACCGTCATCACAAACAGCGAGGGAAGCAGAACAACTCCTTCCGTTGTTGCATTCACAAAAGACGGCGAGAGACTTGTAGGTCAGCTCGCAAAGAACCAGGCAGTAACAAACCCCGAAAGAACGATAATCTCCATAAAGCGCCACATGGGCAGCGATTACAAGGTAGATATCGACGGAAAGAAGTACACTCCCCAGGAGATCTCCGCGATGATACTCCAGAAGCTCAAGACCGAAGCTGAAAACTACCTCGGCGAGAAGGTAACGGACGCTGTTATCACAGTTCCCGCTTACTTCACCGACTCACAGCGTCAGGCTACAAAGGATGCCGGTCAGATCGCAGGACTCAAGGTCCACAGAATCATCAATGAGCCTACGGCTGCTGCTCTCGCTTACGGCATAGACAAGGAAAACGATCAGAAGATCGTTGTTTATGACCTCGGCGGCGGTACATTCGATGTATCCGTTATCGAGATAGGCGACGGCGTACAGGAAGTTCTCGCTACCGCCGGCAACAACCGCCTCGGCGGCGACGATTTCGACCAGAGAGTCATCGACTACCTCGTAAGCGAGTTCAAGAAGAGCGACGGAACCGATCTGCGCAACGACAAGTTCGCTATGCAGAGACTCAAGGACGAGGCTGAAAAGGCGAAGATCGCACTTTCAAACTCGACTTCCGTAAACGTAAATATCCCGTATATCACGGCTGACGCTACCGGCCCGAAGCACCTGAACGTAACTCTCACAAGAGCAAAGTTCAACGAGCTCACAGCAGACCTCGTAGAAGCTACGATGGGACCGCTGAAACAGGCTGTAAGCGACAGCGGACTCAAGCTGAACGAGATAGACAAGATACTTCTCGTCGGCGGTTCCACAAGAATACCCGCTGTTCAGGAAGCAGTAAAGAACTATCTCGGCAAGGAGCCCTTCAAGGGTATCAACCCCGATGAGTGCGTTGCAATGGGTGCTGCACTCCAGGGCGGCGTTCTCAACAAGGAAGTCACCGGACTTCTGCTGCTCGATGTTACGCCTCTGTCACTCGGTATCGAGACACTCGGCGGCGTCTGCACGAAAATGATCGAAAGAAACACAACTATCCCGACAAAGAAGACACAGGTATATTCCACAGCCGTTGATAACCAGCCCAGCGTTGATATCAATATCCTTCAGGGCGAGCGTGAATTTGCGAAGGACAACAAGTCCATAGGCACATTCAGACTCGACGGCATCGCTCCCGCTCCGAGAGGCGTACCGCAGATCGAGGTAACATTCGATATAGACGCGAACGGTATCGTAAACGTATCCGCAAAGGATCTCGGCACAGGCAAGGAGCAGCATATCAGCATCACCGCTTCCACCAACATGAGCAAGGAAGATATAGACAAGGCTGTCAAGGAAGCGGAAGCATACGCTGCCGAGGACGCAAAGAAGAAGGAAGAGATCGACGCGCGCAACGAAGCCGATCAGATGGTATATCAGGTCGAGAAGTCGATGAACGATTTCGGCGACAAGGTATCGCAGTCCGACAAGGACGCTGTCAACCCGAAGCTCGATGCTCTCAAGGAAGCACTTAAGGGCAGCGACACCAACGCTATCAAGAATGCGAAGGACGAACTCCAGAAGGCGTTCTATGAAGTGGCGCAGAGAGTATATCAGCAGACAGGCGGACAGCCCGGCGCGGCAGGTCCCGACGTACAGGGCGCAGGAACAAGCTCGATGGGCGGCAATCCTGATGACAACATTGTTGACGCGGATTACAAAGACGCGAACTGATAAAAAGATCCTATAACGAAGCAGGGTGCTGTCGGGATAATTCTCGACAGCACAATGCTGTTTCATAAAAATTCTGAATAAAGAATTAAGTATTGTTCTGCCGCCTCAGGCGGTATGTCCGGATCGTGACGATATGCTGCATCTGTTCCTTTTGTCACGATTCAGATATGCGGCGCAGCCGCCTCAACAATTATTCATTATTCACTTTTACCGGAGGTATGTGTATGGCGGAAAAACGTGATTATTATGAGGTCCTCGGCATACAGAAGGGCGCTTCCGAAGACGAGATAAAGAAAGCATACCGGAAAATGGCGAAGATGTATCACCCCGATCTTCACCCGGACGATCCGCAGGCTGCCGAGAAATTCAAGGAAGTCAACGAGGCGAACGACGTTCTTTCCGACCCGCAGAAAAGGCAGAGATACGATCAGTTCGGACACGCGGGAGTAGATCCGTCCTACGGTGCCGGAGGGGCGGGCGGATACGGCGGATTCGGAGGATTCGGAGGATTTTCGTCCGACGACGGCATAGACCTCGGTGATATATTCGATTCGTTCTTCGGCGGAGGAATGGGCGGCGGACGTTCGGGCTCCGATCCGAATGCGCCGAGACGCGGTTCCGATATAGCGACAAGCTGTACTATCAGTTTTATGGAGGCCTGTAAGGGCGTTTCCGTAGGAATAGATGTCAATCGTTCGGAGGTCTGCGACACCTGTAACGGCAGCGGAGCACAGCCGGGTACCACACCAAAAACCTGCTCCGAGTGCGGCGGTTCGGGAAAGATACGCTTCACGCAGAGAACGCTGTTCGGCAATATGCAGTCCACGCGCACCTGCTCGAAGTGCGGCGGAAGAGGCAAGACAATAGATACGCCGTGTTCGGGCTGCCGCGGAACGGGAAGAGTACAGAAGAAGCAGACGATCACCGTGAATGTTCCCGCTGGTATCGACGACGGGCAGATACTGCGTGTCGCCGGACAGGGCAATATGGGACAGAACGGCGGTCAGCGCGGCGATCTGAACGTAAAGATCTTCGTGAAGAAGGACCCGCTCTTCGAGAGAAAGGGCTTCGATATATGGACGGAGATACCGATAACATATTCGCAGGCGGTACTCGGCGACGAGATTACCGTTCCGACTATCGACGGAAATGTTACTTATAATATTCCCGCCGGCACGCAGCCGGATACGATATTCAGACTGCGCGGAAAGGGTGTGCAGAGGCTTCAGCGTGACGGCAGGGGCGACCAGCTCGTCAAAGTGGTGCTCGAAGTGCCGAAGAACCTGAACAAGAAGCAGAAGGACGCGCTTATCGCGTTCTCCGAGCAGCTCACAGAAAAGAACTATGAGAAGAAGAGCGGCTTTTCTGACAGACTGAAAAAATTCACCGATGATCTCAAAAAGAATTTCGGAATTTAACAGATACCTGGTACTTTCTTACCGTTAAACAATTGCGTAATTTCAAGCCCCGTGCTTTCACAGCGGAAAGTGCGGGGTGTTTGTTTTGCCGGAAAAATATAGAAAGCACAAAATCGTATATTGTAATAATCAACAAAAAACGACTGCCCTTTTAAGTCAACCGTACAAAATCCTGCTAAATTATTTACATTTTGCTTTTTTTGTGATATTATATATTAAATGGCGATAACCCATACTATCATATTGAATTGGAGAGTGTTTTACAGATATGAAAGTTAAAATGAAGCTCATGATCATCGCTGCCCTGCTTCTCATAGTTACTATGGCGGCATTCAGCGTGTTCCTCAACCTCCAGCTTTCTGCCACATCGAATGCAATGTTCGATCAGTACCTCGCGGACGTTTCCGCTATGCAGGCAAAAGCTCTTGACAGCTACACGGCAGACATAACCGCAAGATACAATGCGATCACGGCTATGCCCGCTTTGCAGAAGTTCACCTCCGGTACATTCAGCGCCGGAAGCAAGGAGTATGATACGGCTCTCGATACTCTGGATGCCCTCGTAAACAGCGGTACCCTCACAAGTGCCGCAGTATATGACGCAAGCGGAAATATCGTACTTAAGTCCAGCTCCGTTGCCGATACCGTGACAAATGCGGCAGGTATCTGCGAGACTACCGCACAGGACGGCGTTCCCGTTTTCTTCAATGAGGACGGCAAGACAACATACGGCGTTTCCGTAAAGGGCAAACTGAATAACTACAATGTCGGTCTCGTGTTCAAGAACACAGGCATTGCAAACATAATCAAGCAGTCCAAGGGTCTGGTTTTCGTTGTTGATCCGCTCAACTCTATAGCTACCGGTGTTGCCGGCGAGACATACGGCGGCAACTACGATATGACAGCTACCGCCAATATCGCAACGGCACAGTGCGCCCCCTACAAGGAGACGGTAAAGGCTGCGACCGACGTTCCGACCAAGTGCCTCAACGGAGAAGGCACGATAGCGGCTTATGCGACGGCGGCTCAGAAGGGCTGGAAGGCTGTTGCTTATCAGGAAATATCAAGAGCCGTATATTACTCAGCATCGACATCGAGCGCGGTTATGGGCGTTTCCGTTGCACTTACCATAATCTTTATCGCGGCAGCTATCATCTTCATTATAATAGTAACCAAGCCCCTCTACAAAATACAGGATATACTTATCAAGATCAGCCGCGGCGATCATGACGCACGTGTGGATATAATGTCCAAGAACGAGTACGGTGACCTTGCGCGAGTATTCAATGATATCGTTGATAACATCATCGTCAGCGAGTCCCGTTACAAGACGATCATTGATATGTCCGACAACATCATATTTGAATGGAACCTCTCCACGAAAGAAGTTACTTTCTCAAATAACTTCAACAAGAAGTTCAGCTACCGTGCTCCGTCCGATCACTTTGCGGACAGCTTCCTTATAAAGTGTAAGGTTCACCCTGAGGATGCGGACAGATATACCGCAGACCTCCAGAAGCTCGAAAAGGGCGAGAACTTCAAGCATAACGAGTACCGTATAAAGAATATCTACGGCGACTATATATGGGTACTTATCCGTACATCGTCGATCGTTGACCAGGAAGGCAAGACTATCAAGATCGTCGGCGTTATCGTTGATATCGACCGTGCAAAGAAGAGCGAGAATGTTCTTACGGCCCGCGCTTCCTTCGACTCCCTTACAAATGTATTCAACCGTGAGACTATCGAGGTCGCGATCAACAACGAGATCGAGCTTATTGCGGCAAGAAAGAGCGAATTCGCGATCCTGTTCGTCGATATCGACGACTTCAAGTTCTACAACGACCAGTACAGCCATGCTACCGGTGACCAGGTACTCCGCTTTACCGCGACAACTCTTAAGAACGCGGTCGGCGATAAGGGTATGGTCGGACGTTACGGCGGCGATGAGTTCATCATCTGTATCAAGGATGCCGACAGCAACGATCCGTCGCTTATCGCTGAAAGCATACTCAATACGCTTAAGGAAGGCTTTGACAGCGACTCCGGAGACCATTTCACAGTCAACGTTTCTATCGGTATTACCGTTATCAAGGACAATACCAGAAGAGTTGAGGAGATCATCGGTCAGGCGGACGACGCTATGTACAGGATCAAGAAGTCCGGTAAGTCTAACTTCGGTTATCTGGAAACCTGATAATTCGTATCAGATCACGGTGCGCTGCTTTGGCAGTGCGCCGTTTTTGTTTCTTTGGAGAATTTATATACATTGAATCACCTATATGTGCCGTGGTGGTGCAAAACTGCTTTAACGCGCCATAAGTGAATAATTACTAATGCATGGGCTATAATAATGATGTAAAATGACATAAATGTAGAAACTGAAAAAAGCTATTGACAAAAGATGACAATCATGATATAATAGCAACATTCCACCGCAAAAGGTGTCCGGTGATCGGATAAAAGGATTTGAAAAAATTCAAAAAAATCCGAAAAAAACACTTGACAAATCGAGCAGAGTGTGATAAAATATTAAAGCTGTCGAAAGACAGGGCATTAACGAACCGAGCGAAGCGAGGGGAGGAAATGCGGTATTCAAGCGCAAGCGCGAAGCGCGAG
>CACZGM010000019.1 GCA_902780695.1 uncultured Ruminococcus sp. | reverse complement strand
ATATCAGCCGCGCACAAGTGTTCATATGTTAAACGGCATCACTCCGATCTATTTTATAGTAACAGTGATAATATCGGTTATACCTTTTATTCTCAGAAAAAAGCTCGTCGAGAGAAACCCCTTCAACGATGTTCTGATAAGTTGTATGTTCTTCTCGCTGTTCTTTGAGATACTGGGACTCAAGCATTCGATACTGAGCAGAATGGGCATCTACTTTTCCATTCCGGCGATAATAGTTCTTCTGCCCGAGGTGTTTGAGGTAATTATTGATATCTGCCGCAAGGCCGCAAAGCAGGATAAAAAAAGGCGTACACTTCTTACAGGAATAGCCGTTGCTTCATTAGCGGTGATCTGCACGGTAGAGTACGGTATGATGATCGCGAATGGCTATAACAGGGCTGCTCCATACAAGACAATATTCGACGAAGTAGAGACGGAGGCGTGGTAATGAAGCCCGGACTTAAAGAAAGATTTATCAGGGGCGGAAAGAATACGCTCTCCGAGAATATAATCGTCTGCCTTGCCGCTGCTCTTGCGGGTACGTTCTACTTTTATGAGTATTATTACGAGAGCAGATTTGCTGTTCACACCGGACTTTCGCTTGCCATAACCGCGTCAATATTTGTGATATGGCTTATCTGCGCGGCATTCAGCGGCAAAGACGGAAAGATAGGATTTATTATATTCTCGTTCCTTTACTGGAGCGTTCCGTATCTTTATCTGCTGTATTATTATTCAAGAGATAATGTTGCCAACTATTCCAAGTGGCTGTCTATGTTCAGCAAAATATGTACGGCTTTGCTGTATAATCCATTCTATGAAGCTGCGAAGAAGATGGGCACCGATTCCGTGACACTTGCGGCGATTCTGTTGATATGTGTTATGGGAGTATATGTTGCGGCGTTCTTCATAAAGCGTTCTTACGATTCCGCAAGAGCGGAGAGGCTTGAAGCAGACGATGAGGAAGATTATGACGGAGAGTATATCCGTGATGACGAGGACGATTATGAGGACGAAGAAGGCGAATATTGATCGTTTTTCTGCGAAAAATTAATTCTCTTCTGCACAAAATTTACTTAAAAACTACATTTAGTATTGACAAGCACGATTTAGTGTGCTATAATGTAGAATTGATGATAAGTATTTATTGCGTTATTTCCATATATACAGCACGTTCCGTTATTTTGGCGTCTGCATTCGGATAAATTATACATAAAGGAATATTTGTCATAATGGTAATATCTTCCGCAGGGAAGTTATTATAATACTTGAAGAAAGGAGGACGATTATCATGAAGAAGTTTAATAGCAAGTTCATCGCGAGTGTTCTCATGGCTGGTATAATAGCAGTTTCCGCTTCCGTTTCGGCAAGCGCTATAGTTGTAGATTATACGGGGTCTGGTGAGCCGGATACAAGTGCTCCCTCTACGATAGTTACCAGAGGCGGCAAGGTTAGCGGTATATCTGCTGACGCTCCTACTCCCGTTATCGCTCCTGATACAGTTAAGGAAGCTATAAAGGGTGCTGCGGACGGCAAGGCTACCATTTACGCAACAGAAAGCAAGAATGGTAAGATCACAATTACTGAAGCCGGTATGGCTGAAATAGCTAACGGTGATACTATTGTTGAAGTTGTTGTTGAGTCTACGACCGGCATCGACTATACAGTAATAATTGATCCTGATGATATTGATACTGTTAAGGCTATCAATATTGCTATGGTTATTGAGATCACCAATGAAGGTACTACCATCAATGGTGTTGCTGTTCCTGCCGGATCTCTGATCATCAAGACCGGTATGAAGTATGACTACGGCTGCACACTCAAGATCTACCTCAACAAGAACCATGTTGAGGCGCTCGCTAAGGAAGACGCAAAGCTTTACAGCATTTCCGGTGAAGGCAGTGTAGCTAAGGACATCACTGAAGAGCTTACTGTTGGCGGTGACGGTTCCGTTACTGTAACAGTTTCTCACGGTGCTACACTCATCATCACCACAGAGGAACTCGGCGAAGCTGATGCATCTTACGAGGCTGCTGCTGTTGAAGAGGCTGGTGTTGAGGACGCAAAGTCCGACAATGCTCCTATCGTTATCTTTGGTGACAACGATATGAACCCCGGTACAGGCGTTGGTCTGGCACTCGGTGCGCTTGCACTCTCCGCTGCTGCTGTAGCAGTAACAAAGAAGAGAAAGTAATTTCTCGTTTCTTCCACGAACTCGGATCCGAATTCGACGAAGAGTCACCGGCAGAAATGCCGGTGATTTTCGCCGGGTCGTGGGTTGAGTTCACATTATTATATGTTCTGAGTCATCGGTTTATATCCGATGATTTTTTTATTTTTGGATCCAAGCGGTTAAAAATGCATAAGAGAAAGCATGATGCGGAATAAAAGAAATTTCTTGACAGATAATAAAAAGCGTGATATAATCAAATAGTAGTTTAATGCTGTACAGTGAAAGCGCTGTAAAAGAAGGGAGCTTTAAAATGGAAAAAAATATTCCGTACAAAACTTATCTCGAAGAAAACGAGATGCCGAAACAGTGGTATAACGTAAGAGCGGATATGAAGAACAAACCCGCTCCGCTGCTTAATCCCGGCACGCATAAGCCCATGACCGCCGAGGAGCTTTCCGCAGTTTTCTGCGATGAGCTTGTTGCGCAGGAGCTTGACAACGACAATGCGTATATAGATATTCCCCAGGAAATACTCGATTTCTATAAGATGTACCGTCCGTCGCCGCTTGTAAGAGCGTACTGCCTTGAAAAGATGCTCGATACTCCCGCAAAGATATATTATAAATTTGAGGGTAACAATACTTCCGGAAGCCATAAGCTGAACAGTGCTATCGCACAGGCTTACTATGCAAAGAAGCAGGGACTCAAGGGTGTTACCACCGAAACCGGTGCCGGACAGTGGGGAACAGCGCTCTCTATGGCGTGTGCGTATCTCGGACTTGACTGCAAAGTGTTCATGGTAAAAGTTTCCTATGAACAGAAGCCTTTCCGTCGCGAAGTAATGCGCACATACGGCGCTTCTGTTACTCCTTCTCCGTCCGAGACAACAGAGGTCGGAAAGAAGATACTTCGTGAACACCCCGGCACAACCGGAAGCCTCGGCTGCGCTATATCCGAAGCCGTTGAGGTTGCTACTCACACAGACGGTTACCGCTACGTTCTCGGCTCCGTGCTCAACCAGGTATTGCTGCACCAGTCTATCATCGGACTCGAAAGCAAGGCTGCGTTCGACAAGCTCGGCGTAAAGCCGGATATAATCATAGGCTGCGCAGGCGGCGGTTCTAACCTCGGCGGACTTATCTCGCCGTTCATGGGTCAGAAGCTGCGCGGGGAAGCAGATTACAGATTTATCGCGGTAGAACCCGCAAGCTGCCCGAGCCTCACAAGAGGTAAGTACGCCTATGACTTCTGCGATACAGGAATGGTTTGCCCGCTTGCAAAGATGTACACACTCGGCAGCGGCTTTATCCCGTCCGCTAACCATGCCGGCGGTCTGCGCTATCACGGTATGAGCAGCATACTGTCGCAGCTCTACGATGATAAGCTCATGGAAGCAGTTTCAGTTGAGCAGACAAAGGTATTTGAGGCTGCACAGCAGTTTGCGAGAATAGAGGGAATACTCCCCGCTCCCGAGAGCAGCCATGCTATCCGCGTTGCCATAGACGAGGCTATGAAGTGCAAGGAGACAGGGGAGGAGAAGACGATACTCTTCGGCCTTACAGGAACCGGTTACTTCGATATGGTCGCTTACCAGAAGTTCAACGACGGCGAAATGTCGGATTATATCCCGACAGACGAGGATCTTGCAAAGGGATTTGCAGGTCTTCCGAAAATCGATTGATATACAGTAAATTACTGCACCGGTATTGATATCGGTGCAGTTTTTATTGTTGCAAATTGACAAAAATGTTGCGATTTTTTTTTTTTTTTTTAGCACAATGCCCGAATCGGTATGATAAATATTGTAAATCCTAATCATTTGCTTGACAATATAGGATATGTTTGATATAATGACTGTATATAGTGCTATTATAGTGCCGGATTTACTAAATATAGCATCAGATCAGTTATCCGGCTGAAAAGGATGTATAGCTGAATGGACTTTACTTTTGATATTATGACAGGAGAGCTTGATATTATATGAGTAATAAAAAGCGCGTCCTGTCGAACAGAAAAATACAGATCCCTTTGCTGATGATCTACGATATCGCCGCGATCATGGCATCATACTTCTTTGCGCTCTGGTTCAGGTTTGACTGTATGTATTCTGCTATCCCTCACGATTATCTGACAGCGTATGCGATTTTCTGCCCGATATACGCTGTTGTTTGTATTGCTGTTTTCTATGGGTTCAGATTCTACAATATGATCTGGAGTTTTGTAGGCTTCAACGAATTTGTACAGATGATGTGCGTTTCAGGATGTATGTCACTACTGCACATATTCGGAATTACTATACTCTTCCGGAATATGCCGATTTCGTACTATCTGATCGGTATGTGCTTCCAGACAATTGCAATAACAGGTATCAGAGTATCATACAGACTTCTTCTTATACTTAAAAACCGTCAGCGTACTGCCGATGATGCAAACAGGGTAATGATAATAGGCGCGGGATCGTCGGGAAAAATGATAATCCGTGATCTGCACGGCGGCGAAAAGATCAGAGACAAGGTAGTTTGCGCGATCGACGACAATCCCGGAAAGAAAGGCCGTTTTATCGAGGGCGTGCCTATCGTCGGAAACCGGGACGATATCCTCGCAAATGTAAAGAAATACAATGTAAACAAGATATTCCTTGCGATGCCTTCGGCTACTGCTGCGGACAAGCGTGACATACTCAATATATGCAGCGAGACTGACTGCGAACTCAAACAGCTCCCGAGCATCTATCAGCTTGTGAACGGACAGGTCTCCATGTCAGATATGAAGAACGTATCTGTCGAAGACCTTCTCGGACGTGAGCCGATAAAAACGGATATGAAAGAAGTATTCGATTTCATAAACGGAAAAGTCGTTCTTGTTACGGGCGGAGGCGGCTCAATAGGCTCGGAGCTTTGCAGACAGGTTGCCGCGCATCACCCGAAACAGCTGATCATATTTGATATTTACGAGAACAATGCTTATGAAATACAGCTTGAGCTCCGCGAAAAATATCCCGATCTGAATCTCGAAACGCTTATCGGCTCGGTACGCGACAGCCGCAGGATATTTGAGGTGTTTGAGGATTACCGTCCGGACATAGTATATCATGCCGCGGCTCACAAGCACGTTCCGCTTATGGAGGACAGCCCCTGCGAGGCTATAAAGAACAATGCCAGCGGTACATACAAGACAGCGTATGCGGCAATGACTCACGGCTGTCAGAGATTTGTGCTTATCAGCACGGACAAGGCGGTCAATCCGACAAACATAATGGGTGCGTCGAAGCGGATCTGCGAAATGATAATCCAGACGTTTGACGAGAAAATAAAGAGCGGGAAGGCGAACGAACTTCCGCAGTTCTTCACTCACGGCGGTACTGAAAATGCCGACAAGGACGGCACCGGAAGTGTGTTCAAGAATATCAGGACCGAGTTTGTGGCAGTGCGTTTCGGAAATGTTCTCGGAAGCAACGGTTCGGTTATCCCGATATTCAAGAAGCAGATAGAGAAGGGCGGTCCCGTTACGGTAACTCACCCTGATATAATCAGATACTTCATGACTATACCGGAAGCTGTAAGTCTTGTAATGATGGCGGGTACCATAGCGCACGGCGGAGAGATATTCGTGCTCGATATGGGAAGCCCCGTAAAGATAGATACACTTGCGAGAAACCTTATAAAGCTGAGCGGATTCAGACCAGATGTTGATATCAAAATAGAATACAGCGGACTTCGTCCCGGCGAAAAACTATACGAAGAAAAGCTGATGTCTGAAGAGGGGCTCACCAAGACCGCGAATGATCTTATCTATATAGGAAAGCCTATACCGTTTGACGCTGATTCGTTCCTTGTTCATCTTGACGTTATATTTGCGGCGGCATATAAGAACAAGGATCATATCAAGGACGCGGTCGCTGATCTTATCGGTACATACAAGCCCGCAGAAGTATATAACTCCGATACCGCAAGAATGAACGCGGTTGCAAACGAGAAAGAGAACGGGTATGAACACACCGGAAACGGCAGTACATACGAAGACGATCTTGTATTTGAACAGCGTAAGATACCGGTCTGATATAATACGAAAAACACCGCTCTGCCGTTAATCCGGCAGAGCGGTCATCTTATTCACAAACAAAAAACGTCAGTCCGCTGCCGGACTGACGTTTTGTTTTCAGTAAGTCTCTTACTTGAGCTCTGCGAAGTACTTGATAGTTCTTACCATCTGAGATGTGTAAGAATTCTCGTTGTCATACCAGGAAACAACCTGAACCTCGAAGAGGTCATCAGCTATCTTGGAAACCATTGTCTGTGTAGCATCGAAGAGGGAACCGTACTTCATACCGATAACATCGGAAGAAACGATCTGATCCTCGTTGTAGCCGTAGGACTCGGAAGCAGCAGCCTTCATAGCAGCGTTGATGCCTTCCTTTGTAACATCAGCCTTCTTAACTACAGCTGTAAGGATAGTTGTGGAACCTGTCGGAACCGGAACACGCTGAGCGGAACCGATGAGCTTGCCGTTGAGCTCGGGGATAACAAGACCGATAGCCTTAGCAGCACCTGTGGAGTTAGGAACGATGTTTGCAGCACCTGCTCTTGCTCTTCTGAGGTCGCCCTTTCTGTGAGGACCGTCGAGGATCATCTGGTCGCCTGTGTAAGCGTGGATAGTGCTCATGATACCGCTCTGGATAGGAGCATAGTCGTTGAGAGCCTTAGCCATAGGAGCGAGGCAGTTTGTTGTGCAGGAAGCAGCGGAGATGATCTTGTCATCTGCTGTAAGTGTCTTTTCGTTTACAGAGAATACGATAGTCTTGAGGTCGTTGCCTGCGGGAGCGGAGATAACAACCTTCTTAGCGCCTGCGTCGATGTGAGCCTGAGACTTGTCCTTGGAGCAGTAGAAACCTGTGCACTCGAGAACAACGTCAACGCCGAGCTGACCCCAAGGACAATCCTTAGCGTCCTTTTCAGCGTAGATCTTTAATACCTTGCCGTCAACTGTGATCGTGCCTGCTTCGTCATCGGCTGTAACTGTGTGCTTGCCTTCGCCGATCTTTCCGCAGTAACCGCCCTGTGCGGTATCATACTTGAGAAGGTGAGCGAGCATAGAGGGCTTTGTAAGATCGTTGATAGCAACTATCTCATAACCTTCTGCATCGAACATCTGTCTGAAAGCGAGACGACCGATACGACCGAAACCATTGATTGCAACTTTAACTGCCATTTTGAGATTCCTCCTGAAAATGTTTTATTCTTTAGGTACATACTGCCGGCGAACCGGCGGGTGTATCTTACCTTTAATATTATACAGGATTTGGCTTACAATATCAAGAGTTTAGATAAATTTTTGACACTTTTTCCCACTACAAAAATACTGTAACATCAGCGCAGCGATTTGTGCATTATAAACAAAATGTTGATGATGTGATGATTTCGCAGTACTATATGTAGGCTTGCGGGATAATTTTGCTTCAGATATCACGGAAGCAAAAACAGGTGTATTAAAAAGTAACAAAATTCATCTTATTATCCCGTTATATTTATACTATTTATAATTATAGATAAAAAAGCACCGCGCGTGTGGAAAAATATTTCCAAAAAAATGTAAAAAAATGCTTGACAAAAGGTACTATTTGTTATATAATAAAATACTGAATTATAATGGTCATACTAACCGAACAAAGAAATTTTGGCGCGTTTTTATGCCGATTTTTCAAAAAAATAAGGAGTGATCTAAGCCAATGGTGAATGTAAAGCCGGTGCAGATGGGTAATACTACCCGAATGAGTTTTTCCAAGATCAATGAGGTCATCGAGATGCCGAATCTCATTGAGATCCAGAAGAATTCATACAAGTGGTTCATGGAAGAAGGTATCAAAGAGGTATTCGATGATATATCGTCCATAACCGATTCAAACGGCAAGCTGGTCTTAAGCTTCGTTGATCACAGCATCGACGAGACCCCGAAGTACACCATCGAGGAGTGCAAGGAACGCGACGTTACCTATGCGGCTCCGCTTCGTGTGAAGGCAAGACTTCGCAACGAGGAAACCGGAGAAGTTGCAGAAAGCATGATCTACATGGGCGATTTCCCGCTCATGACGGACAGCGGTACATTCGTAATAAACGGTGCGGAGCGTGTTATAGTATCACAGCTCGTTCGTTCTCCCGGCGTTTATTTTGGCTTTGAATACGATAAAACGGGTAAAAAGCTGTTCACATCACAGGTTATCCCGAACCGCGGCGCGTGGCTCGAATACGAAATGGACAGCAACGATATCTTCTATGTCCGTATAGACAAGAACAGAAAGATACCCGCGACAACGCTTGTCCGTGCTCTCGGAAAGGGAACCGATGACGAGCTCTTCGGTCTGTTCGGCGAGGACGAGAGGATCCGCCAGACAGTGCTCCAGAAGGATACCACCAAGAACAAGGAAGAAGCTCTCCTTGAAGTTTACAAGAAGCTGCGTCCGGGCGAGCCTCCCACGGTTGAGTCCGCCGAAACGCATCTTAATAACCTTTTCTTCGACGCGAAGAGATATGATCTTTCCCGCTTCGGAAGATACAAATTCAATAAAAAGCTCGGCGTTGCGAACAGAATTGTCGGACATAAGCTCGCAGGCGCTGTGTTCAACACGTTCACCGGCGAAATGATTGCTGATGAGGGAGAGTATGTTAATCCCGAACTCGGTGCGGCAATTGAGCAGGCAGGTGTAATGGAAGTCCTGCTTGAAACTGAAAACGGACCTATCAAGGTAATAGGCAACGGTACAGTTGATATAAAGGACTATATCCCCGTTGAGATCGATCCTTTAAAGCTCGGCATAAATGAGAGAGTTACAGCTTCCGTACTCCGTGAGATACTCGAAGACAACGACAGCACCGAGGATATCGAGGCTGCTCTTAAAGCAAGAGTGGACGAGCTTGTTCCGAAGCATATCACTATCGACGATATATTCGCAAGTGTAAGCTACTTCATCAACCTCTGTGAGGGCGTGGGAAATGTCGATGATATCGACCACCTCGGCAACAGACGTATCCGTTCTGTCGGCGAGCTGCTGCAGAACCAGTTCCGCATCGGCTTCACGAGAATGGAGCGCGTTATCAGAGAACGTATCGGCCTTCAGCAGGATACCGAGAAGATCTCGCTCAACAATCTCGTCAATATCAGACCTGTTGTTGCGGCGATAAAGGAATTTTTCGGTTCTTCGCCTCTGTCACAGTTCATGGATCAGAACAATCCGCTTGCAGAGCTTACGCACAAGAGAAGACTTTCCGCCCTCGGTCCCGGAGGACTTTCCCGTGACCGTGCGGGATTTGAAGTCCGCGACGTTCATTACTCTCATTATGGACGCATGTGTCCTATCGAGACTCCTGAAGGTCCTAACATCGGACTTATATCATATCTTGCATCCTTTGCGCGCATCAACGAGTACGGCTTTATTGAGGCTCCGTACCGCAAGGTAGAGCACGGAACAGGCAAGGTGCTTGACGAGGTAGTTTATATGACCGCCGATGTTGAGGATCTTTACACTGTAGCGCAGGCTAACGAACCGCTCGATGAGAACGGCAAGTTCAAAAGAAAGCGCGTTACCGCAAGACGCAGAGACGAGATCATCGAAGTAAGACCCGAAGAAGTCGATTATATGGACGTTTCGCCTAAGATGGTCGTTTCCGTGGCTACTGCTATGATACCGTTCCTTGAGAACGATGACGCGAACCGTGCTCTTATGGGTGCGAACATGCAGAGACAGGCAGTTCCGCTCATGGTTACACAGAACCCGATCGTCGGCACCGGTATGGAATACAAGGCTGCCGTTGACTCCGGAGTATGTGTTCTTGCAAAGGAAGACGGCGTTGTTACCCGTGTTACCGCAGACGAGATCGATGTAAGAAACGCAAACGGCGAAGATACAAAGTACAAGCTCATCAAGTTCAAGCGCTCCAACCAGGGTACCTGCGTGAACCAGCGTCCTATCGTAAACAAGGGCGACGAGGTCAAGGCAGGTCAGGTACTCGCAGACGGTCCCGCTACAAGCCAGGGCGAGATTTCACTCGGTAAGAACGCTCTTATCGGCTTCATGACATGGGAAGGCTATAACTACGAGGACGCTGTTCTCATCAACGAGAAGCTGGTTTATAATGATGTTTACACATCTATCCATATAGAAGAGTACGAGCTCGAATGCCGTGATACAAAGCTCGGACCGGAAGAGATCACAAGGGATATCCCGAACCTGAGCGACGATGCACTCAAGGATCTCGACGAGAACGGTATAATTAGAATTGGTGCGGAAGTTCATTCCGGCGATATCCTTGTCGGAAAGGTCGCTCCCAAGGGCGAGACCGAGCTTACCGCGGAAGAAAGACTTCTCCGTGCGATCTTCGGCGAGAAGGCAAGGGAAGTGCGTGACAGCTCGCTGCGTGTTCCGCATGGCGAGAGCGGCGTAATAGTTGACGTAAAGGTATTCACAAGAGAGAACTGCGACGAGCTTGCGGCAGGTGTCAATATGGCAGTGCGCTGCTACATTGCGCAGAAGAGAAAGATCTCTGTCGGCGATAAAATGGCGGGTCGTCACGGAAACAAGGGTGTCGTTTCCCGCATACTGCATCAGGAGGATATGCCTTTCCTGCCCGACGGTACTCCTCTCGATATCGTACTGAACCCGCTCGGCGTTCCGTCCCGAATGAATATCGGACAGGTTCTTGAAGTTCATCTCGGCTATGCCGCAAAGGCACTCGGCTGGAAGGTGATGACTCCCGTATTTGACGGTGCGCACGAAGCAGATATCAGAGAGATGTTCGCAATGGCGGAAGCTCAGAGAGCCGAGTATGAAGGCAAGGACGGCCCCGGCATCGACTTCTCGAAGATACCTATGACACAGGAAGCGAAGACGCAGCTTATAGACGGAAGAACCGGCGAGAAGTTCGACAGCCTTGTAACAGTAGGCTATATGTACTACCTCAAGCTGCATCACCTCGTTGACGATAAGATACACGCACGTTCGACAGGTCCTTATGCACTTGTAACGCAGCAGCCTCTCGGCGGTAAGGCGCAGTTCGGCGGACAGCGTTTCGGTGAGATGGAAGTCTGGGCTCTCGAAGCATACGGCGCAGCCTATACGCTCCAGGAAATACTCACCGTCAAGTCTGATGACGTAGTCGGCAGAGTAAAGACTTATGAAGCTATCGTTAAGGGCGAGCCCGTTCCGAAGCCCGGAATACCTGAGTCCTTCCGCGTTCTTATCAAGGAATTCCAGTCTCTCGGTCTCGATATCAAGATACTTGACGAGAACAATGAAGAGATTGACCTCAAGCAGACTCTTGACGACGATGACAATCAGGGCGTTGTAAGCCCCGACGATTTCAGCTATGAAGTTGACGAGAGCGAGCTTAACGATTCCTATATCATCGGTGACAGCGACGACGACTATTTCAGCGGTGCCGGCGACGATGACGACAGTTATGACGACGATGACGATTTCGACGATGAGGACGATTTCGACGACCTCGGCGTTGATGATTCCGACGATGACGACGAGATAGACTGATTTATCCGCCGTCGGTCGGCGGCGTTATGAAGGTTCCGGACAGTGCGGCAAATGACCGCTGATTTTACAGAAATTGAGGTTTTTGAAATTGGCTAACGTTTTTGAATCAATTAAGATCGGACTTGCATCGCCCGATCAGATAAGAGCATGGAGCTATGGCATCGTAGAACGCCCTGAAACCATTAACTACAGAACGCAGAAGCCCGAACGCGACGGACTTTACTGCGAAAAGATATTCGGACCGCAGAAGGATTGGGAGTGTGCCTGCGGAAAGTACAAGCGTATCCGCTTCAAAGGCAAGATATGCGAACGCTGCGGAGTTGAGGTAACACGCAGCAAGGTAAGACGTGAGAGAATGGGTCATATAGAGCTTGCGGCTCCGGTATCCCATATCTGGTATTTCAAGGGTACTCCTTCCCGTATAGGACAGGTGCTCGATATATCTCCCAAGAGACTTGAGGAAGTTCTCTATTTTACAAAGTATATTGTTACCGATCCCGGTGATACAGTCCTCACAAAGGGACAGCTCCTCACTGAGAAGGAATACGCCGATATGCGCGAGCGCTATGATGAAGCATTCAAGGCAGGCATGGGCGCTGAAGCGATAAAGGTTCTTCTCCAGGAAATTGATATCGACAAGCTCTCCCGTGAACTGAAAGACGAACTTAAAGACACCCAGCAGGGACAGAAGCGCGTGAAGCTGCTTAAGCGTCTCGATGTTATCGAAGCATTCAGACAGAGCGGAAACCGTCCCGAATGGATGATACTCGATGTTGTTCCGATCATTCCTCCGGATCTCCGTCCTCTTATACTCCTTGACGGCGGCAGATTCGCTACCAGTGATCTGAATGATCTGTACAGGCGTGTTATAAACAGGAACAACAGACTTAAGAAGATGCTTGAGCTCAAGGCTCCGGACATCATTATAAGAAACGAAAAGAGAATGTTACAGGAAGCCGTTGATGCGCTCATAGACAACGGCAGACACGGAAGAGCCGTTACAGGTCCCTCCAACCGTCCTCTCAAATCACTTTCCGATATGCTTAAGGGCAAGCAGGGACGTTTCCGTCAGAACCTGCTCGGTAAGCGTGTTGACTACTCCGGACGTTCCGTTATCGTTGTAGGACCCGACCTGAAAATGGATCAGTGCGGACTTCCCAAGGAAATGGCTATCGAGCTGTTCAAGCCTTTCGTAATGAAGGAGCTTGTTGCACGCGGTCTTTCCAACAATATAAAGAGCGCAAGAAAGATGGTTGACAGAGCAAAGGACGAGGTATGGGACGTTCTCGAAGACGTTATCAAGGATCACCCCGTACTCCTCAATCGTGCGCCTACGCTGCACCGTCTCGGTATCCAGGCATTCATGCCGGTACTTGTTGAAGGCCGTGCGATAAGACTTCACCCGCTGGTATGTACAGCGTTCAACGCGGACTTTGACGGAGACCAGATGGCAGTTCATCTTCCGCTTTCCGAAGAAGCGCAGGACGAGGCGAGAAACCTCATGCTTGCCGCAAAGAACCTTCTGAAGCCGTCGGACGGACGCCCTGTAACCGTTCCTACACAGGATATGGTGCTCGGTTCCTACTATCTGACGATTTCCAAAAAGGGAGAGCTCGGTGAGGGCAAGGTGTTCCGTGATTTCAACGAAGCGCTCATGGCATATCAGGACGGTGTCATCTCCATACACGCGGCTATAAAGGTCCGTGTGACTAAGGAGATCGGCGAAGAGAAGATACAGAAACTCATCGATACCACAGTCGGCAAGATCATCTTCAACGAGCACATTCCGCAGGATCTCGGATTTGTTGACAGAAGCGATCCGGATAAGGCACTCGATCTTGAAATTGACTTCAAGGTCGGTAAGAAGCAGCTCGGACAGATAATCGGAAGCTGCATCAAGATACACGGTACCGCAATGACCGCACAGGTACTCGACAAGATCAAGGCACTCGGTTATAAGTATTCCACAAAGGCTGCGATAACCGTTGCTGTATGTGATGCTTCGATTCCTCCGCAGAAAAAGCAGATACTTGAAGAAGCGGACGAACAGGTCGCAGAGATCAACAAGGAGTTCTCAAGAGGTTATATCTCCAATCAGGAGCGTAAGAACGCCGTTCTCGAAGTCTGGAACAAGGCTACGAATGAAGTTTCCGACGCACTGACACACAACCTCGATCAGTACAATCCTATTTTCATGATGGCTGACTCCGGAGCCCGTGGTTCTATCAACCAGATCAGACAGCTCGCCGGTATGCGCGGACTTATCGCGAACACATCCGGTGAAACTATCGAGATCCCGATCAGAGCTAACTACCGTGAAGGTCTTAACATCATGGAATACTTCATCTCGTCGAGAGGCGCGAGAAAGGGACTTGCCGATACCGCTCTTCGTACAGCGGACTCCGGTTACCTGACAAGACGACTCGTTGATGTATCGCAGGAAGTCATCATCAGAATGGAAGACTGCGGAACAACAGACGGTATTGAAGTATATGAGATCTGCGAGGGCAAGGAAAAGATCGAGTCCCTGCAGGAAAGACTTGTCGGAAGATATCTTGTTGAGGACTTCACAGACAAGGATGGAAATGTACTTGTTTCCAAGGATAAGCTGATAAACGATGCCGATGCGAACAAGATAATCGCAGCCGGCACCGAGAGAATAAGAATACGTTCACTTCTCACCTGTGCGGCAAAGCACGGTGTATGTGCGAAGTGCTACGGTTCGTCGCTGGCAAACGGAAATCCGATCACAATAGGTGAGGCTGTCGGTATCATCGCTGCTCAGTCTATCGGTGAGCCTGGTACACAGCTGACGATGAGAACGTTCCATACCGGCGGTATCGCATCTGCCGAGGATATCACACAGGGTCTTCCCCGTGTAGAGGAGCTCTTCGAGAGCAGACGCCCCAAGTCCAGCGCTATTATCACAAAGATCGCAGGAACGGTATCGTTTGAAGAGATCAAGAAGACACGTCACGCAATAATCACTTCCGAGGACGGAACAACGGAACAGTATCCTATTCCGTTCGGTTACAGGATCAAAGTAGAGGAAGGCGATGTTGTTGCTGCCGGTGATCCGCTGACAGAAGGTTCGATCAACCCGCACGACATTCTTCTCGTTAAGGGCGAGCAGGCTGTTCAGAACTATATCATCAGCGAGGTTCAGAAGGTTTACCGCTTACAGGGTGTTGATATCAACGATAAGCATATTGAGGTAATCGTTCGTCAGATGATGAGAAAAGTCCGTATTGACGATCCCGGTGATTCCTACCTGCTGCCGGGTGCAACAGTCGATAAGAACGAGCTTGTGAACATCTTTGACGAGCTTGCCGAAAGACGTGCGGCAGGCGAAGATATCAAGGATCCTACCTATTCGCCGGTACTGCTCGGTATCACAAAGGCATCTCTCGCAACAGACAGCTTCATGTCCGCGGCTTCCTTCCAGGAAACTACGAGAGTCCTCACCGATGCGGCTATCCACGGCAAGGTAGATCATCTCATAGGTCTTAAGGAAAATGTTATCATCGGTAAGCTCATTCCCGCAGGAACAGGAATGAATGATGACGACGAGAAGGAAGAAACTCCCGCTGAGACAGCTCCCGAGACAACCGCTCAGAACGAAGCAACATTATAAAACTCAAGCCCGGATGAAAATTCCGGGCTTGTTCTGTGCTGTCGGGGGAGCTGTACGACATTCTGCAAAACAGCAGCAGCGTGATAATTCCGACGCTAATATATGGAAAATGCACAAAAACATGGATTTGCAGAGACTTTAAGAGGTGAAAGCTACAATTTTTTCATAAATTCCTGCAAACTATTGACTTTTTATACTATATTGTGTATAATAATTACTATTGCAGACTATATGTACTGCAAAATTATATATTGGAGGTGAAATAAATTGCCAACCTTTAACCAGCTTGTAAGAAAGGGAAGAGAGGTTTCCGAAAAGAAGTCCAAGGCTCCTGCACTTTTGAAGGGTCTTAACACTTTGAAGAAGGCTCCGACAGATGTTACCGCTCCCCAGAAGAGAGGCGTCTGCACAGCAGTAAGAACAGCGACCCCTAAGAAGCCGAACTCCGCTATGCGTAAGGTAGCCAGAGTAAGACTTTCCAACGGTTACGAAGTTACAGCTTATATTCCCGGAATCGGACACAAGCTCCAGGAGCACAGCGTTGTCCTCATCAGAGGCGGACGTGTTAAGGATCTCCCTGGTGTACGTTACCATATCGTACGCGGAACACTCGATGCTCAGGGTGTTGACGGAAGAATGCAGGGCAGATCGAAGTACGGCGCTAAGCGTCCGAAGGCAGGTAAAAAAGCGTAATTAAGTGACCCCTACGCCCCATTTGAGGTTATTATATATTATAGTGCCTCGGAATGGCAGGCGGGAGCAATACGCTTTCGAGTACCGATGAATTCGTTTTGCAGCAACAAAAAAGCTGCGCAAATTTATGAAGGAGGGAAGTAAAGTGCCAAGAAGAGGTAATGTACCCAAGCGTGATGTACTGCCGGATCCGCTTTACAATTCGGAGCTGGTAACAAGACTTATCAATAACATCATGCTCGACGGCAAAAAGGGTGTTGCCCAGAAGATCGTTTACGGCGCGTTTGAGATCGTAGGCGAAAAGACAGGCAAGGAGCCCCTTGAAGCATTTGAAGAGGCAATGGAGAACATCATGCCTCAGCTCGAAGTAAAGGCTCGCCGTGTCGGCGGTGCGACATATCAGGTTCCTATGGAGGTTCGTCCGGAAAGACGCAGAACTCTGGGACTCAGATGGATCACCACTTACAGCAGAGCAAGAAACGAAAAGACAATGAAGGAAAGACTCGCTAACGAGATTCTTGACGCGCTCAACGGTCAGGGCGGTTCCTGCAAGAAGCGCGATGATACCCACAGAATGGCTGAAGCTAACAAGGCATTCGCTCATTACAAGTGGTAAGGAGAGATCGGAGGAAATATGGCAAGAGATGTAACTCTCGAAATGACCCGTAATATCGGTATTATGGCTCATATCGATGCAGGAAAGACCACTACCACCGAACGTATCCTTTATTACACCGGTATCAACCACAAGATAGGCGAGACACACGACGGTTCCGCTACAATGGACTGGATGGCGCAGGAGCAGGAGAGAGGTATAACCATCACTTCCGCTGCGACAACAGCTTATTGGAAGCAGCATAGAATCAACATCATCGACACCCCCGGCCACGTTGACTTCACAGTTGAAGTTGAGCGTTCGCTCAGAGTACTTGACGGTTCCGTTACAGTATTCTGCGCAAAGGGCGGCGTTGAGCCCCAGTCCGAGACTGTATGGCATCAGGCAGATAAGTACAAGGTACCGAGAATGGCTTATGTCAACAAAATGGACATCATGGGCGCAGACTTCTACAACGTTGTAAAGATGATGAAGGATCGTCTCAAATGTAACGCTGTTCCGATTCAGCTTCCTATCGGATCGGAAGATACGTTCAGAGGAATTATTGACCTCGTTGAAATGAACGCGGACATCTATTATGATGACCTCGGCAAGGATATGAGAGTCGAAGAGATCCCCGCAGATATGAAGGAGCTTGCCGAGAAGTACAGAACAGAGCTTCTCGAAGCGGTTTCCGAACAGGACGAGGAGATCATGAACAAGTATCTCGAAGGTGAGGAGATCACCACCGACGAGATCAAGAAGTGCATCAGAAAGGCTTGTATAGCAAACGATATGGTTCCCGTAGTATGCGGAACCTCTTACAGAAACAAGGGCGTTCAGAAGCTCCTTGACGCTGTAGTTGACTATATGCCTTCTCCGCTTGATATCCCGCCTATCAAGGGTGTTAACCCCGAGACCGGTGAGGAAGAAGAAAGACGCGCAGGCGACAACGAGCCTTTCTCGGCTCTCGCATTCAAGATTGCGACCGACCCGTTTGTCGGCAAGATCTGCTATTTCCGCGTTTATTCCGGTGTCGTTGAAGCAGGCGCAAGCGTGCTCAACGCTACAAAGGACAAGAAGGAGCGTATGGGACGTATCCTTCAGATGCACGCAAATCACAGACAGGATCTTGAAGTCTGCTACTGCGGTGATATCGCTGCGGCAGTTGGCGTAAAGAATACTACAACGGGAGATACTCTTTGTGACGAGGATCACCCCATAATACTCGAATCCATGGAATTCCCGGATCCCGTTATTGATCTGGCTATCGAGCCCAAGACCAAGGCAGGTCAGGAAAAAATGGCTCTTGCGCTTGCTAAGCTCGCAGAGGAAGACCCGACCTTCAAGACTTGGACAGATCAGGAGACAGGACAGACTATCATCGCAGGTATGGGTGAGCTTCACCTTGAGATCATCGTTGACAGACTTCTCCGTGAATTCAAGGTTGAGGCAAATGTCGGCGCACCTCAGGTTGCTTATAAAGAGACTATCACCACTGCGACAGACGTTGATACAAAGTATGCCCGTCAGTCCGGCGGTAAGGGTCAGTACGGTCACGTTAAGCTCAAAGTCGAGCCGAACGAATCCGGTAAGGGCTATGAGTTCATCAATGCCGTTGTCGGCGGTGCTATCCCGAAGGAGTATATCCCCGCAGTTGATGCAGGTATCCAGGGTGCAATGCAGGCAGGCGTTATGGCAGGCTACCCGGTAGTTGACCTTAAGGTAACACTTTATGACGGTTCTTACCATGAGGTCGACTCGTCCGAAATGGCATTCAAGATCGCAGGTTCCATGGCTATCAAGGAAGCCTGCAAGAAGGCTAACCCCGTAATTCTCGAACCTATCATGAAGGTCGTAGTTATCGTTCCTGAAGAGTACATGGGCGACGTTATCGGCGATCTCAGCTCCCGCAGAGGAACCATTCAGGGTATGGACGACAGAAACGGTGTTAAGCAGATAAACGCTCTTGTTCCGCTGTCTGAGATGTTCGGATATTCCAACGACCTGCGCTCCAAGACACAGGGACGCGGTCAGTATGTAATGGAGCCCAACAGCTATGTTCAGGTTCCGAAGAACATTGCGGACAGTATCGTTACCAAGAGAACCAAAGAATAATAAAATCTTTGAAAAAATTTAAAAAAACACTTGTAATTTCAATCATTTTTTGGTACAATATACCTATGGGAATTTTTTGAAATTACCGGTAATTTTAGGAGGAATTAACAATGGCAAAGGAACATTTTAACCGAACCAAACCCCATGTAAACATTGGTACGATCGGTCACGTTGACCATGGTAAGACAACTCTTACCGCTGCTATCACAAAGGTACTGGCTATGAAGGGTCAGGCTAAGTTTGAAGCATACGATATGATCGATAAGGCTCCCGAAGAGAGAGAGCGTGGTATCACTATCAACACAGCTCACGTTGAGTACGAGACAGACAAGCGTCACTACGCTCACGTTGACTGCCCCGGTCATGCTGACTATATCAAGAACATGATCACAGGTGCAGCTCAGATGGACGGCGCTATCCTCGTTGTTGCAGGTACAGACGGTCCTATGGCTCAGACAAGAGAGCATATCCTTCTTGCTCACCAGGTTGGCGTTCCCGCAATGGTTGTATTCATCAACAAGTGCGATGACGTTGACGACGAAGAGCTTCTCGACCTCGTTGAGATGGATATCCGTGACGTTCTTTCCAAGAACGACTTCCCGGGTGATGATATCCCTGTAATCCGCGGTTCCGCTAAGGTTGCTCTTGACTGTGCAAGCACAGACATCAACGCTCCCGAGTACAAGTGCATTCTCGAACTCATGGACGCTGTTGACGATTATATCCCCACACCCGATCGTAAGGCTGATCTTCCTTTCCTTATGCCTGTTGAGGACACAATGACAATCACAGGTCGTGGAACAGTTGCTACAGGCCGTGTTGAGCGTGGTATCCTCAAGACCAACGATACAGTTGAGATCACAGGTCTTACAGACGAGCCCAAGTCCACTGTTGTTACAGGTATCGAGATGTTCCGTAAGATCCTCGACTACGCTGAGGCAGGCGACAACATCGGTGCTCTTCTCCGTGGTATCCAGAGAAGTGAGATCGAGCGTGGTCAGGTTCTCTGCAAGCCCGGTTCCATTCACCCCCACACAAAGTTCTCCGGTCAGGTTTACGTTCTTAAGAAGGAAGAGGGCGGCCGTCATACACCTTTCTTCTCTAACTACAGACCTCAGTTCTTCTTCAGAACAACAGACGTTACAGGCGTAATCACACTTCCTGCTGATAAGGAAATGTGCATCCCCGGCGATAACGTAACAATGGATGTTGAGCTCATCACTCCTATCGCTATCGAAGAAGGTCTCCGTTTCGCTATCCGTGAGGGTGGTAGAACAGTAGGTTCCGGCGTTGTAACCAAGATCAACGAATAAGCGGCGTGTCGCCGCGGACGACAGCTGTATTTGTCGCCTCGGCAATATGTCGGGTTCAGATTAAAATGCAGTGGGGTTGGCAAAGACTCCACATGTAATTGTGAATCACATCAATATTTTCCCCTGCCGAAAGGCAGGGGAAATAATAAAAAAACAATAAAAATACGCATACAGGTTGACACAGGGAGTTCCGGCTTCCGACAGACCTTAGGGTTTACCCGGGAGGAGATGTCCTTAACGCCGACAATGGTATGCGTTTTTTTATTGTCGAAAAAGAGGAAAACTATGGAGATCAGATATCTTACCGATCACGACGATCTTATGCAGGTCAGCAGTGTATATGAACAGAGCTGGAAAACCGCTTATAAGGGAATTATCCCGCAGTCGTATCTTGACAGCATACCGAAAGGACGCTGGGCGGCAAGCATAACCAGAACCGGTATGAACAGTCTTATTGCGATAGATAGCGGAAAAATAGTAGGAACGTCCGCGTTCTGCGCTTCACGCTGGGAAAAGTTTCCGGAATACGGTGAGATAGTTTCGGTATATCTGATGCCGGAGTATATGAGAAAAGGTTATGGCAGAGCGCTTTTGGAAAGAGCTTTATCCGAGATTAATGCAATGGGTTTTGAAAACACTCTGTTGTGGGTGCTTGAAGAAAATGTTAATGCGCGCCGGTTCTATGAACATATCGGATTTATGAACAGCGGGGAAGTTATGAATGATAACATAGGCGGGAAAGAACTCCGGGAGATCATGTACATAAAAACAGCCTGACGGAAAATGATTTTCGTCAGGCTGTTTTAACTCTGTAATATCAGAATACTTTTTTGAGTTCCGTCTCGAAATCGGTACTGTCGCTTTCGCGTACAACAACAGAGATTTCATCGAGTGCGGTTGTTATAAGTATCGGATTGGCTTTTGCAGAAGCAAGAGCTTTGAATACTTTTTCGGCAAAGCCTACGCCCTCGACCATTTCGGCGGACTTGATAAGGAACTTTACATTGCCGGAGTTTATCATAGGCGGTTTTGCGGGCTTGACTTCATTAGACACCTTCAGTATCTTCGGCATATCTTTGTCCGCAAAAGTGAATCCGATAGATGTGCTCTCGGCGGAAACGGGTGCCTTTGATATCATATCTATGACCACATTCTCTCGTGCAGCAGCGGAGAAAACACTGCAAATAAAGCTGCTCTCGCTGTCATACGGAATTTCCGCAAATGTGATTATCGAAACTTCTTCGGTCATTGTAATACTTGTCATTTTACACCGTTCCTTTCTTTATGCGTCCGCAAGAAGATCGGACATATCGTAGAGTCCCTTGTCTTTCTTCGACAGGAATATCGCTGCGTTAATCGAACCGTTTGCAAAAACTTCTTTGCTCGCAGCCGAGTGCGAAAGTGTTATTACTTCGTCGTGTCCGGCAAAGATAATGTCGTGTTCACCGACGATAGTGCCGCCGCGTATAGAGTGAATACCGATCTCATCGGCTTCACGGGGCTTTCTTACACTGTGGCGGTCATACACATAGTGATACTTGTTACCGAGCTCGTTGTTTAATGCTTCGGCTATCATTATTGCAGTTCCGGAGGGAGCGTCCTTTTTGAGATTGTGATGTTTTTCGACTATCTCGATATCGAACTGCCCGCCGAGAACGTTCACAGCACGCTTGCCAAGCTCTACAAGCAGATTTATGCCGAGCGACATATTGAATGTGAAGAAAACGGGGATCTGTTCACCGGTCTTTTTTATCTTCGCGACCTGTTCTTCTGTGTAGCCGGTAGTTGCAACAACGACCGGAACTCCGTTCATTGTGCAGTATGACAGCAGATCGTCGAGTGCGCTCGGGTGTGAGAAATCAATTATTACATCGGGCTTTTCCGGGAGATCAAAAGGCGACTTCACAACCGGGAAATCCGCTGTCTGCGCGGTATTGATATCAATTCCCGCAATGATCTGACAGTCGGTCCTCTGAGAGACAAGACCTGTTATCACTCGTCCCATTTTGCCGTTTGCGCCGGTAATTGCTATTTTGACCATTGGTATTTCACTTCCTGTTTACGGTCAGATAAGTCCGACCTTCTTTAACTCATTTTTCAGCTTTTCGATCTTTGCGTCTTCCATTCTGTAAAGCGGGAGTCTGCACTCTCCGACATTCTTGCCCATAAGGTTCATTGCTTCCTTTACGGCGATAGGATTAACGTCGATGAAAAGCGCATTCTCCATATCAAGATACTTCTTCTGGAGTTCAAGAGCCTCTTTGTGCTTGCCGGCCATAAAAAGTGCCGCCATATCATGCTTCTGCTGAGGGATAACATTTGACGATACAGAGATAACGCCCTTTGCTCCTATAGAAAGGAAGGGAAGGAGCTGATCGTCGTTTCCGGAATAGATATCAAAATCTGTGTGTGCCGCGATCTCTGCCGCGAGGGAAAGATTGCCGCTTGCTTCCTTTACAGCAGCTATCTTCTCATTCTTTGAAAGCTCGATGTATGTATCGAGTGCAATGCTTACACCTGTTCTTGAAGGAACATTGTACAAAACAGTCGGGATATTAACCGAGTCGGCGATCTTGTTGAAATGTGCGACAAGTCCGCGCTGTGAAGTTTTATTGTAGTAAGGTGTAACCTGAAGAGTAGCATCGGCGCCGACCTTTTCTGCTTCCTTCGTGAGTTCTATAGCATAGCCGGTGTCATTGCTTCCGGTGCCGGCAATAACAGGTACGCGCTTTGCGACCTTTTCAACGCAGAAGCGTATCATTTCGATGTGCTCTTCGTCCGTCATCGTGGACGCTTCGCCGGTAGTACCGACAACAACGATAGCATCGGTCTTGTTTGCGATCTGCTCCTCGATGAGCTCCGCAAATTTTTCATAATTTATACTTCCGTCCGGGAACATAGGAGTTACTATCGCAACACCCGTACCCGTAAAGATAGTTTTTCTCATAATGATCTTCTCCTTTTGTTACGGTGATCTCCCGCTTTCACGGGAGATCACATGATAACCGAATCAGTCAAAATAGCCTTTTGCGGCATAGAGTTCAGCCATAAGAACGGCACCGCCCGCAGCTCCTCTTAACGTGTTATGCGAGAGGCAAACGAACTTGTAATCGTACTGTGTATCGGGTCTGAGACGACCGATAGAAACCGCCATACCGTTTTCAAGGTTTCTGTGGAGAGCGGCCTGCGGGTAGTTGTCCTCAGTGAAATAGTTGAGGAACTGCTTAGGTGCGGAAGGAAGCTCAAGCTCCTGCGGAACGCCCTTGAAATTCTTCCAGATATCAAGTATCTCATCGATTGAGGGTTTGTTCTCGAAGCTGACAAAAGCTGCCGCAAAATGGCCGTTGGAAACCGGAACACGCAGACACTGTGTCGTGATGCTGGGAGCGGAAGCCTTGACGATCTCATTGCCCTCGATCTTGCCCCATACCTTGAGCGGCTCCTGCTCGGACTTTTCTTCTTCACCGCCTATGTACGGGATAAGGTTGTCAACCATTTCCGGCCATGTCTCGAATGTCTTTCCTGCGCCGGAAATAGCCTGATATGTGCATGCAAGCACCTTTGTGATACCGAACTTGCGGAGAGGGGAGAGTGCGGGAACATAGCTCTGTATCGAGCAGTTGGACTTAACGGAGATAAATCCGCGCTTTGTACCGAGACGTGCTTTCTGCGCTGCAACGATCTCTATGTGCTCAGGGTTCACTTCCGGTATTATCATAGGAACATCGGGTGTGAAGCGGTGTGCGGAGTTGTTTGACATCACGGGAATCTCATGCTTTGCGTATGCTTCCTCAAGTGCCTTTATCTCGTCCTTCTTCATATTTACGGCACAGAAAACGAAATCGACCTGTTCTGCGATCTTGTCTATATCCTTTGTTGCGTCGAGGATAACGATATCCTCCATAGCTTTGGGCATCGGCTTTTCGATGAGCCAGCGTGTTCCGACAGCCTCTTTGTATGTCTTGCCTGCGGAACGCTCGGAAGCGGCGAGGACTTTGACCTTGAACCACGGGTGATTTTCAAGAAGAACGGCGAAACGCTGTCCGACCATTCCCGTAGCTCCGATGATACCAACTCTGTACTCTTTCATAGTTTTAGTTTCCTTTCTTTATATATTGCTTTTTAACAAAAAAACCGACCTTAACAGCCGGTTCGTTACAGAATGGGAAAAACGACAAATTGCGGATAAAGCAATTATTGCCGATAGCTCTCCATTTGCCGAACGGCGAATGACAATCGTACATCTGTTAAATGTACGACCGGATATGTATATTTCAACCTATACATTCCTCGGCGGTACTTCCTTTCACATTAACAATATGTTGAAATATTGACGTTAATGCTACTATTAAGCCCCGCGCCTCTACCTTTTAATTATATTACCACAATCCGCGCGATTTGTCAATAGCTGATGTTATTTTTTTCACTAATCAATAAAAACAACCGCCGGATACTGCGATACACAGCAGATCCGACGGCTGAAACAGTCATTTCATTATCTCTCTTATCTTTGCGGCAAGTGCGACAGCAGCCTTGTCGTGAGTTGCAGGGGAGGGGTGCCAGTCTGCGCCGTAGCCGAGTGAACCGTCATGAGGAGTAAATCTCATCGTATAGATCTGTTCAAAGCCGGACGACTTACTGAATATTTCCGCAGCTTTCTCAACATACGGGCAAATCTCGTCAAGCATGATACCCATAACGCAGAGCAGCTTTGATGAAGGATTGCACTTATGTACATTTTCAAGCAGCTTCACATATTCCGAAACATACTTCTCATATCTGTCCTCGTGACCCGTACACCAGCTGTTGTCGTTGGTGCCGAGATTTATTACGATCAGATCGGGAATGTATTTACTGAAATCATGGTTAATATTCTGCGGTTCAAGTCCGTCGCGGTCATCGAATCTCTGGTATGAAAATCCGAGCTTAGTATAATACGGCGGAAGAAGCTGCTGAGTGAGCGGTTCTCTTTCCGGCGAGTCAACATATCCGGAAACGATACCCCAGCCGCTTATGGAAAAAGCGCGAACGTCGGCATCGAGCAGCTTTGCGGTCTTATAAGCATAACCTTTGGTGAAATCCTCTGTTGCTGTTTTGAAATGCACATTCGGGTCGGATACATCAACGCCGTAACCGCAGGTTATCGAGTCTCCGATAAATTCTGTTTTCAGCGGTTTGTCGGGGATCGGTGTAATAACACCGTCGCAGATTATCGGATAAATGCCGAGAGTTGACATTGCACATTCGGAGAGCTTTATCAGCTTTATATCCGCATCAATATCTCCTTCAAGTGTCAGAGTCTTGGTTACGCTGTCGAGCAGACCGTCTATCCTGCGTTCTCCGTCAACATAAAGAGCATATCTTGTCCAGTTCTCGTCATTGTCGGGTATTTCGGAAGCCTTGTCGCCGACGAGCTTTATATCAAGACCGGTACCTTTGTAATGAAATTCAAATCCGCTGCCAGAAAGGGCGCACCAGTATATCCCGTCCTCATCGTAGGTGCCGCGTCCTGTAAGCTTCATATTGTTTTCGTGGATAAGATATCTGTTCATTTTGCCGCCTCGTTTTCTTCGGACTTCTGTCCGAGCTTCTTTTCCGTATGTGTCATAAGTCTCTTGATGTTTTCACGGTGCATGAAGATCAGCATAGCGCCGATCATAGCCGAAAGTCCGAAGTTGATCCAGGCGCACGGGTCGTTCTGAATAAGTGAAAGAACGAGGACCGCGAAAGGATAAAATGCGGCGGCTATTATCGAACCGAGGGAAACGTATCTTGATACAGCAACAACTATAACAAACACAATGAACGGTGCGACTCCTGCAATCCAGTTAATGGCGAGCATCGAGGCGAAGGTCACAAGTATTCCCTTGCCGCCCTTGAAACCGTAATACACCGGGAAAACATGACCTATGACCGCAAAGATGCCTGAGAGGTAATTGATCCATGTCCAGCCGTCACTGTGAGAATACGTATCGATCCCTGTGAGATATCTGAACAGCAGATGAATAATGATTATCGAAAGTACACCTTTCAGTATATCGCCGATAAGTACGAATGCCGCGGCTGCTTTGCCCTGCGTACGCAGGGTATTTGTGAGACCGGCATTTCCGCTGCCGAGATCTCTTATGTCTTTTCCGGATTTGATCTTTGTTACAATAATCGCGGTATTTATCCCGCAAAGCAGATACGGAACAAGTATCGCCGCAATCATACAAACAATAAACATAACTTGCTTCTCCTGTGGAAGATATTTTTATTATGGAGTAAATACAAATGCAAAGTCGGGCAGTTCCCGGAAACTTTGTTATTCATAGACAAGGCTGCTGAAGATCCTGGGGAAGAGGGAGGTATAATGCTCCTGTTTTTTAACGTATTCTTCCGAGAACTTTCTGTCACGCCTTGGCGTTCTTTTCATCGCCGCGCTCGCGTATCACCATTTTTATCGGAGTCGCGTCAAGACTGAATGCTTCGCGTATCTGGTTTTCGAGATAGCGCTGATAAGAGTAATGGAAAAGCTCACGGTTGTTGCAGAAAACCACAAATGTCGGCGGCTTGGTGGAAGCCTGCGTCATATAATATATCTTAAGACGCTTGCCCTTGTCGGATGGCGGCTGAACGCGTGAAGTGGCATAATTCAGCAGATCGTTGAGCATACCCGTGGTAATCCGGCGGGCGTTTTGCTCCGCGGTGTATTTTATCAGCTCAAACAGCTTATCAATGCGCTGTCCAGTGAGTGCGGAGATAAAAACGAAAGGTGCGTATGACATGAACGAGAAATCAACTTCGAGCTTTTTGCGGAATTCGTTCATAGTCTTGTCGTCTTTTTCTATGCTGTCCCACTTGTTGACCGCAATAACACAAGCCTTTCCCTGATCGTGCGCATAGCCTGCAACTTTGCTGTCCTGTTCGGCAAATCCCTCGTTTGCGTCTATCATTATCACGCACACATCTGCTCTGTCAACCGCCATATAAGCGCGCAGAACGCTGAAATGTTCGACGCTTTCAGTGACCTTTGATTTTCTGCGTATGCCGGCTGTGTCGATGAAAACATATTTCTCCCCGTCACGTTCTATGACGGTATCAATTGCATCTCTTGTGGTCCCGGCAATATCGGAAACAATTACACGCTGCTCACCGGCAATCTTGTTTATAAGCGATGATTTGCCCGCGTTAGGTCTTCCGATGACTGCCACCTTTATTATCGCGTCGTCGTAATCCTCGCCGTCGTCATCGGGCATATTGTCGAGTACGGCATCAAGCAGATCGCCGGTGCCGTGTCCGTGTACAGAGGAGACGGCTATCGGTTCGCCGAGTCCGAGATTGTAGAATTCGTACAGTTCCGGAGGCGGTTCTCCTATCGAATCACACTTGTTCACGCACAGCACGACAGGTTTGCCGCTTTTCAGCAGCATTGCCGCGACGCTCTCGTCATTTGCCGTGATACCTGTGGTGATATCCACAACAAATATGATCACGTTTGCGCTGTCGATAGCAAGCTGTGCCTGTTCACGCATCTGTGAAAGTATGATATCTTTAGATTCGGGTTCGATACCGCCCGTATCAACGAGCATGAAGCTCTGATCGCGCCATTCTGCCTTGCCGTATATCCTGTCGCGGGTGACCCCGGGAGTGTCCTCCACGATAGACAGACGCTGACCGATCAGCTTGTTGAATAATGTCGATTTTCCGACATTCGGACGACCGACTATTGCTGCAATTCTGTTCATTGTTGTCTCCGTTTCTTTAAAGCTCTGACATCACTTCCGACAAATATTGGCTTATCCATTGTCGCAATTCGTGAATAAATCCTTTCACCATATCTTGTTTCTATTTCGGAAAGTTCAAGGTTGGTACTGATAACAGTTGGGAGTGAGGCGTTGAGGCGATCGTTTATAATGTTGTACAATACCGAACAGTAGAATTTGCTTTCAAATTCTGCGCCGAGATCATCAAGTACCAGAAGATCGGTTTTTATCAGCATTTCAAGTGTGTCGGTATCGGTATGGGCCCCGAAATGCTCTTTTTCTACACGGCGAAAGAAGTCGGGAGCGGAACCATAAATCACACTGTAACCTTTGGCAAGCACTTCAGATGCTATGCTTAACGAAAGGTGTGTTTTCCCAAGTCCTGTCCTTCCGCGAATGAGCACACTGTTGTAAGGCAGGTGAAAATTTTCAGCATAATTTTTGCAGAAGGATAGATTTTTTTCCATGATTTTTCTTGCGGTAGTACCTATTTTAGTTACCTCGGTATCATCATAATAAGAAAGATCAAAATCGTCAAAGGTACATAAACTCAACGGTGAAGTGCGGTTCAGATCAGCAGCGGCAGCTTTCCTTACCATATTCATAAAGCATTCACATCTTTTTCCGTTTACCGTGCCTTTATCATTACATATATGACAGCTGTAAACGGGTTCGAGATAATCTTCGGGGAATCCATGCTTTTTCAATGACGATTTCAGTTCGGCTTGAAGACTGATATTTTCCGATTCAAGTTCACGGAGCCGTGCTGAAATATCTCCGTTCTTGTCGGCGATAAGTGTAAGGAGCTTGCCGGAAGTAGAGATAAGTGCATTGTTTATTGATGAAATATCGCTGTATTTTTCATATATCTCTTTTTCACGGTTTTCGTGGATACGTCTGTTTTTTATGACTATTTCATTGAGTTCGTTTTCAGCCTGAGAGTAAAATCTGTTTTCAAATCCCATTTCATACTCCTTAGAGATTTTTATACATTTCGTAAGATTCAAGTTCGATCTCCGCAGTGTTATATGAGGGAGCACTGATACCGGACTGCTGACCGGAATCTGTTCTCTTTGTCTTTTCGAGCTGCGACGGATCGGTAATACCCTCGCTGTGCCATTTCCTTAATATCTTGTCCATATAAGGAAAACTGAGCTTGCCGGTATTTGTGAGCATAATGTCGTAAGCCTCGTCGATAAGCGCTTCCGGTATGCCGAGATCAGACCATTCTGCGATAGTTTCACGCTGCTTCTGCGAAAACGAGCTTGTAAGTCCGAATTTTTTCCTGAGACGGGCTTCAGTATTGAACCTGTCCTGCATTATCCGTATTCTTTCCTCGGCTTTCGGGATATCGTCTATGCCGGATTCAATCCAGTCTCTTGCAACGGCTTTCATATATGCCGGTGAAGCCTTGTCGATCTTGAAGCAGTATTCGACGAGCATCATAGTCACTTCGCAGGGAAGACCGATCTCCTCGACAAGTATCATAAGTGTCTGCTGTTCGGCGTGCCTCGGAGGACGTCCTGCAAGACGCTCATAAGTATCAAACAGATATTTTACAGCTTTGTCTCCGTTTACGGCTCCCGCGATTATTTTAGGCGGGAAATGCGTCTCGGAGGAAAGTGCCGCGCGTGCTTCCGGAGTGGAAAGCTCATTTGTATGCGCTGCTTCCGGTAATGCCGGTGAGTGTACCGCCGTGGGAGCGTTCTGGGTATGTTCTGAGGGATAATATTCACCGCCATTGTTTGTCAGTACTCCTGCGTTTGTCCAGTAGAGCAGGGCATCGGACACATCGGCGGCACCTGCTCCTACTGCATCGGCAATAATATCCTCGCGAATGCTTACGTCGGGATATGCGAGAAGGTACAGAAGAACTTTTATCTGTGTACCCGAAGCGAGCTTCAGGTGATTGTTGTCCGCAACACATGACGGAACGGCAAAAACCTTTCTCCATGCTCCGAGATTTATTCTGTAATCCAAATTTATCGGTTCCTTTCGGGAATTTTTAGCAGAT
>CACZGM010000018.1 GCA_902780695.1 uncultured Ruminococcus sp. | reverse complement strand
GAGCCCCTTCTCTGAAATCTCTCAAAAAGTCTCTCGTTAAACGCGTCCTTGGATCCAAGGTGAAACCTTGGTCGAGTCCGGGGCGACGCTCCGGCGGGGATTGGGGCGGCGCCCCATCAGCCGAAGGCAGCAGGCATAGCAGAGATCAAATCCAATGCAGAGCAGACAAAAAAAGACCGCTGAATGTTTTCACACTCAACGGTCTTTCATTCTGTTCAGAAACTTTCAAAGTTCCGTGTAACGGTCAGAACGCCGCGGGGCGTTCCCCGCCGCCGCTTACACGAGTTCGATGATCGCCATTTCGGCTGCGTCACCGCGTCTGGGACCAACCTTAACGATTCTTGTATAACCGCCGTTTCTCTCTGTGTACTTGGGAGCTATTTCATCGAACAGCTTCTTGGAAACGGATTCCTTTGTAACGTATGCGAAAACCTGACGCTTTGAATGAAGATCGCCCTTCTTGCCGAGAGTGATCATCTTCTCTGCTTCACTGCGTACTTCCTTTGCCCTCGTAACGGTAGTCTCTATCTTACCGTTTTCGAGTAAGAATGTAACCATAGCTCTGAGCATAGCCTTTCTGTGGTCGGTTGTTCTGCCTAATTTTCTCATTGCCATTATGGTTCTCCTTTCCGACGGACTGTGATCCCGTCAATTATTCATCATCGATCGAAGCAAGGTCCAGTCCGAGGGACTGAAGCTTTGCTCTTACTTCCTCGAAGGACTTCTTACCTAAATTCCTTACCTTCATCATATCTTCCTGAGACTTGTTGATAAGGTCATCTACCGTGTTAATACCGGCGCGCTTCAGACAGTTGAACGAACGTACCGAGAGGTCGAGATCTTCTATTGTCATTTCGAGGATCTTGTCCTTGCTCTTGTCGTCTTTCTCGACCATAAGCTCCGGCTGTGTGAGCTCGTCCGACAGATCAACGAAGAGTGCGAGATGATCGCACAGAACCTTCGCCGCGTAGGAAACTGCTTCCTTTGCGGAGATCGTGCCGTCTGTCCAGACTTCGATAATGAGCTTGTCGTAGTCTGTTCTCTGACCCACACGCGTATTTTCAACGCTGTAATTTACCTTAAGAACAGGTGTATAAATACTGTCAACCGCGATAACTCCGATAGCCGGCTGGATTATCGACTTGTTCTTTTCCGCGGAAGCGTAGCCTCTGCCGCGGTCAAAGGTAAGTGACATATAGAGCTTTGCGCCCGCGCTGAGGGTAGCGATGTGCATACCGGGATCAAGTATCTCGATCTCGCTGTCGCACTTGATATCACCCGCGGTGACTTCGCACTCGCCCTCTGCTTCAATGCAGACGGTCTTGGGCGCGTCGCCGTACATCTTGGCTATCAGACCCTTGACATTCAGGATAATTTCGGTAACATCTTCTTTAACACCCGGGATAGTGGAAAACTCGTGCTGAACGCCGTCGATTTTCACTGATGTCACCGCAACACCGGGTAAAGAGGAGAGCAAAACACGTCTGAGGCTGTTGCCCAGAGTGTTGCCGTAGCCTGCCTCGAGAGGTTCGAGGACGAACATTCCGTACTTTCCGTCAGGCTTTAGCTTAACGATCTCTATTTCAGGCTTTTCTATTTTTTCAAGCATTCCTTGACCCTCCTGCTGTAATTGAGGCTGCCGCGGCACGCGGCTCACGTTCCGCGGACAGCACTTGTGTCTTAATACTTAAGGGCACTTTAATTCATCAGAGATCATATTAATGATGTGAACAGGGCTGCCCCGATTAATTTTAAATCACGGTGAATGCACACGTCAGGCGGCGCATTTCAGGTCTGACCGTAAATTAAAAATAACCGCACCATTAGCATTATATGCCAAAAAGCTATTACTTAGAATACAACTCGATAACAAGATGCTCTTCGATCTCGAAGTCGAGCTCGTCGCGCGCAGGCATTCTCGCAACCTTTGCCGTCATAGCTTCCTTGTTCACTTCAAGCCATAAGGGTATGAGTCTTCCGCCGGCAGCTTCCGCGATCTGAGCAAACTTGGGGCTCTTCTTGCTTCTCTCGGCAACAGCGATAACGTCGCCGTCCTTGATCCTGTAAGAGGGGATATCCACCTTTTTGCCGTTCACTGTGAAGTGACCGTGACCTACCAACTGTCTTGCTTCACGTCTTGTGATAGCAAATCCTGCTCTGAAAACAACATTGTCAAGTCTTGTCTCAAGGAGTCTGATAAGGTTGTGACCTGCGATGCCCTCTTCCTTAACAGCCATCTCATAGTAATGATAGAACTGCTTTTCGAGTACACCGTAGATGAATTTCAGCTTCTGCTTTTCCTTCAGCTGAAGTCCGTATTCGGAAACCTTTTTTCTCTGATTCGCGTTCTTGTTTCTTGTTGTTTCTTTTCCGTAGCCCATAACCATAGGGCTTATACCGAGTGCCTTACATCTCTTGAGCACCGGGGTTCTGTCTACTGCCATATTAACCTCCGTAATTGTTTCAAAAAATATCGTATTGGGAAACAGTGTTCCGTTTCGACTCCGAGTAAATTAACGCGTATATCACGCAAAGTGATATACAGAACTCGGTTCTTGCATCAGACGCGGCGTCTCTTGGGCGGACGGCATCCGTTGTGCGGTATGGGAGTTACATCCTTTATCATACGCACTTCAAGTCCTGCAGCCTGTAAAGCTCTGATAGCAGCTTCACGTCCTGCACCCGGACCCTTTACATATACCTCAACAGTCTTGAGACCGTGCTCCATAGCTGCCTTGGCTGCTGTCTCAGCTGCCGACTGTGCAGCGAAAGGAGTTGACTTTCTGGAGCCTCTGAAACCGAGCTCGCCTGCACTTGCCCATGAAAGAGCGTTGCCCTGAAGATCTGTTATGGTAACTATCGTATTATTGAAAGAAGACTGGATATGCGCCGAGCCGTTTTCGATGTTCTTTCTTTCGCGGCGTCTGCGGATAACGGGCTTCTTTCCGCCTGCTTTAGCCTGTGCCATTTATTTACCCCCTTTGTGATTACTTCTTCTTGTTAGCTATTGTCTTCTTGGGTCCCTTGCGTGTTCTTGCATTGGTCTTTGTTCTCTGACCTCTGCAGGGAAGACCCTTGCGGTGACGTGTTCCGCGGTAGCAGTTGATCTCGACGAGTCTCTTGATGTTGAGTGCAACATCACGTCTGAGGTCACCCTCTACGACATAACCGTTGTCGATTATCTCACGGATCTTAGCTTCTTCGGCTTCTGTGAGATCCTTGACACGGGTGTCGGGATTTACGCCTGCTTTTGCGAGAATATCATTAGCGGATTTTCTTCCGATTCCGTAAACGTATGTGAGACCGATCTCAACACGCTTCTCCTTCGGGAGATCCACACCGGCGATTCTTGCCATAATTTTTTCCTCCTATAAATTTCAGAGCATCAGCCCTGTCTCTGCTTGTGCTTAGGGTCTTTACAGATAACCATTACCTTGCCCTTACGCTTTATTACCTTGCACTTATCGCACATAGGCTTTACCGAAGGTCTTACTTTCATTGTGATAACCCTCCTTTAAGGTTGAATTACTTGGATCTCCATGTTATGCGGCCCTTCGTGAGGTCATACGGAGACATCTCTACTGTCACCTTGTCGCCCGGAAGAATTCTTATGAAGTTCATTCTGAGCTTTCCGCTTACATGAGCAAGTATCTTATGTCCGTTCTGGAGCTCTACCTGAAACGTGGCATTCGGAAGTGCCTCAAGTATCGTTCCTTCTACTTCGATCACATCTTCTTTAGACAAGCTTTATTCACACTCCTGTACTGACTGAAATGCCGATCGGCCGGCTTCTTCTGAGTTCATGACACCGCGGAGCGCTCTTCTCAGCGCCCTGTCGGATATGTTATCGACATCGACGGTCTTTTTTGTGGCTGCGAGGTGTATGGGATTTTTCTTCTTCGGCCGTGAGAGCGGTCTCTCACCGCCGTCGGCGACGAGAACCCTGTCTCCCTCAACGCCAATCACGGCAAGGGGATAACCCTTATCGCGTCCGGCTTTGCTTATTACGACTGTTCCTCTGACAAATTCCATACGCTGTCAATGGGATTCAAGCGTCATTATGAGCGGCTTGTCATTCGTTATCGCGATGCAGTGCTCAAAGTGTGCGCTTAAATGTCCGTTCGCCTCCACTACCGTCCACTTGTCACCGAGGATCTTCACCTCAGGTGTTGTCTCGTTGACCATGGGCTCTATGCAGATCGTCATACCGGGAACGAGTCTCGGTCCTCTGCCCGCCTTGCCGAAGTTCGGCACCTCGGGGTCCTCGTGCATCTCGGCTCCTATGCCGTGTCCTACGAACTGTCTTACGACATGGTAGCCGTTGCTTTCGACGTACTGCTGCACCGCAGCGGAGATATCACCCACGCGGTTCCCCGGAACGGCCTGTTCTATGCCCTTCCAGAGAGCCTCTTCCGTGACCTTCATGATGCGCTCGGCTTCCGGTGACACCGTACCTATCTTGAAAGTACGGGCATTGTCACCCTGCCAGCCCTTATACAGCGTCGTGACATCGACTGTCACGATGTCGCCCTCCTTGATTATCTTCTTCTTGGAGGGTATGCCGTGTATAAGCTCTTCGTTCACGGAGATGCAGCAGCTGTTCGGAAATCCGGCGTAACCGAGAGATGACGGAACAGCGCCCTTGCTTACTATAAAATCATGAACTGCCTTGTCGAGCTCCCATGTGCTCATTCCGGCTCTCACCGTTCTTCCGGCAAGCGCGAGCGCCTGTGCGGCGATCTCGTTTGCCTCAAGCATCAGCCGGAGCTCAGCCGACGATTTTATTTTTATCATTCTGCTTATCCTTCTATCGCTTCGAGAGTAAGCTTTGCGGTTTCTGCGATGCCGTCCTGACCGATGACGGTCTTGAGCTTGCCCTTAGCGGAGTAGTAATCTTTGAGCGGAGCGGTCTTCTCGTGATATGTCGCAAGTCTCGAAAGCACGGTTTCGGGCTTGTCGTCAACTCTCTGAACTACCTTTCCGCCGCAGCTGTCGCATACGCCGTCCTGTTTGGTAGGCTTATGCTCGATGTGGTAGGAAGCTCCGCAGCTTTCGCATACGCGTCTTCCGGAAAGTCTTGAACAGATCTTGTCATCGGGTACATAGATCTCGATGACCTTGTCGATGTTGACACCCATGCCCTCAAGCGCTTCCGCCTGAGCGACCGTTCTCGGGAAACCGTCAAGAATGAAGCCGTTCTTAGCATCGTCCTTTGCGATCCTGTCCTTGAGGATACCGATGACTATTTCATCGGGAACAAGGTCTCCCCTGTCCATATATTCCTTTGCGGCAAGACCTGTGGGAGTCTGGTTCTTAACTGCTTCTCTGAGCATATTACCCGTTGAGAGTGCGGGGATGCCGAGCTTTTCGCACACGATCTCCGCCTGTGTTCCTTTTCCTGCGCCCGGAGCGCCTAAAAAGATCAGGTTCATATTTTCTCCTTATCAATTACCGTGACCGTACCGAAGCGGTCTCTTGCTTATTATTCGAGGAAGCCCTTGTGGTGACGCATCATCATCTGGCTCTCAAGAGAACGTACAGTTTCGAGTGCAACACCAACAAGGATCAGCATTGTAGTACCGCCGAGGGAGATGTTTATGCCCGAAAGCTGTCTGAATATTATCGGGAATATAGCAATGAACGCGAGGAACATTGCGCCGATAAGCGAGATCTTGGAGAGAGAATTGTAGATAAAGTCCGAAGTGGGCTTTCCGGGACGGATACCCGGTATCGCACCGTTGTTTTTCTTCAGATTATTGGCTATCTCCACAGGATTATACTGGATAGCGATATAGAAGTAGTTGAACGCGATGATGAGAAGGAAGTAAAGTATCGCGTAAACCCAGCTCGACTGGCTGAACAGTCTTACAAATCCGTCCCAGAAAGTATCGCCGTCTCCGTAGATTCCGAAGAACGAGCATATTGTCTGGGGAAGTGCCATTACCGACATCGCGAAGATGATCGGCATAACGCCTGCCATAGCTACCTTGATCGGGATATAGGACGACTGACCGCCGTACATCTTTCTTCCGACCACACGTTTTGCGTACTGAACGGGAATACGTCTTTCCGCGTTGGTCATGAGAACTACAAGACCTATCATCACAATGAAGATTATTCCGACTACGGGAACGAGAATAGCGTTCTTCATATCGGCACTCATCGACTGTACGAGCGCGAACACCGCGGAGGGCATTCTCGCGACGATACCCGCGAAGAGTATTATCGAGATACCGTTTCCGATACCCTTTTCATTGATCTGATCACCGAGCCATATAATGAGGGACGCGCCGGCCACGAAGCAGGCAACTATCGTTACGGCGGCGAGTACACCGTCGAAACCGTCCATATACTTTACGGCTCCTCTTGTTCTGAGCAGGAAGTAGAAACCTACCGCCTGAAGTATCGCAAGACCGAGTGATGTGAGTTTTGTTATGGTGTTGAGGCGTTTACGTCCCTCATCGCCTTCCTTCTGCATCTTCTCAAGTGCAGGTATCGCAACAGCTAAAAGCTGTATGATGATCGAGGCGTTGATATAAGGCGTGATAGACATAGCGAGCAGCGTACCGTTTGACAGCGAGCCGCCGGTCATGGTATCGAGGAAGCTCAGCAGCGACTCGTCGCCCATGAGCTCCTTAATAGCCGTCATATCGAGGAAAGGAACGAATACATTAGAACCGAAGCGGAAAATAACGATGATAAATAATGTGTATAAAATCTTTTTGCGGAGGTTTATATCCTTCCATGCATTGCGAAAGACTTCAAACATTATACCACCTCAGCCTTTCCGCCCGCCTTCTCGATTTTTTCCGCAGCAGATGCGGTAAACTTGGAAGCCTTAACGGTAAAGCTCTTGGTAAGTTCTCCGTTTCCGAGGATCTTGATACCGTCATAAACCTTCTTAACGAGTCCGGAATCGATCAGTGCAGCGGCATCGATCTCCGCGCCGCTCTCAAAGCGTGCTTCGAGATCCGATACATTCACGGTAGCGTACTCAGTAGCGAAGATGTTGTTGAATCCGCGCTTAGGTATACGCATAGCGAGCTTGGTCTGACCGCCCTCAAATCCGGGCTTTACTCCGCCGCCGGAACGAGCCCACTGACCTTTATGACCCTTACCTGCCGTCTTGCCCTGACCGGAACCGTGTCCGCGTCCGATACGCTTTACTTCCTTAGTTGCGCCCTCGGCAGGAGATAATTCGTGTAGCTTCAATTGTTACACCTCCTATTGTCTGATTTTTAGTCTGTGACTTCTACGAGATACTTGATCTCTTCGATTTTTCCCTTTGTAGCCGCGTTATCGGGCTGCTCGGTAACATCGCCGATCTTTCTGAGACCGAGAGACTTTGCAGTTGCGATATGGCTGTCCTTACGGCCGATGAGGGACTTAACGAGTTTAATCTTCATAACCGTTTCCTCCGTTTCAGCCTAATATTTCCTTGACTGTCTTTCCTCTGATGGCAGCAACCTGCTCAACATCTCTGAGGGAAGCGAGTCCCGCGATAGTCGCTCTTACAACGTTGCAGGGGTTGTTGGAACGCAGGGACTTTGTACGGATATTCTTGATGCCTGCCATTTCAACTACCGAACGAACGGGGCCGCCTGCGATAACGCCGGTACCCTCGGGAGCGGGTCTCATAAGAACTGCGCCTGCGCCGAACTTACCTACTGTCTCGTGGGGGATGGTTGTTCCTCTGAGCGAAACCTTGATAAGGTTCTTCTTTGCGTCCTCGATAGCCTTGCGAATAGCGTCGGGAACTTCGTTTGATTTGCCGAGACCGAAGCCTACGATACCGTTGCCGTCACCGACTACAACGAGAGCGGAGAACTTCATTATACGTCCGCCCTTGACTGTCTTGGATACACGGTTTATCGCTACTACCTTTTCGGCAAGCTCGTATTTTGATGCATCTATAAGTGCCAAAGCTTTATCCTCCTATATTGATCAGAAATTGAGTCCGCCTTCGCGAGCACCGTCTGCAAGCGCTGCGACTCTTCCGTGGTAGATATAGCCCGAGCGGTCGAATACCACGTCGGTTATACCCTTGTCCTTAGCTCTTTCCGCAAGAGCGAGGCCTACCTTCTTGGCAGCCTCACAGTTTCCGCCGTACTCGGTGAAGCTCTTCTCGTTAGAGGAAGCCGCGCAGAGTGTAACACCTGCCTCATCGTCGATAAGCTGAGCATAGATGTTCTTTGCGGAACGGAAAACATTAAGGCGCGGACAGGAAGCTGTACCGGAGATCTTGTTTCTGACTCTCTGATGACGCTTGATCCTATTCTTATTGCTGTCTATCTGCTTGATCATTTATTATCACTCCTTATGTTTTATTTCTTGCCCTTACCGGCTTTTCCCTCTTTACGTCTGATAACTTCATCAACGTACTTGATGCCCTTGCCCTTGTAAGGCTCGGGAGGACGCTTTGATCTTACCTCTGCGGCGAACTGTCCGACCTTCTGCTTGTCGATACCTGTGATTATGATCTGGTTCGGCTGGGGAGCCTCGATCTTGATATCGTCTGTGTCGGAAACAATTACCTGATGCGAGTAACCGATGTTAAGGATAAGGTCCTTACCCTGCTTCTGGCATCTGTAACCTACGCCGTTAATTTCGAGCTGCTTCTTGAAGCCTTCTGTAACACCTATTACCATGTTGTTGATAAGTGTTCTTGTCAGGCCGTGGAGAGAGCGGTTCGCTGCCTCGTCATCGGGGCGCTCTACTTTGATCTCTCCGTTTTCTGCGGTTATTTTCATAGAGGGCTTGAACTCTTTTGTGAGTGTACCCTTAGGTCCCTTTACTGTTACTGTAGAACCGTCAACTTTTACCTCAACGCCTGCGGGAACAGTAATGGAATGCTTTCCTATTCTTGACATATCCTGTTCCTCCTTATTACCATACAAACGCGAGGATCTCGCCGCCGACATGGAGCTCTCTTGCCTTCTTGTCGGTCATGATGCCCTTGGAAGTGGAAACGATAGCGATACCGAGACCCTTCATTACCTTGGGCATATCCTTGCAGTTCGAGTAAATTCTTAAACCGGGCTTGCTGACTCTGCGCAAGCCTGTAATAACCTGTGACTTATTCTCAGTATACTTAAGTGTGATCCTGATGATGCCCTGCTTGTTGTCCTCGATGACTCTGAAGTTCTTGATATAACCTTCGTCAACGAGTATCTGCGCGATCTGCTTCTTTACATTGGAGCAGGGAACATCTATTGTGGGGTGCTTTGCAGCACTCGCGTTGCGGATTCTTGTAAGCATATCTGCGATAGTATCAGTGATCTGCATTTTCTGCTTCCTCCTTAATTTAATGATGTAAAATTACCAGCTTGCCTTCTTGACTCCGGGGATCTGACCCTTATATGCGAGTTCTCTGAAGCAAATTCTGCAAATGCCGAACTTGCGGAGGTACGCGTGAGGTCTGCCGCATATTTTGCATCTGTTATAAGAACGGGTAGAAAATTTTGCAGGGCGCTGCTGTTTTGCAACTATAGATTTCTTTGCCATGTTTTTTCCTTAACCTTTCTTATTTGGCGAACGGAGCGCCCATGAGTGTGAGCAGCTCTTTAGCCTCTTCGTCTGTTTTAGCTGTTGTTACAAAGTTGATATCCATACCGCGGATAGCGTCGATCTTCTCGTACTCTATTTCGGGGAATATCAGCTGTTCCTTGATACCTACGCTGTAGTTGCCTCTGCCGTCGAACGAATTCGGGTTGATACCTCTGAAGTCGCGTACACGAGGAAGCGCGATATTGAAAAATCTGTCGAGGAACTCATACATAACTTCGCCGCGGAGAGTTACCTTAACACCGATGATGTTGCCTTCTCTGAGCTTGAAGTTTGCTATAGCCTTCTTAGCGCGGCAGATAACGGGCTTCTGACCTGTGATCTGGCTTAAGTCGCCCATGATGGCGTCGATCTTCTTCTGATCGTCCTTAGCCTCGCCGCAGCCGACATTGATTACTATCTTGTCGAGCTTGGGAGTTTCCATTACGCTCTTGTATCCGAACTTCTTGAAAAGTGCGGGAGCAACGGTCTCCTTGTAATAGGTTTTCATTGTTGACATTGTTATTTCTCCTTACCGACGGAAGCCGGAAGCTGTGTTATCCGACCGCTCCGTCAAGCCTTGGCTCAAAGAGCAGCGCCGCACTTCTTGCAGACTCTGATCTTCTTGCCGTCCTTCATCTCAACGCCTGTACGAACGGGCTTCTTGCACTTGGGGCAAACAGGCATTACCTTGCTTGCGTAGAGAGCGCCCTCAGCCTTGACGATACCGCCGAGCTGATCCTGTCTTCTTGCCTTGACGTGCTTTGTTACCATGTTGCAGCCTTCAACGATAACCTTTCCCTCAGCGGGAGCTACCTGAAGTACCTTACCGGTCTTGCCCTTGTCCTTGCCGGAGATGATCTGGACTTCATCACCTGTTTTAACGTGGATCTTATTCATTTTCAAGTCCTCCCTTATAATACTTCGGGAGCGAGAGACAGGATCTTCATGAAGTCCTTCTCACGAAGCTCTCTTGCTACCGGTCCAAAGATACGGGTACCTCTGGGAGTTTTGTCTTCCTTGATGATAACGGCTGCGTTCTCATCGAAGCGGATATAGGTTCCGTCGCTTCTTCTGAGACCCGTTGCGGAACGGACGATAACGCACTTAACAACGTCGCCCTTCTTAACGGTGCCGCCCGGAGTCGCCTTCTTTACGGAAGCGACAATAACATCGCCGATATTGGCGTATTTTCTGCGAGTACCTCCGAGGACTCTGATACACATGAGCTCTTTAGCGCCCGTGTTATCAGCGACCTTGAGACGTGTCTGCATCTGTATCATGATATTCTTGCTCCTTCCGCTTACTTAGCTCTCTCGATCACATTCACAAGACGCCATCTCTTATCCTTGGAGAGAGGTCTTGTTTCCATTATCTCGACTGTATCACCTATGTTGCAGGTGTTTTCCTCGTCGTGCGCCTTGAGCTTTATGGTGCGCTTGATGATCTTGTTGTAAAGAGGGTGACGGACATTATCCGCAATAGCTACAACAATGGTCTTTTCCATCTTGTTGCTTACTACCTTGCCGACTCTTGTTTTTCTCAGATTTCTTTCTTCCATTTCCGTTTATCCTCCCCTCTCAGCTTTTAGCCGCGAGCTCACGCTCACGCTGTATGGTCTTGATAACTGCGATCTCTTTCTTGACCGCCTTTATTCTTGTGGGGTTGTCAAGCTGATTTACCGCAAGCTGGAAGCGAAGGTTGAAAAGCTCCTGCTTGAGTTCTGCAGCTCTGTTCTTGAGCTCCAGCTCGGAAAGGTCTCTGATCTCTTTTGTGATCTTCTTCATTACTCTTCAGCCTCCTTTTCCTTTGCTACAAACTTGCACTTGATAGGAAGCTTGTGCATTGCGAGACGCATAGCCTCTCTTGCGACATCCTCGGATACACCCGCGATCTCAAAGAGTACTCTGCCGGGCTTTACCACAGCTACCCAGTACTCGGGCGAACCCTTACCGGAACCCATTCGTGTCTCGGCAGGCTTCTCTGTAACGGGCTTGTCGGGGAATATCTTTATCCATACCTGACCGCCTCTCTTGATGTAACGCGTCATAGCGATACGGGCAGCCTCTATCTGGTTGGAGGTGATCCATGCGGGCTCAAGAGCCTGCAGACCGTAATCTCCGTTCGACACCTTGTTGCCGCGCATAGCCTTACCGGTCATGCGGCCTCTCTGCTGTCTTCTGTACTTTACTCTCTTTGGAAGTAACATTATTCATTACCCCCTTCGTTGTTTCTTTCCTGTCTCTCGGAATTTCTCGGACGGCGGGGTCTTCTTGCTTCGCCGTTTCTGTCATTCCTGTCGTTTCTTCTTCTTGCGGGTCTTTCGTTTCTGTTGCTGTTCTCACGAACTTCGCCCTTGAGGACTTCACCCTTGTAGATCCATACCTTTACGCCGATAACGCCGTAAGTGGTATTTGCTCTTGCCACACCGTAGTCGATGTCTGCACGGAGTGTCTGCAGCGGGATAGTACCCTCATGGTAGCTCTCGGAACGAGCGATCTCGGCACCGCCGAGACGGCCTGCGACCTGAGTCTTGATACCCTTTGCGCCGAGCTTCATTGTTCTGCCGATGCAGGACTTCATAGCACGTCTGAAGGATACACGCGCTTCGAGCTGAGAAGCTATGTTCTCTGCAACGAGCTGTGCGGAGAGGTCGGGGTTCTTGATCTCGATGATGTTCACGAGAACGGTCTTGCCGTTTGTGAGCTTTTCGAGCTCTGTTCTGAGCTTATCTATCTCTGCACCCTTCTGACCGATGACCATACCGGGCTTTGCGCAGGAGATGTTTACCTTTACCTTGGCAGCGTCTCTTTCGATCTCGATAGAGGGGATGCCTGCCTTGTAGAGCTTTTTCTTAAGAAATTCACGGATCTTGTAGTCTTCAACGAGAGTGTCGCCAAAGGTTGATTTTCCGGCAAACCAGCGGGAATCCCAATCCTTGATTACGCCTACTCTGAGACCGTGCGGATTAACTTTTTGTCCCATTTGTTTACCTCCTTATTCCGATTCCTTAACGACCAGAACGATGTTGGACGTTCTCTTTAAGATCCTGTGTGCGCTGCCCTTTGCTGCGGGTCTTATTCTCTTGAGAGTAACTCCCGCGCCGCAGTGTGCTTCTGCAACGTAGCAGCGGCTGAGATCCATATTGTGGTTGTTTTCTGCGTTTGCCATAGCGGACTTTAAGAGCTTTTCAAGGGGCTCGCAGGCTGCCTTGGGAGTGTTCTTGAGTATCGCCATAGCGACTGCGCAGGGTTTATTTCTGATAAGATCGAGGACGATTCCTACCTTGCGGGGAGAAATACGAACCTGTCTTAATTCAGCTCTTGCTTCCATTCGTTTCTCCTCCTTACTTCTTGGTGGTCTTGCTTCCCACATGACCCTTGAAGGTTCTTGTGGGTGCGAATTCGCCGAGCTTATGACCTACCATATCCTCTGTGATATAAACCGGCACATGCTTGCGTCCGTCATGGACAGCGATCGTGTGACCTACGAAATCGGGGAATATTGTGCTGGAGCGGCTCCATGTCTTGAGGACCTTCTTCTCGTTAGCCTCGTTCATTGCGAGAACGCGCTTGTAGAGAGCTTCCTGGACATAAGGGCCTTTCTTTATGCTTCTGCTCATGGTTATTATTTCCTTTCAAGCCGTGCTGCAAGTTAATGAAGTACGCTTTACGCAGCGCTTTCCGCGGTGCCACGCACCCTTATTAACAGCAGCTTGATGTTGATTCTTACTTTGCGTTTCTTCTCTTTACGATGAACTTGTCTGTTCTGTTGTTGGTCTTTCTGGTCTTGTAACCGAGAGCGGGCTTGCCCCACGGTGTTACAGGGCCGGGACGTCCTACAGGAGACTTACCTTCACCACCGCCGTGCGGGTGGTCGTTCGGGTTCATTACAGAACCTCTTACGGTCGGTCTTACGCCCATGTGTCTGATGCGTCCTGCCTTACCGTAGTTTACATTCGCGTGGTCCGCGTTGCTTACGGTACCGATCGTAGCCATGCAGTTCTCAGCAACGTTTCTGAGCTCGCCGCTGGGGAGTCTCAGCAGAGCCATTCCGTTCTCCTTAGCCATGAGCTGTGCCATGTTGCCGGCGGAACGAACGAGCTGAGCGCCCTTTCCGGGGTGAAGCTCGATGTTGTGGATTACTGTACCTACGGGGATATTAGCCAGCGGGAGAGCGTTGCCGGGCTTGATGTCGGCATCTGCGCCGCTTCTTACCGTGTCGCCTACGCCGAGCTTATCGGGAGCGAGGATATATCTCTTCTCGCCGTCCTCGTACTGAACGAGAGCGATGAAAGCGGAACGGTTCGGATCGTATTCGATGGTCTTTACTTCCGCGTTCATACCGAGCTTGTTTCTCTTGAAGTCGATAACTCTGTACTTTCTTCTGTTTCCGCCGCCCTTATGTCTGACGGTGATACGTCCGTAGCTGTTGCGTCCGGAATGCTTTTTGAGAGTTTCGAGAAGACTTCTCTCGGGAGCGACCTTAGATAAGCCGCTGTAATCAATGACCGTCATTCCGCGTCTGCCGGGTGTGACGGGCTTATATGTCTTTATAGCCATTTATCTTCACTCCTTATATCATTCCGTCGAAGAACTCGATGGTCTTGGAATCGGCTGTGAGTGTAACTATAGCCTTTTTCCAGTCGGAGGTGTAGCCCTCGCTTCTGCCCATTCTCTTCTTCTTGCCTTTTACGCTTATCGTGTTCACCTTTTCGACTTTAACGCCGAAGAGCTGCTCGACAGCCTTCTTTATTTCGATCTTGTTTGCGAAGTTCGCAACTCTGAAAGTGTACTTACGGTCTGCGATGCCTTCCATAGATCTTTCGGTGATTATCGGACGTACGATAATGTCTTGTGCTGTTCTTTCCATTACGCATATACCTCCTCAATCTTTGCCACCGCGTCCTTAACAACGACGAACTTGTTGTAATTAAGGATATCGTACACATTGAGCGTGTTGTACTGTGTGGTCTTTACACCGGGGATATTTGCTGCGCTCTTGATGATCTTCTTATCGGCTGTATCGAGTACGATGAGAGCCTTTTCGTCAACATTGAGAGCCTTCAGCATATTCACGATAGTCTTTGTCTTGAACTCGTCCGTCTTGATAGCGTCAACGACTACGATATCGTTATCCGCGCACTTTGACGAAAGAGCGGAAAGGAGAGCGAGTCTCTTGACCTTTTTATTTAATGAGTAGCTGTAGCTTCTGGGCTTGGGTCCGAGAGCAACTCCGCCGTGTCTCCACTGAGGAGATCTTGTGGAGCCCTGTCTTGCGTGACCGGTGCCCTTCTGTCTCCAGGGCTTCTTGCCGCCGCCGCTTACCTCTGTTCTTGTGAGCGTGGACTGTGTGCCCTGACGCTGATTTGCGAGGTAATTGACAACCGCAGCGTGCATTACCACAGCGTTCGGTTCGATGCCGAATACCGCATCATTAAGCTCGAGGTCGGAAACAGGCTGACCGTTCATATCATATACTTTTACGTTTGCCATAGTGATCCTCCTCCTTACGCCTTAACCGCATCAGTAATGCAAAGCACTCCGCCCTTAGGACCGGGAACAGCACCCTTGATTGCGATAAGATTGTTTTCCGCGTCAACTTTGACAACAACGAGGTTCTGCACCGTTACGGTGTCAACGCCCATGTGACCGGGCATTCCCTTGCCGGGGAATATTCTCGACGGCGAGGAGCAGGCTCCCATTGAACCGGGCTCTCTGTGTACGGGGCCCGCACCGTGTGTCATCTTGAGTCTGTGCTGATTGTGACGCTTTACAGCACCCTGATAGCCTTTACCTTTGCTTGTGCCCTGAACGTCTATAACGTCGCCGGCTGCAAATGTGTCAGCCTTGAGTATGTCGCCTACGTTCATTCCGGAGATATCGTCAAGTCTGAACTCCTTGAGTGTCTTCTTGAAAGGCACGTCGTTCTTCTTGAAATGTCCCTGCATAGGCTTGTTTGTGTGCTTGGGCGATACATCGCCGAAGCCGAGCTGAACAGCCTCGTATCCGTCATTTTCTGTCGTCTTCTTCTGTACGACTACGCACGGGCCTGCTTCAACTACCGTTACGGGAACAACGTTTCCCGCTTCGTCAAAGATCTGGGTCATACCGATCTTCTTTGCGATCAAACCTTTTTTCATGGTTTTTCCTCCTATTGGTTATTGGTTGAGCATTGTCTCAACGTGACCAAGTGCAGCGTATCTGCCTTGGTTAGCGGTCGGGAAACCCCGACATAACTCGAAACTTCTGTCTTTGGCACCTTTATGAAGTGCTCGGTGGGGAATCGCTTAGAATTCCATGGAAATTTCTACGCCTGCCGGCAATTCAAGACTCTGGAGAGCTTCTATGGTCTTGTTTGTCGGGCGGATTACGTCGATAAGACGCTTGTGAGTCCTGAGCTCGAACTGTTCACGGCTGTCCTTGTACTTATGAACCGCACGAAGGATCGTGATGACTTCCTTGTTTGTAGGGAGCGGGATAGGTCCTGCAACTCTCGAACCTGTTCTCTTTGCGGTCTCAACGATCTTTGCTGCTGCCGCATCAACGATTCCGTGTTCATAGCCCTTGATCTTGACTCTTACAACTTCCTTTGCTGCCACTGTAGTTTACCCCTTTCGTAATATTTGCACTTGATTATGTGTCCGGGAAGGCTGTTTTACGCTTACACTATATCGTGTGTTCCCTGCCTGACGATATCTCGCCGGGATGTGGAATATTTGCAGGGGGTATCCGTCACTGGCGGACCCTTCCCCGCTTCATTGTGCGGGTAAAAAGCCTTTCGCGGGATTCGTGACCCCGCATACTCCGCCGAAATTCCCACCTTTCGGTGCAACCTTCGGTTTCAACGCATTTACAGCGTGCAAGAAGTATTATACATTATTTTTCTATAAATAGCAATATTTTTTGAAAATTTCTCATGTAGAATTTTTAACAATTTCAGAACGTCGTTTTGTGCAACTATAACAAAAGTGAACCGACACCCGCCGGTTCACTTCTTTTTTCTGTCTTTTGCGAGATTTCCAAGCCTCACCGCCGCCGCGATACACGTTATCATCGCCATAAGTCCGACGAACCACGCGATCAGCTCCCAGACCGGGTGATCGTAAACCTCGAAGAACGGGTACGGCGCTTCCGCGAGCCGCAGAAAGTTCAGCGTATAGACCGTGAACGCATATATCGCCGTCGCGGTGAACGGTATCAGCAGAGCGCGCCGGGTCTTTACCCCGTCCTCGAAGAAAATGTACGAAATCACCGATACAAGCGGGCATACTATATGGTGCAGTATCCCGTTCACCGACCCGAGCAGCCGCCTTGTGGTGACTTCCGTGCCGAACGGGACGAAGATGCACACCACGACGAGAAAAGTCATGGTAAGCATGCACGCGCCGAGATACCTCGAAGCCGTGACCGCCCCGCGGAGCCGCTTGTTCTGCGTATTCCGGCAGACTATGTACATTGCCGAGGAAATGACCGCGATAACGTTCGAGATCTGCGTGTAATAGAGGAAGAAGTCGCTCAGGCTGTGCGTCAGGCGAAAGCCTATGCCGACGCTCCCCAGCACAAACGCCGCGATATTCAGCGCAAGTGCGATATTATGCTGTTTTTTCGCCGTCATTGTCCGTTCTCCGTTTTCTCCGCGAGTGCGGGCGGTTCAACGCGTGCTATCGGCTTGGCAGGGTCACATTCATCAATGCGGATACAATATCCGTATTGCCTGTCATCTTTCATATAATTCACATAGACTTCGTCGCATCTGCCTGTTTCCGTAAAACCGAAAGTCTGTCTGTAACCGGAAACTCCGGTCATCTGTCCGTACTGCGATATTACGCTGTCGTCGTACAGCAAAGCGACTTTTTTCCGGTCTCCGATATCCGCTCCCGCTTCGGCACCGGTAACAGCCGCGGCATAATCATTGAGCAGGAGCTCCCCGTCCGCGAAGTAGTGACGTTTTGCGCGGGAGTAGTTGTAATATCCCTCGCTGCCTCTTGCCGCAGCCGTCCACGCCGTATCTCCGGTATGCCATGTGTCGAGCTCGGTGCCGTTGTTGAATTCGTAGTATTCCTCGCCGGTCTCCGCGTCCCGCCCGATGTACATATACTGCATCACATCGCCCTCAAAGCGGTAGGTTATCTCCTGCAGATATTCACCGGTATTTTTATCCGACACCGTGATATGCGCGGCTTCAAGCTCTGTGTGCATCTTCTTCGCCCTGTCCACAAGGTTCTTGCCGTCGTAGTTCGCGCCGCCGCACCCGGCAAGCGAGATAATGCAGCATACCATTATAATATATATAGGCATAAGCCGTTTCAGCTTTTTCATAACTTCTCCAAAAAGATAAGCCGCACCCGAAAGTGCGGCCTTTATATCTGCTGTGTATCTATTATTCCTCGAAACCGCTTTCGATGAGCTTTGTGAGTCCGTCAACTGCAAGCTGCTCGTCGGAACCGTCAGCGATGATGCGGATAGGTGTGCCGCCTACGATACCGAGTGAAAGAATACCGAGAAGGCTCTTTGCGTTAACTCTGCGCTCTTCCTTTTCTACCCATATAGAAGACTTGTACTCGTTAGCCTTCTGAATGAAGAATGTAGCGGGTCTTGCGTGCAGACCAACCTGATTCTTTACTTCTACTTCTCTTACGAACATAAAAAGATCCCTCCGTCTTTATACTTTTATAATGTCTCCTTATGACAGCCGCTATGCGTGTCTGCCGTTTACATCCATTAGTATAATCTCAAATCCTTTTCAAGTCAACATATTTTTTGCCTTTTTGCGGTTTTTTCGGTATAATTCTCCGATTAGACATAATAAAAATGCATTTTCTCAACCGTTGTTGTTGATTTTGTATAAATACTTTTCAACAGCCTATTCAACATAGACAACAGTTTTCAACCGGGCGAGCGCCCGGAAGCAGTCCGCCGCACAAGTGAGGTTTAACGGGCGGCTTTTGCATATGCGGCGACTCATTGACAGCCGCGGCAATAAGTCACAGTGTGTCTCTACTTTTCACAATACTTCAATGGGGAGACAGATTCCGGAGTCTCGTTTTTGATAAATCGCCAACCCCACTGCGTTTCAGTCTGTGTTTGAAATATGTCTGAACTCTGAAATACTGCATTTATTTAGGGGGTCAATCCCCCTTTTTTAAAGGGGGATTGCGGGGTCACAGGGGTGTCTCCCCGAACACGGGGAGGTGGCGCTTGCGCCAGAGGGGCTGACCGACAGACTCAGAGCCCCTTCTCTAAAATCTCTTAAAGAAGCTCCGGGCGCTTTTTGCGGGTCACGTCAAGCGACTGCTCCTCCTGCCACTTACGGATATTCTCGTGATGCCCGGATATCAGTACCTCCGGCACCCGTCTGCCCCGCCATTCCTCCGGACGGGTGTACTGCGGATATTCAAGCAGCCCGTTGTAGTGGCTCTCCTTTGAGTACGCGTCCTCGTTCGGCAGAACGCCCTCCTGTAAACGGCAGACCGCGTCCGTAAGTATCAGCGCAGGCATCTCCCCGCCCGTCACGACGTAATCCCCCACCGATATCTCCTCAAATCCCAGCTCGTCAAGCACCCGCTGGTCAACGCCCTCGTAATGCCCGCAGAGTATGATAAGATCGTCCTCCGCGGCAAGCTCCTTGACGACCTCCTGCGTGAGCGTCCTGCCCTGCGGAGACATATAGATCAGCCGCGGCTTCGCACCCTCACCGAGATCCCCGATGATCGACATAACACAGTCGTATATCGGCTGAGCCTGCATCACCATACCCGTGCCGCCGCCGAAAGGCTTGTCATCCACACGGCGGTGCTTGTCAAGCGTGTAGTTCCGTATGTTCCGGCAGCCTATCTCCACCGCACCGGACTTCCTCGCCCGTCCGATAATGCTCTCCGACAGGAACGCCTCGCACATCTCAGGGAACAGCGTGGCAATGTTAATCCTTATCATCTTCGATCACCTCCGGGTCAAACAGCCCGTCAAGCGGTCTTATCGTTATCCGCCCCGCTTCCGTGTCCGTATCGAGCAGCACCTCCGGTATCGCCGGGAACATAAGCTGCGCACCGGACGGAGTTTTCACGGAATACACGTCCGCGGTCCCGTTCTGGTAGATGTCGTCAACCTTTCCGTACAGCTTCCCGCTGTCCGCGTCATACACGTCAAGCCCGATGATGTCCTGTATGAACCATGTGTCCTCGGGGAGCTCCATATCATCGCGGTCAAAATACAGCATCTTTCCGATCAGCTTTTCCGCGTCTTCGGGAGTGTCCACGCCTTTCAGCTTCAGCACAGCCACGTCCGCTTTCAGATATCTCGCCTTCTGCGGATTTACAGGTGTATGCTCCTTTCCGAGGTACAGCGTATCAAAATCGCAGAGCATTTCCGGCTCGTCGCAGTAATACTGCACTCTTACCTCGCCTTTCAGTCCCTGCAGCTTTGTTATCTTTCCTATTTCAAGGTATTTCTTCTTCATATCGGTCTCCTTTGCCTCACCATTCACTTCTCCTATTATAACATATAAAATGGCAAAATAAAAGTGACGAAAAAACCACCTTCGACGAAGCAACACAATATATAGGAAGAGCCTCGACAAATAAGCACAATATTTTGTGATTGGCGCAGAAAATTTGTGAATACAACTCAAAACGGAGTGCTGATTTTTGTACAATGTCAACAAAATTCGTATCGAAACTTCTATACTTTTGGGACGCTCAAACGCAAATTCATACTTGATTTTTCGGGCTCGCGGGAGTATAATGTTAGTAAAGTGGTTTTTTGTCCACTTTTTTGGTAAAAAGTTCACTTTTTAACGTTATCCACAAAGTTTTCAACAGTTTCGCAGGGCATAAACCTCCAACTAATGCCAAAACTGTTGAAACTGTTGAAAACTTACCTTTTATAAAACACCGAAAGGAGATGATAAGACGTGCGCGGCGAATTCAAAAGCACCCTCGACGCAAAAGGCAGAATGAACTTCCCGGTAAAGCTCCGTGATGAGCTCGGCACCGTCTTTATGATCTCCAAAACGATCGGTGCGCCTTGCATAAAGGTGTATAAGACCGAGGACTGGGAGCAGCTCGTCGCAAGAATACGCGAAATGCCGCAGACCAAGACCGCAGACCTGCAGAGATTTCTGTTCGGAAGCGCGTTCGACATTGAACCCGACAAGCAGGGACGCGCACTTATCCCCGCCCCTCTCCGTGAATACGCGGGACTCACGACCGATGTCGTCATAGTAGGTCTCGAAGGCCGCGCAGAGATATGGGACAAGGAAAAGTGGGAAGCGATAAACAGCAAGATGAACGATCAGGCTCTCGTAGATGTGGCAATGGAGCTCGGACTGTAATATGGAGTTTTCGCATAAGTCGGTGCTTCTCATGCCTGCCGTTGACGGGCTGGATATAAAACCGGGCGGTATCTACGCCGACTGCACCGCGGGCGGCGGCGGCCACAGCCTTGAAATAGCAAAGCGTCTCGGGAACGGCACACTCGTGTGCTTCGACCGCGACAAGGAAGCGATAGAAGCTGCGAAAAAGCGGCTCGAAGGGTACTCACCGGTATTCGTGAACCGCAATTTCAGCGAGATAAAGGACGCGCTCTCGGAGCTCGGCATAGATCACCTCGACGGTGCGCTTATGGATCTCGGAGTCTCGTCTCACCAGCTCGATGACCCGGAACGCGGATTCTCGTTCCACAGCGACGCTCCGCTGGATATGCGCATGAGCGGCGAGGGAATGAGCGCTTACGATGTCGTGAACGAATACCCGGAGGACAAGCTCGCGGAGATCATCTTCGCTTACGGCGAGGAAAAATTCGCGAGAGGCATTGCGAGAGGGATAGCGGACGCAAGAGCGGCGGCTCCGATAAAGACCACCGGGGAGCTCGCGGAGATAATCAAGCGGAATGTGCCGCTTAAAGTCAGAAAAGAAAAGAACCCCTGCCGCAAGACCTTTCAGGCGATACGCATAGAGGTAAACGGCGAGCTTGAAGCGCTTGAAACGGCGCTCGACGATATATTTGAGCTTCTGTCCCCCGGAGGGCGGCTGTCGGTGATAACCTTCCACTCCCTCGAAGACAGGATAGTGAAGCAGAAGTTCAGAAGTCTCTGCGAAGGCTGCACCTGCCCGAAGGACTTTCCGGTATGCGTATGCGGAAAGAAGCCGAGAGCGGAACAGATAACAAGGAAACCCATAACGGCAGACGGCGCGGAGCTTGCGGACAACCCCCGCAGCAGAAGCGCAAAGCTGCGTGTGATAGAGAAGATATAGAGAAGATTTTGTGATAACAGGATAACAAAAGAGGCGGATATAATAAATGAAGGTCTATACAGACAACACAAACCTTGCGTATGATCTTTCGCTGTTTGAGACAGACGAAGATTTTGAACGCCGCAAGGCGGAACGCGAAAAGCAGAAGGAAGAACGTGCCAAGATCGCCGTTTCGCAGAAAAAGTCAATAGGCAGAAACGGAAGCGCGGTAGCGGCTCTTGCTGCGGTATCCTTCGCGGCGGTGATAGCATTCTCTCTGCTGTACAGCAAGGTGCAGATATCGGACTACACCGCGCTCATAAGCGAGACAAAGAGCGAGATAGAGCTCACCGAGCGTGAGAATATACGTCTGAACTCCGTGCTCGACAGTATGTACACGCTTGACAACGTGGAGAAGATAGCTTCGCAGGATCTCGGACTTCAGAAGACACAGAGCTCGCAGATATCCTTCATCACGCTCAATACCGAGGAAATGACGGAAGTTGCTCCTCCGGACGAAAACATCTTCGTATCCATCAAGAACTGGTTCAACAGCATACTTGACTATCTCGGATTCGGACAGTAATATATCGGACAAAATGTTAATATAATTTTATTGCGGACGTGCTGCGTACACCGTCCGCAATTATCAACTATGGGGTAAACGGACAGCATATCCGCCCTGCCCTGCGCGGTGACGGATATGACTTCGGCATCAGCCGTATTTTTGCAGACAAAGGAGAAAAAATGGCAAAAGGAAAAATGCCCGACAGCACGAAAAGCACACCGATCATTGCTCCCACCAACAGAATGAAGCGGAGAATGTTTCTGGTAGTGCTTACTCTTATTGTAGTCGCTGCCGGATACATTTGCACCGTTATATACAACACAGCCGTGGTCAGATCGGAGTATTACCGCTCAAAGGCGAACTCGCAGCAGCTGAGCAGCTACACGATAACAGCGAACCGCGGCACTATCTATGACCGCAGCGGCAAGATACTCGCGCAGAGTACGACGGTGTGGGACGTTGTGCTGTCTCCGAAAGCGATAGCCGAGGACGACGAAAAGCGCAGAGAAAGCGGAAAAGAGCCTGTAACGGAGCTTATCTGCAAGAACCTCGCGAGAATACTCGGTGTAGATCAGAAGCACATCGAGGAAGGCTGCCGCAACTTCAAGAACGAATACTTCATCGTAAAGAAAAAGGTAGAAAAGGACGTTTACGACAAGATTCAGAAATTCATAACCGACAACAAGCTCGCGCCCTACACCGTAAACCTTATGGAGAGCAGCAAGCGCTACTACCCGAACGACTCACTCGCGTCGAGCATCATCGGCTTCACCAACTACGACAACGAGGGCGTTTACGGACTTGAAGCCTACTACGACGACTATCTCCAGGGCACCGACGGTCTTATCGTCATGGCGAAGGACGCGAAGGGCAACGCCATGCCCTACGACTACGAGAACCGCTACGAGGCGAGCGACGGCAACGACGTTTACCTCACCATAGACAGCACGGTGCAGTATTACCTCGAAAAGAACCTCGAAAGCGCCGTGAAGCAGCATAAAGCCGCGAACCGCGCCACAGGCATAATAATGAACGCAAAGACCGGCGCTGTTATCGCAATGGCGACCGCTCCCGGCTATGATCTGAACAACCCCTCAAAGCTGTCCGAGAAGGACGAAGCCGAACTTGCCGAACTCCACGATCAGCTCGTTCTCGACTACGCCGCCGGAAGCATGACCGACCAGAAGGCGATAGACGAGCTCATAGAGCAGGAGCTTGAAGATAAACGCGCCGCAATGCGCGAATTGCAGTGGAAGAACAAGGCTGTGTCGGAGCTCTACTTCCCCGGTTCGGTATTCAAGGTAATAACCTGTGCCTCCGCTCTCGAAGAGGAAGTCATCAGCCTTGATTCAACGTTCCAGTGTCTCGGCGCTTATGTTGTCGAGGACACGACGATACACTGCTGGACTCTCGGCGGACACGGCACACTCCCCCTGCAGGAGGCGATCACGGCTTCCTGCAACCCGGCTTTCATACAGATCGGGCTCAAGCTCGGCAGAAGAATGTTCTGCAACTACTTCACGGCGTTCGGATTTACCGAAAAGACCGGCATCGACCTGCCCGGCGAGGCAAGCCCGCTGTTCGTTCCCTACAACAGAATGGGTAACGTAGAGCTTGCGTCCTCGTCCTTCGGTCAGACAAACAAGATCACCGCAATACAGATGATCTGCGCCTACAATGCCGCAATAAACGGCGGCTATCTGCTGACTCCGCACGTCGTGGACAAGATAGTGGACGCGGGCGGCAACGTCGTAAAGACAAAGGAGACCACCGTAAAAAGACAGGTCATAAGCGGCGAGACCTCCGAGCTTATGCGCCAGATCACCGAAAACATAGTTACCTACAACGGCGGTTCAAACGCCTATATAGCGGGCTACCGCATCGGCGGCAAGTCCGGAACTTCCCAGAAGCTCGATGAATACCCGAACTACGCCATGCGCTATGTCGGCTCGTTCTGCGCGTTCACTCCCGCGGACGACCCGGAATACATCATGCTTGTATGCGTTGACGAGCCTCTCGGCGGCAAATACTACGGCTCCATGGTCGCCGCGCCTGTTGTTTCCGCCGTATTCAGCGAATGTCTCGAATATCTCGGAGTATATCCGCAGTACACCGCGGAAGAGCTTGAAATGCAGAACACCACCGTTCCCTACGTTTACGGCTCGTCCTCACTGGACGCTATCACGTCGATAAACACAAGAGGACTCAAATACGAAGTTGTCGGTGACGAAAACGCGAGAGTCGATTACACCGTTCCCGCCGCCGCTTCCCCGATACCGAAGAACGGTACTGTTATAATCTATATGCAGGGTGCCAAGGAGAAGGAAGTCGTTGTTCCCGACGTTACCGGCTACACCGTAGATCAGGCAAACAACACGCTCTCCTACTACGGACTGAACATCTCCCTCTCCGGCGGTGCCGTCAACAACACCGGCGCTGTCGCCACCTCGCAGTCCATAGAGCCCGGAACAAAGGTAAGCAAAGGCACCGTCGTCGAAGTTACCTTCCTCATCAACAACTCCGACGCCGGCTGATGATAGGGGCTCCGCCCCTATAACCCTGCGGGGCGCTGCCCTCGACCCGCAAGCCCCCTTTAAAAAAGGGGGCTTGACCCCCTAAATAAATCCCGTACCACGGAACTTGAATACTCTGCAAAAAGTTTAAAACAATAATGATGCGGGGAGTTTTATGTCAGATCTATAAAGGATAAAGACCGTATATCAGAAGTGAGGTGTGCCATGTGCGGTTATATGATATTCTGACCGAGAATGAACGCAGCAATATCAGCGACTGCGATATCGGCATAATTACAGACGATACAAGAAAGCTGAAAAAGGGAGATATATTCGTTGCCATAACCGGCAGGAACTTCGACGGACATTCCGCCTGTGCGGATATGCTCGGAAAGGGCGCGGCGGCGGTAGTCGTCGATCATGACCTCGGGCTCCCGCAGCAGATACTCACCGACGATACGCGGAAAATGTTCGGCATACTCTCGTCGCGGTATTTCGGGGAACCGACCAAGCGGCTGAAGCTGATAGCCGCGACCGGAACAAACGGCAAGACCACAACGGTAAATCTCATAAAGCATATAATGAACGAAAGCGGACACAGGTGCGGCTGCATAGGCACCGCGGGATATGATGTCTGCGGAGACACGATATACGAAGCTCACCTCACCACACCGTATCAGTTCGACCTTTACAGCTATTTCAGGGAAATGGCGGACAACGGCGCGGAATACTGCGTAATGGAAGCGTCCTCGCAGGCGCTCTCGCAGTCAAGGTTCGTGAACGAGCGCTTTGTCTGCGGCATATTCACCAATCTGACGCAGGATCACCTCGACTGGCACGGCACAATGGAAGCCTACTATCAGGCGAAAAAATCGCTGTTCGACAGCTGTGACAGCGCGGTCATAAATACCGATGACAGCTACGGAAAACGGCTGTATGACGAGCTGAAGGACGCGGGCGGAATAAAGCTCACGGCTCTGAGCATATACGACATGACGGACATCTCCGCGTGCAGGATAAGCCTGCGCAGCGGCGGAGTCACATATATCCTCGCGGACAAAGCGCAGGAGCAGGCGTTCAACATAAGCATACCGATGCCGGGCGAGTTCAACGTGATGAATTCGATGTGCGCGGCAGCCGCCTGTGAAGCGGCGGGACTCCCCATGCGTGAAGCGGTCGATGCGCTGAATACGTCGAAAGGCGTGTGCGGACGCGCGGAGGTACTGTACGACGGCGAATACACCGTTATCTGCGACTACGCCCACACCGAAGACGGTCTTGAAAAGACGCTCTCGTCGCTGAAACCGTTCATCAAAGGACGCCTTATCGTGGTATTCGGCGCGGCGGGAGAACGCGACGCGGGAAAGCGTCCGGGAATGGGCAGATGCGTTTCGGGATACGCGGATATCGCGGTGATAACTTCGGACAATCCGCGCAACGAGGATCCGCAGAAGATAATAGACGAAGTAAAGAGCGGGTTTGCCGGCAGCTGCGAGGTGCATTGCCGGGTCGACAGGCTCGAAGCGATAAAATACGCGGTGTCGCTCGCACGGAAGGACGACGTTATCGCCCTTTGCGGAAAAGGACACGAAGAATATCAGGCGGTCGGCGACGATTACCTGCCGTTCAGCGAACACAGGATAATCAGGGAGCTTTGCGGCTGATACCGCACGGAAGGACAGAAGAACTCAATGCTGATAACAATCATCTCCACGGCGGCGGCCGCCGTGATAATAACTGCCGTACTCGGATTTGCGCTTATCCCGTGGCTGAGAAAGCTGAAATTCGGGCAGACCATACTCGACATAGGGCCTATCTGGCACAAAAAGGATAAACAAGGTACTCCGACAATGGGCGGAATGATGTTCATTGCCGGAACGACAGCCGCCATAACCGTCGGCGTGATACTGCTTCATGTGAACGGGCTGCTCGGCACAGACGAGCTTGCTCTGAAAGACCTTGCGGGCGTTATATCCGTATTCGCGGCAGCGTTTTTCTTCGGCTTCATCGGCTTCATCGACGATTTCATCAAGGTGAAGAAAAAGCAGAACGAAGGTCTTACCGCAGCGCAGAAGGTTATAATGCAGGTATTCGTCATTGCCGCCTTCTTCACCGCAAGGGTGATATCCGGCGACACATCGACAGTAATCAAGTTCCCGTTCATCGGAGAGCTTGACCTGTGGTACTTCTACTACGTCATCATGGGGCTCGGCATACTGTACATCGTCAACGCGGTGAACCTCACCGACGGCATAGACGGGCTCTGCGGCTCGGTCACATTCGTATATATGATAGCTTTCGCGGTGATCTCCGCCATGCTCGGATTTGCGGGATATACCGTCATAGCCGTGGCTGCGGCAGGCGGCTGTCTCGGCTTCCTCATCTGGAACTGGAACCCGGCAAAGGTATTCATGGGCGACACCGGCTCTATGTACCTCGGCGGAATGGTAGCGCTGCTCGGTGTTGCGATGCACGTTGAAGTGCTTATGGTCATTGCCGCGGCGGTATTTATCTGGGAAGCCCTGACTGTGCTGATACAGACTACCTACTTCAAGCTTACCCACGGCAAGCGCCTTTTCAAAATGACCCCGATACACCACAGCTTTGAGCTGCGCGGCTGGAAAGAAAAGAAGATAGTTCTTGTCTTTTCCTCAATAGGAGCCGCCGCAGGCATTGCCGCCGTCCTGCTCGTCAACGGACTGTAAAATGTAAAATGTCGGATATCGGTTTTATCTCCCCGCCGGAGGCGGGGAGATAAAACAAGATCACCGGCAAAACCGAATATAAAAGAGGAGGGTTTTATGCTGAATTCCCGGGATTCTTCCGCACTCCGGCAGAGAACGGAGCGCAGAGGTCAAGGAAATATACGCGCTTACGGCGCTTCCGATATAACAGCCGCGGTACAGCGTCCGCAGAATACGCAGAGCGGCGGCAAAGCCATGCCCATGCACCCGGATAAGCAGAAGCAGAAAAAGAAGAAAAGGATCGTCGATTTCTCGATACCGCAGAAATTCGACTTCTCGTTCTTCCTGATAGTGCTTATACTGCTTACATTCGGGCTTATTATGCTGTTTTCCGCAACATACGCCTCGGCAAAGGTATCCGCGTACAAGGACAGCTATTACTTCATCAACCGCCAGCTCCTGTTCGCGCTCGGCGGGATCGCCGCTATGATAGTGATATCATTCATCGACTATCATATCCTGTTCACAAAGGTCGTGCTAAGAACGGCGATAATCGTATCCGCCGGACTTATGCTGCTCGTCCGTATAATGGGAAGCACCGTAAACGGCGCGGAGCGCTGGATAGCAATAGGACCTGTCACGATACAGCCGTCGGAGATACTTAAATTCGTAACCATACTTGTCATAGCCGAATATATGCAGCGCAACTATGACAATATGAAGAGCCTTAAAAAGGGCTTCGTACCAATAATGTTCCGAATAAGCATAGCCTGCGGACTTGTCATTATGCAGCCGCATCTTTCGGCTACGCTGATAATCCTCGTAATTTCGATAAGTATGCTGTATATCGGCGGCGCGAAAGGTACGCACGTCGCGTTCATTCTCGGAGTGATAGCCTTAGGCGCGGTGGCTGTATTCACCGTGTTCCCGATGCTCGGCTTCGACTACGTTTCCGCGCGAATGCTTAGTCTTAAAGACCCGGAAGCGGATATACAGGGCGACACCTACCAGACCTATCAGTCGCTGATAGCGCTCGGCTCGGGCGGAATGTTCGGGCAGGGTCTCGGAAACTCGCACCAGAAATACAGCTACCTGCCCTTCGCGGAGAACGACTTCATCTTCTCGGTAATAGTCGAGGAGCTCGGATTTGTCGGCGCGGTGGTCGTAGTTCTGCTGTTCCTGCTGCTTATAATCCGCGGTTTCTACATAGCCGCGTCCGCACCGGACAAAGAGGGAATGCTCCTGTGCGCCGGAATAGTAATACAGATAGGAATACAGGCGTTCTTAAACATCGCGGTCGCGTCCAACGCATTCTTCAACACCGGCGTTTCACTGCCGTTCTTCAGCTACGGAGGCACGGCGCTGCTGATGCAGCTCGGTGAAATGGGAGTTGTGCTGAATATATCACGAAAGGCTTCTATATGAGAGTTATCCTTGCCGCAGGCGGTACTGCGGGACACATAAACCCCGCTCTTGCCATAGCGGATAAGATAAAGCAGCTTTTCCCCGATGCTGTTATCAAATTCGTGGGCGCACAGGGCGGTATGGAAGAGAAGCTCGTCAAAAAGGCGGGCTATGACTTCACGGCGTTCAGAATGGCAGGCTTGCAGCGCAAGCTCACGCCCCACAACATCAAGCGCAACATACAGGCGGTGCATTACTACATCACCGCACGCGGCGACGCGCACAAGCTGCTCAAGGAGTTCGCGCCCGATATAGCCATAGGCACGGGCGGGTACGTCTGTGCGCCGGTTCTTACCATAGCGGCAAAAATGGGGATAAAGACGGCTGTGCATGAGAGCAATTCCCTGCCCGGCATAACTACCGCCATGCTGTCCTCGCACGTTGACAAGGTGCTCTGCGCCAACGAGGACGTCATATCACATCTGAAACATACCGAAAACTGCGTGGTAACGGGAAACCCGCTGCGCAGCAATATACCGATAGAGGACAGGGACGAAGCGAGAAGGAAGCTCGGTCTGCCCGAAGGAATGACCATAGTATCGTTCGGCGGCAGTCTCGGCGCGAACAAGATAACCGAGTCCGTTGTACAGCTTCTCAAGTGGGAGCGCGAAGCGGGCGATATAAACCATATCCACTCCTACGGCGGAAACGGCAAGGATATGTTCGACGGGCTGCTGAAAGACAACGGTATCGAGCCGAACGAGCGCTTTATCCCGCGGGAATACATCGACAATATGTACACCTGCCTGAGCGCGGCGGATCTCATAATCTCCCGCGCGGGCGCAATGACGCTTACGGAACTGAAAGCGGCGGGACGCGCAAGCATACTGATACCGTTCCCGCAGGCAGCCGAGAACCACCAGTATTACAACGCACTCACCATGAGCAAGAACGGCGCGGCGATACTGATAGAGGACAAGGACCTTTCCGCGGAACGTCTGCTCACAGAGGTAAAAGCGCTGTACAATGACCGCGGACGGCTCACCGAAATGGAAAAAGCCGCCGCCTCGCTGAATATACCGAATGCCACCGATCTCGTAGTCGGCAATATACTCGATCTGATCAAGAATTGAGAGAAGGTGCCCTGCCTTCTGCCTTCGGCTGATGGGGCGCCGTTTGTAAGTCTCTGCTATACCTTCTGCCTTCGGCTGATGGGGCTCTGCCCCAATCCCCGCCGGAGCGTCGCCCCGGACTCGACCAAGGCTTCGCCTTGGATCCAAGGACGCGTTTCCGGGAAGAGATTTTGGGAGAGATTGTCAGCCCCTCTGGCGCAAGCGCCACCTCCCCGTGTTCGGGGAGACACCCCTGTGACCCCGCCAACCCCCTTTAAAAAAGGGGGCTGGACACCCTAAATAAATGCTGTATTTCAGAGTGCAGACATATTTCGAGCACAGACTGAAACGCAGTGGGGTTGGCAATAATTTCAATCAGACTAACTAACCGAGGTGGCGCACCCGCCCATAGAAGAATGTCGCTACGCATTACGGAGCGGCGCGTTCGCCGCCGTCACCAAAAACCTTTTTTCTGCATAATATGTGAAAAAGCAGAAAAAGGGTGATATATATGTCGGTTCAGCGCAGACTCATAATAAAGGGAGGACGGCGCATAGAGGGCGAGCTTTCCGTACAGGGCGCAAAAAACAGCGCACTGCCGATACTTGCCGCGGCAGTGCTGTGCAAAGGGCAGTCGGAGATATGCAACTGCCCGCGGCTTTCGGACTGCGACGCGGCTTGCAGGATATTGTCAAGCCTCGGCTGTACCTGCAAAAGAGAGGGCAGTGCCGTATGCGTGAACGCTTCCGCGGTGTGTACGTCGGATATCTCCGAAAAGCTCATGCGCGAGATGCGCTCCTCCATAATCTTTATGGGAGCTCTCCTCGGCAGGACCGGACAGTGCAGAATGTCATTCCCGGGCGGCTGCGAAATAGGCTCCCGACCGATAGACTTCCACCTTGACGCGTTCCGCAGAATGGGCGCGAAGATAACTGAGGAACACGGCTATCTCGTCTGCACGGCGGCAAAGCTGCGCGGTGCGGGTATTTCTTTCCCGGTGCCGTCCGTGGGAGCCACAGAAAATGTCATGCTCGCCGCAGTGCTTGCGGAGGGCATTACCGAGATACATAACGCCGCAAGAGAGCCGGAAATACGCGATCTTGCGGGATTCCTGACCAGATGCGGCGCAAGGATAGAGGGCGCGGGAACAGGCACAGTGCGGATAGAGGGCGTGAAAAGCCTTACCGGCTGCACCTACACCGTAATGCCCGACAGGATAGCCGCGGCGACTTACCTCTGCTGCGGTGCGATAACGCGGGGCGAGATACTGCTCACAAACGCCGATCCGGCTTCGCTCGGGCTTGTTGTCCCGGTGCTGGAGCAGACCGGGTGCAGCATATACAGCTTCGGCAAGGGCAGCATATATCTGAACGCGCGGAAAACGCTTAAATCTCCCGGAACGATAAAGACCGCGCCTTATCCGGGCTTTCCGACTGACGCGCAGCCGCCGCTTATGGCACTGTGCGCGGCACTCCCCGGAACGACGATGTTCGTCGAGACGATATTCGAGAACCGCTACCGCCATGTATGCGAGCTGAAAAGGCTCGGCGCAAAGATAAACGTCGAGGGGCAGGTCGCTGTTGTCGAGGGCGTGAACCGGCTCTCCGGCGCAGAGCTTGAAGCCTGTGACCTCCGCGGAGGTGCGGCAATGGTGACCGCTGCGCTGTTTGCCGAGGGTACGACGAAAATAAGCAAGCTGTGCTATATAAACCGCGGCTATGAGGATATAGAAGGCTGTCTGCGCAGTGTAGGAGCCGATATCCGGACCGCCTGAACAATGCGCAATTCACAATTCAGGGTGCTGATCCGTTTTTTCCGGCACCTCACATCTGAATTGTGACAAAGCGGCAGGATATGAATTATCAAATGCGGATATCCGTTCTTTCTCCCCGTCTTCGGCAGGGAGAAAGAACAGATTTAAATTCGCCGCGAAGCGACACCACAATCGTGCATTGTGAATTGGTTAAGTTCGTGATTACTAAGAATATATGAATGAGGGGTGAGTGTTATGCCCGATTTTCACAGGCTCAATAAGAGTAAAACGGTCGAAATGAGCAAGGAAGAGCTGAACAGGAAGCTGAAAGAACAGGCTGCACGCTCTCCGTCGCCGGCAGCAAGAAGAAAGAAAGTCAATCCGCAGAGCCGTAAACAGCAGAAAATAACCGAGCAGACCCGCAAGCAGCTCCCGCCGCAGAGCCCCGTGCGCAAAAAGCGCGAAGAGGAAGCACGAAAGGCAGCGGAGCGTGAACTCCGTGAGCGCCGGAAGAAAAAAGGCGGAAGCAACGTCGTTTACTACGTTATGACGGCTATACTCGCCGTTATCATATTCTCCATACTGTCCGTTACCGTGCTTTTCAACGCGGATAGGATCGTCATAGAGGGTGAGTCCGACTACAGCGACGAACAGATCATCACCGCCAGCGGGCTTGAGGGAACCGAAAACCTCGTCCGCCTCAACACCGCGGGAATACCCGAACGCATACTCGATAAGCTCGTTACACTCGACAGCGTAAAGGTCGATAAAGTGTTCCCGTCCACGATAAAAATAACGGTTGAACGCTCTGTACCGATGGCGGAATTCTACTACGGCGGCAAGAACTACGTTATCTCACACATCGGACGAGTTATGCAGATAGATTCCAGCAAGGCGGACTGTATGCAGATACTCGGCTACAAGCCCGCGGAATCGGTAATAGTCGGCGGCTTCATCACTGCCGAGGACCCCGAACAGGACAAGCTGATAGCGGAAATCAGCGCCGCTGTCGAAAAAGCGGAGATCGACAACATCACCACAGTCGATATTTCCGACAGCCTTTCGATAGTAATGACATACGATGACCGTGTCGAGATACACCTCGGCTCGATATTGCAGATCGACGAAAAGATGCGCATTATCAGAGAGCTTGTATTCAACGGCTATATCGCGGATACCGAGCACGTCACCCTTGATGTCACCGACCCCACAAGAGCGAGACAGCGCCCCATAACAACAGCTCCGCCGGCAACTACAGCCCCGGAGACAGAGGAGACCGCAGAGGACGGTGAGACCGCGGGAGAAGCTTCAGATACGACAGAAACCGCGTGACGGTTACAGGTAAGTTACTAAATTGTGCAAAAACACAACATTTAGATAATTCCGCGAAAAAAAAACACTAAATGTAAAACTTTTTTTAAAAAAACTATTGAAATTTTGAATGAAATCTGCTACAATGATATTTGAGAAATTGCAGTCGTAGTGCGCGTTTGACGTTCATAGGACTTCGATTTGTGAACGGCTTGTCCGTTATGTATAATATTCAGGAGGTATAATATCGTGGCAATCGAAATCGATGAGGAAGGCTTCGAAGTAGAGACAGAGGAGCCGGCATTCGACCATCTTGATGAAAGCGCCGTATATGATATACGAATAAAAGTCTTCGGCGTCGGCGGCGGCGGCGGAAATGCCGTTGAAAGCATGGCAAAGAAGGGACTGCGCGAAAAGAATTCGAAGGATATGGCGGCAGACGACGTTGATATAGAGTTCGTTGCTGTAAATACAGACGTAGCGGCTCTCAAGAACAAGGATAAATCCCTTATCCGCAGAGTGCAGATAGGCAAGAAGTGCGCCAAGGGCCGCGGAGCGGGCGGACGTGCCGAAGTCGGCGCGGAAGCTGCACGCGAGGACAGAGAGGATATCGAGAAATACCTCAAGGGCGCATCTCTGGTATTCATCTCCGCAGGTATGGGCGGCGGCACCGGCACAGGCGCGGCTCCCGTTATAGCGGAAATAGCGCAGGAAATGGGAATACTCACCATAGGCGTTGTTACAAAGCCGTTCGACTTTGAGCGCAGCCAGAAGATGAATCAGGCTATGAAGGGCATCGACGAGATCAGAAAGCACGTTGACGCGCTCGTAATAATCCCGAACCAGAAGCTGCTCCAGCTCAACGAGAAGGCTCTTACCGTACCGCAGGCATTCCTTATGGTAGATGACGTTCTGCACCGCTCGGTAAAGATCGTTTCCGATATGATAAACACCACAGCGCTCATAAACGTTGACTTCTCCGACCTGAGCACGATCATCAGGAACGCAGGTGACGCGCATATCGCGATAGGAAACGGCACAGGCGACAAGAAGGTAGAGGAAGCCGTATCGCAGGTAGTAAACAGCCCGCTGCTTGAGACATCTATCAAGAACGCAGGCAGACTGCTCGTTTACATAACCCTTTCGCAGGACGCACTCATGAGCGACGTTGACGAGGCTATGCAGGCTATCACAAGAGCGTGCGACCCTGACGCGGAAATAATCATCGGTGCAAACTACGGTCCCGCGGATATGAAGGATTCGATCACTATCTCCGTTATTGCGACCTGCTTCAAGGACGCGTTTGACGCTCCGCAGGAGAATAAGAGCATGGCGGAAGAGATCATCGACATACCGACAAGATCCGGAAAGAATGACTTCGCTTCGTTTATCAGCTCAAGATCGTCCGCACCTGCCAGCGACGACAACTATGACGAGCTTGAAAAGCTCTTCCAGAGCAGAAAGTAAGATCATACACCGATCCCCCGCAAGTTATTGCGGGGGATTTTGTGTCCGGAAAACAGAAAAAGTATATAAGTCGAGGGACTTGCATTTTCCGCGAAAATGTGGTAATATTTCATCAGCGGGGTATTCCTGCGGCAAATATTCTGTGAGGAGAACCACATTCCGCACGCAGGGCGGGACAATGTGGCTATCCCGGCAAGATCAAAGCAGTCACCACGGCAGGCGGTCAATCCACGCTCCCGGAAGGGAGTGATGTATATGAATTTTACATACGAAGCATTCGTGCAGACGGGAATACTCATCTGCGCCATAATCAAGCTTGTAATAGACGTATACAATAAAAAGAGATAACCGCCTCTGCTTCCAAACGTAGGCGGTTATCAAATTACTATCTACTACGGGAGCGACCGTTTGTCGCAATGCACGATGCATTGCGTTTGCCGCCCAAGGTGCGCACGACGCGCACATAAAAAGCGGCAAATAGGCTGCTTCTTGTTGTTTATATTATATCACGGGTACACAGATTTGTCAAGCGGGAGTGCTTTTCTTTTTACGCCCCCGTGCTTTTCTTTTTGCACCCCCTGCACATTGTACAAAATCCCTGCCCTCATTATGTTGATTTTGTTCAAAAATCCATTTGCATTATTTGCCTCTATATGTTATACTTGTATTTGCACTCTGTTGTTATATATTTACAGATATATTACTGTGTCTTCCCCCGCCTACGGCGGGGGAAGACACAAAAATACAGTATCACGCAGAAAATCTGTTAATTCGGAGGACAAAAATGATAACAGTCTCAAATGTAAGCCTGCAGTTCGGCGGACAGACGCTTTTCAAGAACGTCGATCTGCTGTTCACGGAAGGAAACTGCTACGGAGTCATAGGCGCAAACGGTGCGGGAAAGTCCACTTTTCTGAAAATACTCAACGGAGAGCTTGAACCTACCACCGGAAGCGTGACGATACCCAAGGATCTGAGAATGTCCGTACTCCGTCAGGATCACTTCGCTTTTGACGAATATACCGTTCAGGACACCGTTATAATGGGCAACAAGCGCCTGTATGACGTTATGAAGGAAAAGGACGAGCTGTACGCCAAGGAGGAATTCACCGAGGAGGACGGCAACCGCGCAAGCGAGCTTGAAGCCGAATTTGCCGAGCTTAACGGCTGGGAAGCCGAGAGCGACGCTTCCAAGCTGGTGCAGGGTCTCGGTCTTGACGAGAGCATAATGTACAGCCAGATGTCGAGCCTTTCCGGTAACGAGAAGGTAAAGGTGCTGCTCGCGCAGGCGCTTTTCGGAAATCCGGATATAATCCTGATGGACGAGCCCACGAACCACCTTGATATAGACGCGGTGGCGTGGCTTGAAGAATTCCTCGCAGAGTACTTCGGCACGGTCATCGTCGTTTCCCATGACCGCCACTTCCTCAACAACGTCTGCACCCACACCGTGGATATCGACTACGGCAAGATAAAGATGTATGTCGGCAACTACGAGTTCTGGTATGAGTCCTCACAGCTCATACAGCGCATGATCAAGCAGCAGAACAAGAAGAACGAGGAGAAGATAAAGGAACTTCAGATGTTCATTCAGCGCTTCTCCGCGAATAAATCCAAGTCCAAGCAGGCAACATCGAGAAGAAAGCTGCTCGACAAGCTCACCGTCGAGGAAATGCCCGCTTCCTCCCGCCGCTATCCGTTCATCGGTTTCGATATGGACAGAGAGCCGGGCAAGGATATACTGCAGGTAAGCGGCATCTCAAAGACCATTGACGGCGTTAAGGTGCTTGACGACGTTTCTTTCACCGTGGGACGCGAGGACAAGATAGCTTTCCTCGGCGAGAGCGAGATAGCAATAACCACCCTGTTCCGCATAATCACCGGCGAGATCGAGCCGGACGAGGGCAGCTACAAGTGGGGAAGCACTATCACGACAAGCTACTTCCCTATCGACTCCGACCACTTCTTCGCGGGCTGCGATATGTCGATACTCGACTGGATACGTCAGTATTCCGACGATGTTACCGAAACTTATCTGCGCGGCTTCCTCGGCAGAATGCTGTTCTCCGGCGACGATATCTTCAAGCCGGTAAACGTGCTGTCCGGCGGCGAGAAGGTAAGATGTATGTTCTCCCGCATGATGCTGTTCAAGTCCAACGCGCTTATCCTCGACCGCCCCACCAACCACCTCGACCTCGAAAGCATTACCGCCGTCAACAACGGTCTCCGCGATTTCAAGGGCGTTGTGCTGTTCGCTTCCCACGACCATGAGATCGTGCAGACCGTCGCAAACCGCATAATCGAGATAAAGAACAAAGGCTGCTGGGACAAGATCGGTACTTACGAGGAGTATGTAGAGTGGCGCAAGTCCCAGACCGGCGGTACGTTTACTTTGTAAGTCCCTGCTATACCCGCTGCTTCGCTGTGTCCTGCGCGGACAGCGCCAGCCTGCGCGGCTGGACCGCGGCGGGGAACGCCCCGCAGCGAAATGACCGTTACACGGGAAGTCAAAGGCGCTTCACAGTATGGAATTCCGAGCTGTGTGAAAAGCAAATATAATTGAAAATCCCCCTGCGATTTTTCGCAGGAGGATTTTTTTCGGATTGATGTACAAAAGGACAAAAGAACATCAATCCCACTTAAGCTTTTCAGAAATGACTACCTTCTCCGCGTCGGAGGAGTAAACGACATAGCCGGTATAAGGCTTGCCGGTGTAGTCAACACGTTCTGCCGTGTCTGTCAGACCGTCGGCGGACAGGATATAATTCTTTCCGTCCATACCTATGAAGATCTTGCCGTACTTCACGGCTATAGCGGCATCGGAGTGTATCTGTTCGTTCGTGCAAAGGCTGCCGGTGCTTACGTCGTACACGAATGTCGCGCCGCTGCTTTCCCCGGTTCCGTTCACGGATATGATGAAGCTCTCAAAGCTCGGGCTTCTGCGTACTCTGCACTCTCCGTCGAAGGTGTAGTCGGTGCGGAGCGCTCCGAGACGGCAGTCGAACGAATACAGGCTGTACTTCATATTCTCGTCCGCGGCTGTGAACCACAGTCTGTTGTTTCTGTATCCGGCAAGCGATACGGCGCCGGCATAGTCAAACAGCGGACGGAACTGAACGCCTGTCTCGGCATTCAGGGTTATCTCGTAGATGTATGTGCTGGAGGCGGATACCGCCTTGAGGAAGTATCTGCCCTCTGCGGAAGCCGCGTACACGGTGCCTATCTCGGATTCGCCGATGCTCGGCTTCACGTCGGTGCTGTAAACCGCACCCGTCGCGGTATCGAGAACGACGATAACATTGCGCAGACCGTCCTGACCGCAGCCGGAGATTATAACATTATCTCTGTCGGCGTGCGCTATCTTCGGGTTCGTAACCTCGCAGACCTTGGGCTGCGGGTTCACAAGACCGCCTATGGTGTAGCAGTAAACGCTGTTTCTTGTGAGAACTACCGCGTAGTCGCCCACAAGTATGGTATCGAGTGAATTCTCGACATTGAGCTGATAGATCTGGGTCATAAGACCGATATCGGGAGTATCGGTTATCTCGGTGACAGATGCGCTGATCTCCTCGGAGACCGTCTGCGGAGCCTCTGTGCTTTCGGAAGTCTCCGACGCGGACGTTTCCGCCTCCTCCGGATCTTCCGTTACCTCTTCAACGATATCGGGTTCATCGGTCTCTGCGGGAACAGTGGTATCACCGTTCTCATCCTCACCGATGTTGTCGGGATCCGCAAGCTCGGGATCCTCGGAAAGCTCGGAGGTCTCGGACTGCGTCTCGGTTATAGCAGCGCTCGTCTCGGTCACGGACTTCTCTGTTACGAACGCGAATGCCGTTGTCACCGCTGTGGTCTCATTTGCCGCGGAAGTTGTTACCGCTGTATCGGAATCTCCTCTGAGCGGATCGTCGTCACCGATCGGGGCGAATGTGTCGTCATTCAGTTTTGCGGAACCAAGTTCTGCGATATTGACGCAGGACAGATCCCACAGATCACGCAGGCTTCTTGCGGGAGCATTGAGCTTGACTCCTGCTATCCTCTTGTCTGCCGCGCCTGTTTCGGCATAGGATTCTATTTCATTCTTTCCGGCGATCCTTGTGCCGTCGGACAGGTAAAGAGTTTCGATGTTTATATCATCGGAATCGGGAACAGCCGAGAGTGCTACGGACATATCGCTGTAACACATATTCTCCATAAAGGAAACATATATCGGAGTCATGCTCTCGTCTTCCGAAGCGGAATTCATATAGTCCTGCTCCGCGTCCTGGAGTCTCTGCGAAGCGGAGAGAAGCGTCTCGGAGGAAACAATGTCTATAACGGGTGTCTGACCGGCGATATAGGTGACTGCGCCGACTGTTACCGCGACTGCCGCGGCTGCGCCTACAGCGGTCTTCCAGTGATTGCTTACGGCTCTTTTCCACGCGGGAGTTTTAGCGGCTTTCAGAGCGTTTCTGCGTATTTTCTCTTCATCGAGGGCATACTTTTCAAACAGCTCTTTATAAAAGTCGTTTCTATTCATAAACCTGTTCCTCCTTTCGCTTTTTATTCAATTCACAATGCACAATTCACAATGCACAATTGTGGTGTCTGCCTCCGGCAGACGTTTTTCAGATCGTGACGAAGCACGACAGTTGTTTTACCTGTTAAAGTCTTTGCTGTTACCGCTGCACATTTCCCGCCGCTTGTCACGATCCGGATCCGCGTGCGCAGCACGCACATCATGTGCATTTTACTAAATATTGAATTTTTTCTTCTGGCGTTCGATAGTACGGTAGAGCTTGTTTTTGACGGAAGAAAGGGTAAGATCGAGCTCTCTTGCTATATCGTCGAGCTTCATATCGCATACGAAATGCAGGTAGAAGATACGTCCGATAACGGGGTCGTCCTTTGCGATATCCTCGAATATCTGCTTCGCAAGAAGTTCGTTGCAGAGCACGTCCTCAAGGTTTTTCTGCTCTTTGGACATCTCCGCCTCTATTTCGACCATCTGTTCTTCTGTGTAGTCGGCAAAGTAGGTATTTACGCTGTTCTTCTTGATCGAACCGAAGTAGTTGCGGCACTCAAACTTTGCTATATTGATAACAAAAGCCTCGGCGCTGTCGATATCATCGTACCCCTTTTTGGCAATGCGCTGATAAAAGCGGGTATAGATGTTCTGGACGATATCCTCGGAGTCCTGCACGCTGCCGCATTTGCTGACAACGAAGCGCGACACCGCTTTGAAAGTATCGCCATAGACTTTGTTAAAATAGGCATCAAGCGCATCGCTTCCCAAAAAGCTCACCTCGCTTTTTACCCCCTACAATAATGTAGTAGGAGATTTAGTCAAAAAAGTTTCAGATATCCAAAATTTTTTCCGACAATCCTATACTGCTGTTTACGGCGCGGCGTATGATCTGCTGTTATTACTCGCTGTCCTCTGCGGTTTCCGCATCGGCGGGAGTGACCTGCTCGTACAGCTCGGAATACTTGCTTCTGACTGCCGGAGAAAATCCGCCGATCATATTGTATAAGGTACGCTTGTCCGGATTGAAAACAACCGCAAGATCGCCGTATTTTTCGTTCTCGCAGACCACATAATACATACCTATGCCGGTCTCGTCGTGCGCGATAACGCTGACATCAGCGCTGACCACATTATCGGGGGTGTATTCCGACAGCTCCTTCACCGAGCGCAGGCTCACGGTTATAAGGCGCTTGCGCTTGCGTCTGCCGATGATCTTGTCTATATCGAGGTCATCGTTGGTGACGATGTATTCATATTCCACCGATGTACCCTGCAAAAGCCACACAAGTCCCCATATCACAGCCGCGGACAGCGCCAGAACGATTATCCACATTCCGAACGCGCCGAGAAAGAAAACAAACACTCCTATAAGAAGCATAGCCGCCGCTATGTAAAGTCCTCTCAGAAACATATCCTTGCCCGTCGGCTGCTTTGCGACGAGCTGCTCTGAAAATCTGTCCATTTCATTTATCCCCTTCTGATGCATATTGCGGTGTTTTGCTCCGACCCCGCTCATACAGGGAAGAAACCGCTTTATATCATAAGCATACATTATATATTATATCATAAATACACAAATATTACAAGTCCTTTTTGTGCAAAATTTTCCGCAATATAAAACCATTCAAAACAAGAAAAAACTTGACTTTTTTAATAAAATTGTATATAATTAAAATGTGTATTTTTGCTGTTATAGTTAAAATATGCCTTAAAATATTTACATTTGTAAAGGAGCCTCGGGAGGTATGAACAAAATGGCAAGCATTACCCTCGTAACAGGCGGAGCAGTCAGCGGAAAAAGCCGCTGGGCAATCTCATATTTCAGGACGTGCGACAATGTTCTATTCATGAATACCAGTCCCGAAATGCCCCAGGAAACACTCCACCGTCTGGAATATTCGACAAAGGAAAACGAAGTGGAATGGGAGATAGTGAACGATGTCAAGGATCCCGTACCGCTTATCAAGGATCACAAGTTCTTCATACTTGATGACCTCGGAAGCTATGTTGCGTCTCTCATGCGCGAGAAGTCGGCCGATGTCAACAATATCACAAAGGAAGAGCATGAAGCCATACGCTCCGAAGCCGTAAGCAAGGTCATCGAATGTATGGACAAGGTGAACGAGATCAACGGCGCACTCGTTATCATCACCATTGAACCCGGCTTTTCGGTAATGCCGCTCAACAGCGCGCAGACTTCGTTCAGAGATATCATGGGCGCAGTCAACCAGCGTATCGCAAACACCGCGCAGGAGGTTTATCTCTCCGTCAGCGGCATACAGTTCAGAATAAAATAAGATACAGACCGGCATACCGAGGTCGGCTGATCATTCAGTTTTGAAAGGATAGGAATTAAGCCATGACATTAGACCAACTTATAAACTTCGCCAGAAGCAAGAACGCTTCCGACGTACATCTTACGGTAGGCGCGCCTACATCTATCCGTATCAACGGCGATCTTAAAAAGTTCGATATGAAGGACGACGATACCAACAAACTCATACTCTCCATGCTTTCCGCAGATCAGGAAAGACGTCTCGGCGACGGTCAGGATCTCGACTTCGCGTTCACCTGCTCCACCGGCGGACGACAGAGAGTCAACGTTTATCATCAGAACGGCGGCAAGCTCGCAGCGGCTATCCGTCTGCTCAACGAGCACGTTCCGTCCTTCAAGGACATCATGCTCCCCGACGCGGCTATCAAGCTCACACAGGAGATGAAAGGTCTTATTCTCGTTACCGGTCCTACCGGTTCCGGTAAGTCCACCACCCTCGCTACAATGGTAGATCACATCAACGTATGCCGTCCGTGCCATATCCTCACTATCGAGGACCCTGTCGAGTACATTTACGAACCCAAGCTCGCAACTATACATCAGCGTGAGATCGGCACCGACGTTTCCGACTTCAACACCGCGCTGAGAAGCGGTCTGCGTGAGAACCCGGACGTTATCCTCGTAGGTGAGATGCGCGACTTCGAGACTATCCGTCTTGCCATCACCGCCGCGGAAACCGGACATCTGGTACTCGGTACGCTCCACACAACGGGCGCGGCACAGACCGTAAACCGTATCATCGACGTATTCCCGTCCGAAGAGCAGAACCAGATCCGTATGCAGCTCTCACAGAACCTCAGAGGTGTCATCTCGCAGATGCTCCTGCCCTGTGCAAACATAGACAGAGGCCGTGTAGCCGCGTTCGAGATACTTATCAACAACGACGCGTGCGCGAACGATATCCGTACCGAAAAGACCCACCTTATCGAGCAGGTAATGGCTTCCAACCTCCAGATGGGTATGAGAACTATGAACGAGAGCTTAAAGAGACTTGCGCGTGACGGTGTCATCACCCGTGAGACCGCGACGACATACAGCCCCGACAAGGAAGAATTCAAAAAGATGGTCTGATATACGATCATGTATTCCGATCATATCAACGCCCGCCTTTCTTACGGAAGGCGGGTAAAACTGATTTTTATGTGTTGTTTTCTGATACTTGCGGCATTCGCGCTGTCCGCGGCAGCCGCCGTTCCGGAAAACAGCTTTGCCGAACCCTCCGGCAGAACAAATATACTCCGCACATCATATACGGAAGACAACTATTCGGTGCTGGAAGCCGCCGGCGACAAGATAGAAGCCCGCGGGAAATACACTTCCTCAAAGCTGCGGAAAATGTTCGTCAAGTATATGGAGGACTCCACCGGCTCATACTCAATGAAAGCGCACAGCGACGGCTCGTATGAAGCCTCGCTCACCCTTGCCCCGGAAAAGGGCGCATACCTGCTGATACTCAGACTTGACAACGGGCTTGTCATGCAGTACCGTATATTCTACGGCGATACCGGCTGGTATTTCCCGCTGAACGGGTACGAAAAAACGAACCGGAACGTATTTGAGCATATCTACGACGCACCCCCGCAGGCGGCGGCGCTGTATCTGAGCGCATCGGCGGACGGCGGCGAGATAAACACGGCTCTCGAACAGATACAGGCTCTCACTGACAGCGTGACGGAGGGCATAGAGGGAGATTACGAAAAAGCACGCGCAATATCCGGTTTTGTCGCGGGAAAGATATACTACGACTACGACGCAAAGGAAACGAACGTCGATCTTAACACGGTAGCGCTGTACAATGTACTGCGGACGAGCCGCACCACCTGCGCGGGATTTGCGAACCTTTTCTGCGCAATGGCGGAAGCTGCCGGTATAGACGCGGTCAACATCAAGGGCGGCATCATCACGGAAAGCATGGCTTATGAAGAGCTGAACAACGGCGTACAGAACCACGAGTTCGCCGCGTTCTTCGACAAGGACACGGAACGCTGGGTCTGGGTCGATCCGTGCTGGGACGGAAGCGGGACTTACGAGAACGGCAGTTTCAACGAGATCAAGACGCGTCCGATGTTCTTCGACATAAGCGACGAGGCCTTCGCCCACAGCCACCGCGCCGACAAGGCGGAAAGACGGTGCTACTTCGGGGCGAGAACGGAGACCGCGCCAATCGGTGCGGCAGACATGACCGCGGAAGCGGAACACCCTGTGACAGCCGGGGAGAAAACGGATATCACCGAACCGGTTCCCGCAGTCACGGAAGAAGAAACACAGGAGCCGGAGAGCATCAGAAATGCCGACGGCACGGTAATATATGTGATAATTGCGGTACTCGGCGCGGCAGTGCTTGCGGCGGGCGCAATACTGATAAAGGTAATTTTAAACGGAAGGAATAACAAAAATGGTAATAATTGAACTTGAAAACGGAAAACAGATAAAGCTGGAGCTTTACCCCGAGATCGCGCCGGAGACGGTCGCAAACTTTGAAAAGCTGGTAAACAAGGGCTTCTACAACGGACTTACGTTCCACAGAGTGATCTACGGATTCATGATACAGGGCGGATGTCCTCACGGAAACGGCACCGGAAACTCCGGCGAGCATATTAGGGGCGAGTTTGCGGCGAACGGCTTCAAAAACGACCTTAAGCACACCCGCGGCGTTATCTCCATGGCGAGAGCTGCCGACCCGAACTCCGCAAGCTGCCAGTTCTTCATCATGCACAAGGACGCTCCGCACCTTGACGGCAGCTACGCAGCTTTCGGAAAGGTCATCGAAGGCATGGACGCGGTCGATGAGATCGCGGAGACAGAGACCGACTACTCCGACAAGCCCAGAACTCCCGTTATAATGAAGAAGGTCTGGATAGAGGACTAAGCTGTGGTAAACATCGGAAACGACTGGGACGAACTGCTCAGCGGCGAATTTGACAAGCCGTACTATATACAGCTCCGCGGATTTCTGAAAAGCGAATACAAGAGCTTCACGATCTACCCGGATATGTATGACATATTCAATGCCCTGCGCTTCACACCTTACAGCAAGGTAAAAGCCGTGATACTCGGGCAGGACCCGTATCACGAACCGGGGCAGGCTCACGGGCTGGCGTTCTCGGTGCGTCCGGGCGTTGAACCGCCGCCCTCGCTGAAAAACATCTACAAGGAGCTGAACTCCGATCTCGGCATTCCGATACCGCAGACCGGAGATCTCACAAACTGGGCGCGGCAGGGCGTATTGCTGCTCAACACGTCGCTCACCGTCCGGCAGGGACAGGCGAACAGCCACAAGGGCAAGGGCTGGGAGATATTCACAGACCGCGTGATCTCGCTGCTCAACGAGCGCGAGAAGCCCGTGGTATTCATTCTCTGGGGCGGCAACGCAAAAGCGAAAGTGCCGCTGATAACCAACCCGCAGCACTGCATACTCACCTCCCCGCACCCCTCGCCGCTCTCTGCGCATTACGGCTTCTTCGGCTGTCACCACTTCTCAAAGTGCAACGCTTTTCTGGAAAGCAAAGGAATAGAGCCGATAGACTGGCGTCTCTGACCGCCGCTAAAAAAAACAGCAGCGGGAAAACAGTCAACACCCAACAGGCATACATCATCTTTGAAAGGTTTTTTATATGCGAGAAAGTATTTTAACGATACCGATAAATGAGGTCTTTGAGCCGAAAGAGGGCTGCCCGATCTGCCGTATGAGAGATACGGTGGAACAGCACATCTGCGAGTACATTATGGGTGCCGCGATGATGGAACCCGATGTGCGTATGGAAACGAATGAGCAGGGCTTCTGCTACACGCATTTCGAGATGCTCATGCAGCAGAACAACCGCCTTTCCCTCGCGCTGATGCTCAACAGCTATCTCGAAAACGCGAGACACAATATATTTGAGAAGAAAAGCATCTTCTTTTCAAAGAACGCAAAGGCAAAGAAGTCCGCGGAGATAGAATGCTCCTGCTTCGTGTGCGGCAAAGTGCAGTGGGGCATAGATCATATGCTCGAAACGTTCTTCACGATGTATGTTAAGGACGGAAGATTTAAAAACCTGTTCAAGGCGCAGGAATTCATCTGCGTCCCGCATTACAATATGCTGAATATGAAGGCTGAAGAAAAGCTGCAGAAGGGCGACCTCCCCGCGTTCCGGAAAGACCTCGACGCGCTTGTGGAGGAATATGTGAAGCAGCTCAACTCGGACGTGAACGATTTCTGCAACAGCTTCGACTACCGCAACGCAGGAAATCTGCACAAACCCGAAATGGAGCACGTCAGAAGCTCGATAGAACGCTCGGTGGAGTTCCTCACGGGAAGAAAACCGAGAGTAAAGTGACAATACAGCCAGACAAGCGAACGCGGAGGTACTGTTTTGCTTGAAATAAGAGACCTGCATAAAAGCTACAAGAAATTCAACGTCCTCAACGGACTGTATATGAAGATAAACAAGGGCGACGTTTACGGCTTCCTCGGCAGAAACGGCTGCGGAAAGACCACGACCATGAGCATTATCTGCAATATTATCCCGAAGGACGACGGCGAGATCATTCTCGGCGAGGACGGAACAAACAGGATAAAAATAGGCTATCTGCCCGAGACCCCGTCAATGTACGATTACATGAACGGGTATGAGTATCTCGGCTATACCGCGTACTGCTCTAAATACGACGGCGATGTAAAGCAGCGTATTTCCGCCGTTCTCGCGCTCACCGGAATGACCGAGGACGCGAAAAGGCGGATAAAGGGGTACTCCCGCGGTATGAACCAGCGTCTCGGCATCGCGGCGGCAATAATGAACAAGCCCGACCTGCTGATACTCGACGAGCCTACTTCCGCACTCGACCCTGAAGGACGAGCCGAGGTAATGAATATAATACGCACGCTGTCCGGGACAGGCTGCACAATACTGCTCTGCACGCATATCCTCAGCGATGTTGAGCGCGTGTCAAACAGGATAGGCATACTAAACGAGGGTCACCTTGCCGTTGAGGGCAGTATCGAGGAGATACTCACAAGCTACGGCATGGACTGTGTCGAGATACAGCTTTCCCGTCCCGACCCGCACGCCGTCGAGCTTATCCGTAACGCGCCCTTTGCCCGCAGCATCGATTATATCGAACAGACCGGTCTTATAATAGCCAATGTCGAAAACGGCGAGGAAGGCATGATCGGCACAATGAAGCTGCTTGCCGACAATTCGGTCCCGGTTTCCGGCGTAAAGCTCTCGCGCCCGACTCTCGAACAGGTATATCTGAGCATAGTGGGAGGTCATTGGAAGTGATAAGCGGACTCAGAAAAGAAATGATGTTTTTCCTGCGCGGCGGCAGATTTGCGATAGTGCTTGTCGTAATGATAGCACTCGCGGTGATGTCCCCGCTGCTGTTCGGAGCCATGTCGTCGATGATGACGGCGATGAAGGACGCTATGCCGGACGGGACATATTCGGAGCTTGCCGATGAATTCACATCGTTCTCGGCTGCCGATATCTCGATGTACAATGTCGAATATATAGTGAGCTACGGCTCGATAATCATGCTGTTTATACTGAAGGGAGCCGCGGGCGGCGAGCAGAAGAAGCGCTCGGTCATTATCCCGCAGTGCTCCGGACTTACACCCGAAAGATTCGCCCTGCCGAAATACCTGCTGTACCCGTTTACGGTATTTCTGATATCATTCCTCGCGGTGCTGCTCGGTTCCTGGACGGCGGGCATAATGTTCCCCGGTTCGCTCGACTGGAGCATGATAGCGCTGTCGGCGGCCTGCTCCGGCGTGTTCCTCGCATTCTCGACCTGTATGCAGCTTTGCGTCGGTATTTCCACCGGAAAACCGAATATAGCGATAATAATCGTTCTCGCTATGCAGATGTTCCTCCCGACGATACTCGGATTGTTCCGCGTTGACCGCTTCAATCCCCTCTCGCTGAGCTCGATAGCTCTTTCCGCCGCACGGGCGTCCGGCGAATCCACAAGCTCTCTCATGGCTGCGATAGAGCAGACTTCCTCGTCAACAAACGACCTGAGCTTCCTGAACATTGTTGTCAGCCTCGGCACAGCTATCGTGATATCCACCCTGCTCTACTTCGTCACCATTTTCGCCCTGCATACAAAGGAAGTCCACAACGAAGGCAACGAACCCGTCCTGTAGTATCCGGCTCCGCCTTTACGGGGCGCCGCCCCGAACCCCGCCAGCCCCCTTTGGAAAAGGGGGCTGGACACCCTAAACCAATGCAGTATTTCAGAGCGTACAGCTATGGGCAGCATCTGACTGAAATGCAGTGGGGTTGGCGAAGATTTCTATAAAAAATATCAAAGATAATATGCAAGATCATTACAAACAGAAAGGAAACAACATCAATGCCGATCATATACGATAATGAAGCGCGTGTGTTCAAGCTCGATACACCGAATTCGACCTACGCTTTCCATATAACGGAAAGCAAAAATATACTGCACCTCTACTACGGCGCGTCCGTGCCGGAGACCGACCTTACCTACAACCTGCGTATCCCGGACGGCGCTCCGTTCGTTCCCGCTACACACGACGCTATGGGACCCCATTCGTTCGACTGCGCGGCGATAGAGTTCTCCACAAGCGGTGTTGCCGATTTCCGCGAACCGTGTATGCAGGTGAAGGACAAGCTCGGTATGACCGCCTGCGAGATATACTACAAGGACTATAAGATATACAAGGGCAAGAACAGGCTCAAAGGGCTCCCCGCTACTTTCGCGAACACCGATGACGAGGTCACTTCGCTTGACCTTGTCTGCGAGGATCCGCACACCGGGCTTGAGATCATTCTGCAATACAGCGTTTTTGAAAAGACCGATATAATCACCCGCTCCGTAAAAGTCACAAACAAGGGCAGTGACCCGCTGGAGCTGCAAAGACTCCTGTCCTGCTGCGTCGAGCTCGACAGAATGGACTATGATATGATAACGCTGTACGGAACGTGGGCGAGAGAGCGCCATGTCCAGCGCTTCCCGCTGCGCTTCGGCAAGCAGTCGATAGACTCCTGCCGCGGCTCAACAAGCCACGCGCACAATAACTTCATAGCGATATGCGACCACACGGCAACAGAGGACTACGGCGAATGTTACGGATTTGCGCTCTGCTGGTCGGGCTCGTTCCTCGCGCTCGCGGAAGTCAATCAGTACGAAAAGACCCGCATCGTCATGGGCGAGAACCCCTACGATTTTTCGTGGCATTTAGAGCCCGGCGAGGAATTCCAGGCTCCCGAGGTCATCATCTCCTACTCCGCGGAGGGTCTCGGCAAAATGTCCCGCAATTTCCACGACGTTATGCGCCATAACCTTATCCGCGGCAAGTGGAAGGATATCCGCAGACCGATACTGATAAACAACTGGGAAGCGACATATTTCAATTTCGATACCGAAAAGCTGCTCGACATCGCCCGTGAAGCGAAGAAAGCGGGCATTGAAATGCTCGTTATGGACGACGGCTGGTTCGGACACCGGAACGACGACCGTTCGTCACTCGGTGACTGGTTCGTGAACGAGGACAAGATCAAGGGCGGTCTGAAGCACCTTGTGGACGAGGTAAACCGGATAGGACTGAAATTCGGTATATGGTTCGAGCCGGAAATGATAAGCCCGGACAGCGAGCTTTACCGCGCTCACCCGGACTGGTGCCTGCATATAGAAGGCCGTCCGCGCACACAGGCACGCTCGCAGCTCGTGCTCGACTTCTCGCGCAAGGAGATACGCGACTACATTTACGGGCGTATGCATGATATACTTTCCTCCGCGAATATCGAGTATGTCAAGTGGGATATGAACCGCCAGCTCTGCGAAGTCGGCAACGAGATACTCCCGCCCGAGCGTCAGCGCGAGATATGGCACCGCTACGTTCTCGGCGTTTACGAGATGCAGGAGCGCCTGCTCACAGATTTCCCCGATCTGCTGCTTGAAAACTGCGCGGGCGGCGGTTCACGCTTCGATGCGGGAATGCTGTACTACTCGCCGCAGATATGGACAAGCGACGACACCGACGCGATAGAGCGTCTGAAAATACAGTACGGCACGTCCATGTGCTACCCCTGCTCCTGCTTCGGAGCCCACGTTTCGGACAGCCCGAACCACTGTGTCGGCAGAATAACGCCGTTCAGAACACGCGGTCATGTGGCAATGGTAGGCACATTCGGCTATGAGCTGGACGTTACCCGCATCAGCGACGACGACAAGGCTGCAATAAAGGATCAGATCGCGGAGTTCGAGAAGTACAATCCCCTTGTGCGCACGGGCGACTATTACCGTATAGGTGACCCGTTCGCGAACGACCGCTTCGACGCGTGGCAGTTCGTGTCCAAGGACAGGAGCGAGACTCTGCTCGAATATGTGACGGTGCTCAAGGAACCGAGCGTTTTCCTGCACCGCGTAAAGCTCAGAGGACTCGACAAGTCGAAGTATTACAAGCATGAGGAGAGCGGAAAGGTATTCTCCGGCGCGTTCCTGATGAACAACGGCTTTGATATCCCGAATATGTGGGGAGATTTCCAGAGCTATATCGCATATTTCAAGGAAATATGACCGCCGGACAGAGTCGGAAAAACAATATTTTTTGTCCGCGGCTGCCGAATTTATTGACAAAACCGGACAATGATGATATAATGTTTAGTGATATGAACTTTTGTTCAATATGATATCAAAAAGGAGAAATCTATTATGGCATTCTGTACCAAATGCGGCGCCCAGTTCCCTGACGGCTCCGCTTTCTGCACATCTTGCGGCGCACCCGTTGCCGCAGCAGCAGCAGCACCCGAGCAGCCTGCAGCACAGCAGCCCGCTCCCGAACAGCCCGCTCCCGTTCAGGCTCCGCAGCCGCAGTATCAGCAGCAGCAACAGTACCAGCAGGCTTATCAGCAGGCGGCACCCGCTGCGGATCAGTTCGACCACACTTCCGAATTCGACCCCAAGGATATCTCGGATAACAAGGTAATAGCAATGGCTACATACCTTCTCGGCTTTATCGGCATCATAATCGCTCTTATCGCAAGCCGTGAATCGAGATATGCCGCTTTCCATGTACGCCAGTCCCTCAAGCTCCAGGTAACAGAAGCTCTCTGCTTATTCATGATGATAATTCCGTTCCTCGGCTGGCTTGCAGCAGGTGTCTGCATCGCTATCATCGAAGTACTGAACATCATCGCATTCTTCCAGGTATGCGGCGGAAAGGCAAAGGAACCCGCAATAATCCGTTCCTTCCCCTTCATGAAGTGATCTGAACACAAAAACAATTCCCTGCTCTTACGGAAACTTTCCGGGCAGGGAATTTTTTATTACTGTCAACAAAACAGCCATTCAGTGCCGGCGGCACCGAATGGCTGTTTTCCAATCGTTTTACATATTGTTAAGGTGATATTTCTTAAATATCGTCGGCCAGTCCTTGTAGCTGTAGTTGAGATCGACAGTTCTTTCCGTGTTGTCTATATCGGTGACTCCGCTTACCTTGCCGGTGAAGGAATACTGCCAGATATAGTAGCCGCCGTCGTAGGTGACCTCGTCTCCTACCTGCGCGAGCCATACCGCGTACTTGTCGAGCGTGTTCATCTCAAGATACGTCTCTATCCACGACTTGTACGAATAGAACATCGGGAAGTAGTGGTTCTCCATCAGCACCTCAAAGAACGCGTCGATCATATTCGTGAGCTTCTTCTTGCCTATCTTGCCCTGATACTGCTCCTCCATATCGAGTATAACGGGATACTGTATCTGGTAATCCTTGATGACATCAACGAAGAATTCCGCTTCCTCACGCGCTTCCTCAACGGTGGAGGCGTAGCTGTAGAAGTAAACTCCCACGTCTATGCCGTATTTCTGTGCTTCCTCTATGTTGCGGCGGAAGCATACGTCCTCCGCCATGGGCTTTTCCTCGGATATGTAGCCTCTCGCGGCTCTTATGATAGCGAATTCAACGCCGGAAGCCGCCACGCGCTCCCAGTCAACGCTGTCGCCCTGCGCCCATGAAACGTCTATACCCTTGCGGAATACATCGGGCTCGTCGATAAGGATATCGACCGTCATATCCTCATATTCGTATTCGGGTCTGCCGTCTATGAGCTTTCCGCTCTTTGTGAGCGTTATAGTCTTGAATCTTGTGTATGTCGCTTCTTCATTCAGTATTATCTTACCGCTGCACTTGATATTTGACGCGGTGCCGACGGTGATATGTCCGCTCACGTCTATCACGCCGTTCAGCGATATAGCCATTGTTCCGCGCAGTTCAAGGGTACTGTTCTGCGCTGTTGTGATCTTGCCGCTCTGCTTTACGTCACTGCTTTTGTAGAAGCTCAGAATGCCCTTCACCAATACCTGAGCGCCCTTGTACACCTTGACGGCGGAGGACACTTCCGCAAATCCGCGGTTAAACACCGTCATATTTCCGGAAACACCGATATCGGCACTCACCGACGACCGCAGCGAGCCGTAAATGTTGAGCTTGCCGCCCTTCTTGACATTGAGCGAGCCGTAGTTCGACAGCGTGCCGCCTATCGCGACCGAGAGTTCTCCGTAAACGGTCATTTTTCCCGCCGACATGATTTTCAGCTCGCCGCCCTCACGGATACTCACCTTTGAACCGGAGGGTATCGTTATCGCTTTCTTCATCTTTATGGGTGCGAGTACATAATATGTACGCCCGGCTTTTATCTCGCTCTGTCCGTCCCATATAATGACCGAAGCCGCCGAAGTACGCACAGGCAGTGCTGCGATCATGACCGCGGCGCAAAGGATAAGGCAGATAAGCGCCCGGAATATTCTTCTGTCCCGTATCATACGATCTTCCTTTATCATTCTTTTTTCTGCTGTCCCCGTCCGCGCCGGAGCAGGCACAGTCTCATTCTTTCTCTATTTTCGCATATTTATGTCGAAATGTCAATAATTTTTTAAGTTTTTCATTAATTTAGCAAAACACAGTTGATGTTTTCCACTTTTCAACGTTAAAAGTCGGTTAAATGTAAGTTAAAAACCCTTTGTTTCCACATTTTTCCATATGTTTTGAGCTTTTTCCACAGCAAAAGGTTTGCACGTATCTGTTATTTATTCTGTAAAAAATCACTATTTTTCAGCGGGGGACTTAAAACGACATTAAAAACGCTTGACGGGTACGGTATTTTAAGGTATTATTATTCTGCATACTAATGATTATGTGCCGTATTATACCGAATCCGTATTGCCCGTAACTCCGGGAGGATATCGGTATCAGAGCGGCAAATCCATGCTGAAAAGAGAAGTAAAATGCCGCAGACGATCATATCCGCATCTATACTCAATTCCGACCTTTCCGACCTTCGCAGCACAGCCGCGCTCGTTGACAGAAGCGGGGCTCAGTGGCTCCATTTCGATGTTATGGACGGCGAATTCGTGGAAAACATAACCTTCGGAAGCTCGGTTCTCGGTGCCGTTAAACCGTATTCCCGCGCTTTCAAGGACGTTCATCTCATGGTCGCTCACCCGATGAGACAGGTAAGGCTGTTTGCCGACGCGGGCGCGGAAAACATCACATTCCACGTTGAGAGCGACTGCGACCCGAAAGCGGTCATCGACGAGATACACCGTCTCGGCGTGAAAGCCGGTATATCACTGAAACCGGGAACTCCCGTTTCCGCGGTAGAGCCCTTTATCGGCTGCGCAGATATGATACTCGTCATGACGGTGGAACCGGGCTACGGCGGACAGGGATTTATCCCCTCCACGCTTGACAAGATACGCAGGATAAGGGAACTCGCGCCGGACAAGGACATCGAGGTGGACGGCGGCATAAATCCCGAAACATCGCGCCTTGTCCGTGAAGCGGGGGCAAACGTGCTTGTGGCGGGAACATACCTGTTCCGCTCGGAGGATATGTCGGCGGCTGTTAAGTCGCTGCTCGGCTGAACCGCGCCTAACACAGCTTCGCGATAAGCTCCGCCGCGCCGTTCGCGCATATTTCAGCACCGTATTCCGTAACATAAGCTATATCGGAAGGTTCGTCGGTCATCTCACCGAACTCCTCCGCGATACGGCATATATCGCACATCGTTCCCGTGTCCGCACCGAATATCACACAGTACGCGGCACCGAGCCGGTACAGCGCGGAATGTCCTGCTCTGCCGGAAATACAGCGGCAGAAATGCGCCGCGTCTCCGAAAGAACCGACAGTACACATGACCGTTTCGGTATTATCCCCGGTCTCCGGCGGCAGAACTCCCGTACCGAGAGTGGAAACGTACAGCACGCAGCCGCCGTCGTCAGACGGAAAGGCTTCAAGGAAAAGGCGCTCCGGCTTCTGCCCCTTGAACAGCGAGCTTTCGGACTGGAACTTTTTCAGGAATCCGGTCAGACTGCGCTTTGATTCGGCGTTCCGCGCCCGCAGGCTCTCTCTTTCGATCGAATACCGGTCCATATCGCTCTGCGTAAGAACGATCTTCACTGTATTCCTGCTGAGTGTATCATAATACATTGCAGTCCCCCCGATTGATAATGCAGAATTATTGTGTCGCTTCGCGGCGGATCCGAATCGTGACGAAGCTGAACACTTTTTCAATATGAACGATATTATACGATAAAAAGGTAAGAAATGTCCGACAATACATTTGAACTGCTGGATCTCTTCGACAGCGACGTAAAGACCTACGACACCGCCGCAGTCAGAAAACAGCGAAAATCAAAATCCATATACGGCGATCAGCTGATCTGCCTTGCGGCCCTTATGGGAATGAGCATCTGGCAGAGCGGTCTGCGCGCACTGGTGATCTGTCTCGGATCCGTTCTGGTGTGCGTCCTGTCCGACCTCGTGTTCTGCCGTATGACAGGAAAAACATACAACCCGAAGGATCTCTCGACCATTGCCGCGGGAATGTGCATCGCGCTGATGATGCCCGCGTCCGTGAACTACGGCATAGTGGCGGGCGGAGCTCTGCTCGCTATCGCGGTCAAGCATATTTTCGGCGGAAAGGATAACTATATCTTCAACCCGACCTGCGTCGCGATAGCTTTCCTTATCATCTGCTATCCCGGCGATATGCTCGCCTACCCCGCTGTCGGAAGTCAGCCGGCGCTGTGGGGCGACACCGGCGTGCAGCTCGTCCCCGGTATCGAGAGCTATCTCCTGAAGCTCGGCACCGCGCCCACGGTCAACTACGAAAGCATAATGCTCGGCAGCTTTGCGGGTCCTATGGGAACCACCCACGTCCTTATAATAGCAGTCTGCGGTATCTGCCTTATGTTCAGACGCTCGCTGTCACCGCTGGTAATGCTGTTCGGACTCGGCTCCTACTGCGCCCTTACCGCGCTGTTCCCGGTGTTCTCAAACATCGGAGACACCCTTATGCTGGAAATATCCGGCGGATATCTCCTGTTCGGCTTCGTGTTCCTCGCCGCAGACCCGCAGACCATGCCCCGCACCGCGCCCGGCAAGATAGTTTACGGCCTCGTTATCGGCATAGTAGGCTGTCTTTTCCGTCATTTCGGAAAAGTCGAGGGCTCGTTCATTTTCGTACTGCTGATAGCAAACGCATTGTCGCTGCATCTTGACGATGCCTGCGCTTACGTCGGTTCGGGCGTGAAGCGGGCTGTCGGATATCTGCGCGACAATATGGGCAGATATGAAGCGCTCCGTGATTCGGCGGAGAACGGCAGCAGACCGAAACTCACCGATACTATGGAAATTATTGTTCCACCAACGAATTACAATATGCCGCCTATCGACAATAAGGTCACAAAGATCAACCGCAAAAGGTCGAATATTGTAACAAGATATGTCGATAATCTCCGTATCAAGCGCAAGAAGGAAATGCTCGTCCGCAAGAAGCAGGTCAGGGACGACGAGAACAACTATATGAATTCCATGCGCCGCATGATAACAAGGAAAAAAGCGCAGCCTCCGAAAACAAGCGAACCTAAGACTATGACGGGACATATAATCAAGCAGCCGCAGAAGCGTTCGGAGCAGAAAAACAACAAACAGGGTCAATAATGCCGGTCATTCACATCACGCAAATAGAACGGGCATAAACGGATATACTAATGGAAAACAGGATAAACCTCAGAGACGGTCTGATAAAACAGAATATGGTCTTTATGAGCGGTATGCTGATAGCGCCGGTCATAGCCTGTGCAACAACGCTCGCGAAAAGTCTGGCGCTGTGTTTTGTGTTCTCCGTCGTTTCCTTCGCGGCGATACTGCTGTGCCGCCTTATACCGAGAACGATAGTCTATACCGTGCGCGTAACGCTCTACACGGTGGCGGCTGCGGTGTTCTATATCCCCGCGGCGATACTCGCGGGACTTATCTTCGGCGAACAGGTCATAACTTCGGCGGGCGTGTATCTCCCGATACTCGTCACGAACTCGCTTATCCTGTCAAAGACGGAAACAAGATTTTACCTCGAACCCTACGGAAATATGGTAAAGGACGTACTCGCGTTCATTGTCGGATTTGACCTTGCCTGCGCGGCATCGGGCATTCTGCGTGAATTCCTCGCCTCCGGGCGCATAGGCGGCGCGGAGGTGCCTGTGCTGTTCACTATACCCGCTCTTGAAACGACGTTCGGCGGATTTCTTTTCGTCGGCATCGGCGCGGGACTCTTCCGCGCGGTATATAACCGCAGCAAGAAACGCGCCGGGGCGAACGCCGCCGACGACGAGGACTCGCTCGCGGAATACGCCGAGGATATCGGTGAATTCCTTGTCGGCAAGCGTGCAAGAAGCGAAAAGATACGCATATACAAAGCCGCTGCCGGAAAAGCGAAGAACGAGAACGAGCTGCTTGAAATGGAGTTTCTCAGCAACCGCGACGTTCTTGCCGCTTTTGAAGCGATAGTAAACGAGGGACAGGAAATAGAGAATAACACCGCGAACAGCGAGCCGGCGGAAGAACCGGATCCGGCAGACAGCGGCGAAAACGGCGAGAAGGAGGACACGGAAAATGGAAGCGTTTCTTGATGTGATCTCCGCGGCTCTTATCTCGATATTTGCGCAGAATATGGTGCTTGAACGCGCACTCGGAGCGAATGTGCTGCTGTACGCGTCGCGTAAGAAGGAGCACGTTCTCGGCTTTGCGGCGGCTATCGCCTATGTCACCACGGTCTCGGCTCCGCTGATATGGCTTTTCGACACGCTGCTCGGAGAGAGCGGATATTACCGTGTGATAATGCCGCTTCTGTATGTACTGACGATAGCAGTGATCTACATTGTCACACTTGTGGTGATATGGAGATTTTTCCCGAAGCTGTTCAAATCACTGAAAAAATATGTGCATCTGTCCGTTTTCAACTGCTCTGTGATAGGCGCTCTTTTCCTCTGCTCACAGCAGGGAAATGATATCTTCGGCTATCTCGGCTACGGCATCGGAACAGGCATAGGCTTCCTTGTGGCGGCTTATCTGCTCTACGCGGCTTCCGCGAGACTGAACTCGCCGCTTATCCCCGCGGCTTTCCGGGGATACCCCATTATGATAGTATATGTCGGTATCCTGTCCCTTGCGCTTTACGCGTTCACGGGATATTCGACCTCGGCTCTGTAACAGGAGCACCGCATTTCCGAAAGGAGAAAAACAGCTTTGGAAAAGCGTAAACATTACGGCAGAAAAATAAAAAGGACAAAAAACCTTTACCGCAGACGCAAGACCGCCGGTCAGAAGGTGTTCGGAACTGTCGTCCTGATAGTTTCGGCTTCCGCGATAGCTTTCCTCGGCTTTTGCATAGGCAAGCCGCTTCTTGACTACCTCGGAGGAATCGGCACCGGGAATACGCAGTCGGAATGGACTCCCGCCGCTTCTTATATGCAGAGGCAGGAGGAACCGAAGAGGACGGGCGATGTTGCCGCGGAGACCGATATCGCGGAAGAGGCGGCAGTCGAAGAAGCCGTCACCGAGGCGGTAACGGCAGCGCCCGAGCAGACAACTGCGCCGCTTATTCCTGTAAGCGACGGGACCCTGATCTCTGCGGAGCTTCCGGCTTCCGCGCTCGACAACCGCGCGTCGCTGTCGGCTGTGCTTGCAAAGGTTAAAGCGGGCGGCTGCAATTCCGCGGCCATACAGCTCAAGGACGAAAACGGCAATTTAAGATACCGCACCTCCGTCCCGGAAGCGGCAGGCAGCGATCTCGTGACCGGCACAATGACGCTCGATGAGATAATGTCGGTATTTGCCGAAAATTCGCTGATACCGATAGCGGAGATAGCCGTGCTGCGTGACGAGGAAGGCTGCGCCCTGCTCACGGATATGAGCTACAAGTGCATGGACACACCCTCCGTTTCATGGCTCGAAGCGGGAAAGCGCCGCTGGGCAAATCCCGAGAGCGATGCTCTGCGCGAGTATTTCGCAAAGATCACCGCCGAGCTTACGGAAGCGGGATTTGAAAATATACTGCTTTCTTGCGTCATGTTCCCGGATTTCCAGCCCTATGACACGGAATGGATCCCCGCGAAATTCTTCGCTCCCGACAGATACAGAATGCTGAGCAATGTTGTAAAGGCGGGAACGATGATAGAGATGAAGGCTTCCGACGTTATCGGTGAGACCTACGGCAGAACCGCAGAAGTGCTGAACGATATAACTCTGCTGCACGACAACAGCATCGCGCTGGTTATAAGCCGCGACGATCTGCCGACGGAGCTCGGTTATCCCGCAGATGCAAGGCTCCTGCTCGAAACAACGCTCTCTCTCGCAGCCAAAAAGACCTTCGGGCTTGATATTGTCCCGGTCATAGACGGCTCCGGTTTCGACGATTCCGAGAAGCAGAAGATAGCTGAAGCTCTCGGTGAGCTCGGATATGAAAGCTATATTATCAGGTAGATGCTGTGCAATCTGTAATTTTCTGTATGACTCCCCTGCCGACGTGCGGGAGAGTCATAAATTTTCTTCAATAAATGCTTGCATTTTAACGGAAAATATAGTATAATAAATCGTATGCAAAAATCAGCAAAAGAAAGGACATAAGTTATGGATTTTGAATTTATCAGATTAATGGCGGCAACTACCGCAGACCCCACACAACAGATGGGCTGGACATCAATACTTTTCAGCGTTTTACCGCTTGCGGGTATGCTGGTTTTATTCTATTTTCTGCTTATCAGACCCGAAAAGAAGCGCGCAAAGAAGGAAAAGGATATGCGCGAAAACTTACAGGTCGCAGATGAGGTCGTAACAATAGGCGGCATAATCGGCAGAGTGCTCAGCATTCAGGAAGAGACCGTAGTTGTCGAGACCGGAAGCGACAGAAACCGTATCCGCGTACTCAAGACCGCTATCGCAGAAAACCGTACCGCTCACGACGACGTAGAGACCGTTACGATCAAGAAATAAGAAAGACTTTCAGAGATCTCAGAGCATACCGCTATCGGCATCTGCCGGTTGAAATGTAGTAGGTCTGGCAATAATTCCGATCGCACCCGCAGGAAGAAAAATATCGCTGCGCATTGCGGGCGCAGGCTCTGCGCAAAAATATGACAGCCTGATGTGAATTTCACATCAGGCTGTTTTTGTATATCCGGAGAAAAAACGGAGATACTATCAACGCATTGAGAAATGCACAATCAGGCGATTGAAAGGAAATGATATATCATGAAGATAAAGACAGCTATGCTTGTCTGCGCCCTGCTTGCCGTGATGTTCGCACTCGCGGGCTGCGCAGATAAGAAGGATAATTCTACCGGGAGCACAAACGGTACCTCCGGCACTTCCGTGACATCGACAACGCCGGTCACATCAGATACGGACGACGGCGAGTATGAAGCGGGCAGAGACGGTATGGTCACGGACGACAATGCCGAACGCGGCGAAAGTGCCGCTCCCGAAGCCGACCCGTTCGAGTCCGGCAGCGACAGGGTGAGCGAGGGCGATGAGGATCTCCGCCCCGGTGATGTCACCGACGACGGCATCGTAACGAGCGACAGCGGCAAGGACGGGAAAATAACTTCCGACGAGGCGGCTTTCGCCTCGTCTTACATCAGAAGCACGGCTCTTTCGGATAAAAAGATATGCTGGGGACTCGGCAGGGAGCGCGACAGTTCAAACCGTCCCGTTGACGCGGTAAAAGCCGAGGAGAAGTATGCTCCGCTCGGCGGGAGGTTCCTTGCCCCGGACGGCACCGTCTGCCTTACCTTTGACGAGGGCTATGAGAACGGGTACACTGCGGCGATACTTGACACGCTGAAAGAAAAGAACGTAAAAGCTGTTTTCTTCGTAACATACGATTACTGCAAGTCCGCGCCGGAGCTTGTCCGCCGTATGATCGACGAGGGACACACCGTCGGCAATCACACATGGTCGCACCCGTCAATGCCGGAGATCACGCAGAAGGAAGTGTGGTCGGAAGTCACGAAGCTGCACCAATATGTCAAGGACGAATTCGGGTATGAAATGACGCTGTTCCGCTTCCCGAAAGGCGAGTTCTCCGAACGAACTCTCGATGATGTACACGGTCTCGGCTATACAAGCCTGTTCTGGTCGTTTGCGTATGCGGACTGGGACGCAAACAAGCATACCGACCCGGCGGAGGCTCTCGCAAAGATCGAAGACTCCACCCACAGCGGGATATATCTGCTGCACGCAGTCTCGCAGACAAATGCGGATATCCTCGGCGAGCTGATCGACTATTGGCGTGAAAAAGGCTACACTGTCGGTGCAGAAATATAACAGAAAAAAGCGAGCAGGAAAACCTACTCGCTTTTTCTGTACTCTGATATTTATTTGGAGTCACAGAGCGACCAATAGCTGTACACTCTGTAATACTGCATTTGTTTGGGGTGTCAAGCCCACTTTTCCAAAGGGGGCTTGCGGGGTCACAGGGGCAGAGCCCCTTCTCTGAAAATCTCTGAAAGTCTCTCAGAAGAATATTCTCTCTTCTATATAGCTTCTTACTTCGTCGATCGGTATTCTTACCTGCTGCATGGAGTCGCGCTCACGGACGGTGACGCACTTGTCGGTCTCGCTGTCGAAATCGTAGGTCACGCAGAACGGAGTTCCGATCTCGTCCTCACGGCGGTAGCGCTTGCCGATAGCACCCGCGTCGTCATAATCAACGGGGAAGTATTTGCAGAGCTCGTCCGCGATAGCCTGCGCGGGTTCCGCGAGCTTCTTTGAAAGCGGGAGAACCGCGGCCTTGAACGGAGCAAGGAACGGGTGGAAGTGCATTACATTTCTTGTAGTGCCGTCTTCGAGCTTCTCCTCATCATACGCTTCCGTAACAAGCGCAAGGAACAGACGCTCTACGCCGAGCGACGGCTCGATAACATAAGGCACATACTTCTCGTTTGTCTCGGGGTCGAAGTATTCGAGCTTCTGACCGCTGGTCTTGATATGCTGTGTGAGGTCGTAGTCGGTTCTGTCCGCAACTCCCCAGAGCTCGCCCCAGCCGAACGGGAACATATACTCGAAGTCCGTGGTAGCCTTTGAATAGAAGCAGAGTTCCTCCGGGCTGTGGTCGCGCAGACGCAGGTTCTCTTCCTTGATGCCGAGGGAGAGGAGCCAGTTCTTGCAGAAATCCTTCCAGTAATGGAACCAGTCAAGATCGGTGCCGGGCTTGCAGAAGAATTCAAGCTCCATCTGCTCGAATTCACGAACACGGAAGATGAAGTTGCCGGGGGTGATCTCGTTTCTGAAAGACTTGCCGACCTGACCCACGCCGAACGGGATCTTCTTTCTCGTGGTGCGCTGTACATTAGCGAAGTTTACGAAAATACCCTGCGCGGTCTCGGGACGCAGATAAAGCTCGGACTTGCTGTCCTCGGTAACGCCCTGGAATGTCTTGAACATAAGGTTGAACTGTCTGATATCGGTGAAATTCGCCTTTCCGCAGTTCGGGCAGGTGATACCCTTGTCGCGGATATAGTTCATCATCTGCTCGTTTGTCCAGCCGGCAACATTGGTGCCGTCGAAATCCTCGATAAGATTGTCGGCTCTGTGACGTGTCTTGCACTCCTTGCAGTCCATGAGCGGATCGGAGAAACCGCCGATGTGACCGGAAGCCACCCATGTCTGCGGATTCATGAGTATCGCGCTGTCAAGTCCTACATTGTACTTGTTCTCCTGCACGAACTTCTTCGTCCACGCGCGCTTGATGTTGTTTTTCAGCTCAACACCGAGCGGGCCGTAGTCCCATGTATTGGCAAGACCGCCGTAGATCTCGCTTCCGGGGTAGATAAAGCCGCGTCCCTTACAGAGAGCGACGAGCTTGTCCATTGTTTTTTCTGTGTTCTGCATTTTGTTGCTTCCTTTCGTTTATTTGTCTATATCAGCTTTTACTGCTCTGAATACTTCAATATATGTGTTTGAGAAATCGGCGGGAGCTTCTTCGAGCGCCTTGTTGAGCTTATGCACTTCTTCTGCGTCCGCTGCCGTAAGATCGTTTTCTCCCTTTTCACAGTAGCCCATGAATTTCCGGCAGTTGCTAAGATACTCGCGCTCGGATTTCAGCGAATCAACGATCTTTTTCTGCTGATCGGCATACTGTTCCGGCGGAGTGATGTTCTCAACCTTGCTTAAAGCGGCTTCCATATTGTCAAGATCTTTCTTCGCCGCATCAAAATCCTTCGCTTCAAGGTGGTCGGTAAAAGGAAAGCTGCTTTCCGCGTATTCGTGGAAGACCTTTTTCAGCGTTTCGAGGTATTCCTTGCCGTCGGCAGCAACGCGCACCTCAGCGCCTGCAGCTGTTGTTACTGCCGGTGAAGCGGAAGGCTGTGCGCCGCCGCAGCCGGAGGCTATCATTGCTGCAAGAATAAGTGATAACACTATTATATTGTTTCTTTTTCTCATTTCGGTCTCCCTGCTTTATAATATATAGTGTATTATAGCATATTCGTGTGTAATTGTCAATAAAAACTCCCGGCACATTTCAATACCCCGCCACAGGCATTGTAATTATTCACAATATCGTTGACAAACCACAAGCATTTATGGTATATTATAATAACAAGGGCATAAAGGCATACGCCGCGTCTACGGAAACCGGAACAGACAACGTTCAGATGTAAGACAATGATAATGTTCAAGGAGGGATATCGGAATGAAAGATATTAAACAGCTGAAAAACGACGCACGATCAGACAAGGAGCTTGAGGAAAAGATCGCGGCTGCGGACAATGAATACCGCAGAACAGGCAGCAGAGCAGATTTTATACAGTCAATGGCGGAACTCGGCTACGAAATTACAGATGAAGCTCTCGACCGGGCAGAGAAACTCACAAAGCTCGATGACGAAGAGCTTGACGACGTTGCGGGCGGAAACGGCTTTTACGGAAGCAGCTATGAAGCTCCGGACGGTCATGATATCGGCTGCTGCTTCAGTTACTCTTATTACTCAACAGCGGACGACTACTGTCCCCCCAATAACGGTCATCACTCTTATACGGAAAAAGTGGGGGGAATTGAATACGACCGGCAGTTACAATATGCATATCAGACGTATAGATGTTCAAAATGCTCCAGAACGATCAGATCATATATCAGCGATGATTAATGATGCATATCGGTGCGTTGCGATTCGGATACATCGCCGCAGGCGAAACCACAACTATTCATTATTCATTATTCATTTTTCACTATTCATTATTCACTAAAACAAAAAAGGCTCCCGCGGGAGCCTTTTTGCTATTACTCAACTACCTGTGTCCAGCCGAACTCGTCCGGGATACGACCCCACTGGATTCCGGTGAGGGTATCATAGAGCATCTGTGAGATCGGTCCGATCTTACCGTCGTTGATCTTCATTACGAGATCACCGTACTTGAGCTCACCGATAGGCGAGATAACGGCTGCTGTACCTGTACCGAATGCTTCTTTGAGTGTTCCCTTCTTGTAGTTGTCAACTATCTCGTCGATAGAAAGGAGTCTCTCGGAAACCTTGTAGCCCTTTGCGCGAAGAAGCTCGATCATTGACATTCTCGTGATACCGCCGAGGATAGAACCGCGGAGCTCCGGAGTTACCACCTCGTCACCGAGAACAAACATAACGTTCATCGAGCCGACTTCCTCAACGTACTTTCTCTCAACGCCGTCAAGCCAGAGTGTCTGCTCGTAGCCCTGCTCTGCTGCTTCTTCCTGACCCTTGAGGGAGATAGCGTAGTTTGCGCCCGCCTTTGTGAAGCCTGTACCGCCGATGACCGCACGGACATACTTCTGCTCAACGAAGATCTTTACAGGCTCGATGCCCTTCTCGTAGTATGCGCCTACGGGCGAGAGGATAACTGCGAAGATGAGGTGCTTTGCGGGGTGAACGCCTACATGATGATCTACCGCGAATACGAACGGACGGATATAGAGGGAGGTGTCCTTCTCTGTGGGTATCCAGTCCTGATCTATCTTTACAAGCTCCTTGATAGCCTTGATAACGAAGTCGCCGTCAAAAGTGGGTATGCAGAGACGCTCGCAGGAGGTGTTCATTCTTGCCATGTTCTTTTCGGGGCGGAACAGCTGTATCTTGCCCTCGGCGGTGCGGTAAGCCTTCATGCCCTCGAAGCACTCCTGTGCGTAGTGGAGCACCATTGAAGCGGGGTCGAGCTCAAAAGGACCGTAGGGAACGATGCGTGCGTCATGCCAGCCTTCGCCCTCGTCGTAGTTCATAACGAACATATGGTCGGTGTAGTAGTTTCCGAAGCCGAGCTTTGTCTGGTCGGGCTTCTGCTTGGGATTTGTGGTTTTCGTGATCTTGATTTCCATAATATAGCCTTCCTTTTTTGGTTTTGTCCCTTTCGGGGCTGTATTCTTATATATTATAGCACCTTTTCTGCAATTTGTAAAGATGCAAATTGCAAAGAATGGAGTTGTTGACAAAAATGTTGAAATGTGGTATTATATTCTTGCGACATAAACCGAATAATTGTGCTTACACCGTGTATTTCTATCTATGGTAGAAGTGCAGGCTTTTTCGTCACGGTGAAAAGCACTTATCGTTTCAGCGTTTCGGTTTGTGTCGCAGCAATCAAGGCTTGTATTTTTACGGTGCGCAGCCTTGTTGCTGCGCATTTTTGTTTGTGCGGAAAAGCACCGTGGAAAGGAACTTTATTATGAAAAATATTGAGTGGTTGTATGGAATTGCGCTGATTATTGTATTGATAATCCAAATCGTATTTTGTTTCGCATTCAAGCGGTGCGCCGAAGGAAAAGGGTATTACGGTGCGAAATACTTCTGGCTTTGCTTTTTCTTTGGAATTTATGGTTTCCTGTATATTGCCGCATTGCCGGACAATTCATCAGGCAATTATCAGAATTATCATAGAATAAGTTCATCAAAATTAGAAACAATGGTAAACGACGATAATACTTCTAAAAACAACGGGTGGAGATGTAAAAAATGTGGAAAGATTAATTCATTTTCATCAGTATGCTGTAAGGACTGTGGAGAATACAAGTAATTTTTCCGGAATAGCATACCCCGTGAGCTGCGGCATTGCCGTAACTCACGGGGCATTTTTATAAGCTGTTCCGCAGAGTATCGGGGTCGTTCAGCGCATTTTCGATGATACGGCTCAGAATGGACGTATAGCCTTTACCGAGCGACTTTGCCTTTGCGAGCGTCGCGGGCGACAGCCGCAGAGTAACGGACTGTTTGTTCTTTTCGTTTCTGTACTCGTCTGCAACACGTCTGAATTGCTTAAGTTGTTCGGCTGTCTGTGCAGGACAATCTTCATCGGGCTCCGGTTCGCTGTCTTTCAACGCTTCAAGCTCTGCACGTTCTTCGTCGGTGAGCGGTGCAACTAAATCCGCATACGTTTTTTTAACAATCATAGTATTCCCTTCTTTCTTCCGTTGTAGCTTTTCGTGCCGATATTATACGTATAGAGTCTTTTCTTTCGGTATAAACGGCTTGGATTATAACAGGAGCTTCGCCGACCATACCAATGGTAATAAACCTGTCTTCATCATAGGAATGTTCTTCGTCATAACGCTCAATACGGTTATAATCCAAGAAGACTTTAATAGCTGTTTTAAAGCTTAATTTATGTTTTTGTCTGTTTATTGCGTCCTTGTTATCGTCCCATTCGAAAGTTGTTCCGCCTTGAATTATCTGCACCGTACCGCCCCCTTTATCTCTATATCATATTATATCATATTGTATGGCAAATTGCAATACATTTTGCAAATTTCATAAAAATCCCCGTGAGCTTCGGCACTGCCGTCCCTCACGGGGTCGTTTCCCGATATTTCCGTCTTATTATCACAGCTTCTCCGCGAGCGAGCTTATCAGCAGGACAGCCGATGCGCGCACGTCACGCTTGGCGAAAATGCCCATGCCGGAATACTTCTCCGCGTTCTTGGCAAGCTCTATGCCCTTTTTCGGGTCTTTCTCGGCTTTCGCAAGCTCAAGATACGACATCGCCGCCACACAGCACGCCTCGTCATAGATGATATTGCCGCTTTCGGTGTACGGCAGGGCAAGCTCCGTCGCAAGCGCGTAATCGCCGCGCTCAAATGCGCTCTTCACACGGATAAGCACATCTATGTCCTTGACTGCCGCGTTCTCGCTGTCGTCGAATGTCTCAAGCTCGTCCGGCAGCAGATAGTTCACCGGAAGCTGCAAGACCTTTGCGAGATAAGTCAGAGTCTTTACGGACGGGTTCGCGGTACCGCTCTCTATCTGGCTCAGCATATTGCGGGTGATGAAATCGCCCACCACGTCCGCCTGCGTCATTTTGCGCGCAAGACGGGCTTCTTTTATTCTTTTTCCGAGTTCAACGGGATCCATAGGCAATTTCTCCTTTCCTGCGTCATTCCTTATCTGTATTTCTGCCGGATATTAATATCTTACAGCCGGATCAGCGCTCCTTAATTATTCTGCTGCTGCGGTCTGACGTACCTTACCGCCGTGCCGTATGCCATTACCTCGGCCGCACTCGCCATTATTGCGGAAGTAGCGTATCTCACGCCGACTATCGCGTCCGCGCCCATCATTCCCGCTTCCTGCACCATGCGGTCGGTCGCTATCGCGCGGGCGGTATCCATCATCTCGGTGTATCTTTTCAGCTCGCCGCCGACGATAGTTTTAAGGCTTGCGCCGAAGTCGCTTATAGCGTTCACGGTCTGAATCGTGCTGCCCTTTACAAGCCCTATCGCCTGTATATTTACTCCGGGGATGAATTCGGTCGTTACCAACAGCATATTTATGCTCCTTTCGCTTCCTCTATAAAGCAATACCGGCAGTCCGATACAGTATATGTATATTGTATCCCTGCACACGGCGGAGATAATATTTTTACTTTCGTCCGCCTATAGTAAATCTTATTTACTTACGATTGTAACACACAAATCCGAAAAAAGCAATAGTTTTTACGCGGATTTTTGATTTTCGGCACATTGCTTAAATTCGTGCAGGCGCATTGTGCAGTATCACGATTTTGAAAAATTGCTCGATTAATTATTGACACGGGGCGAAAATGTGGTATAATTATAGTAAATTACATTTACACAATTGTTCCATGGTTTCATTTTCGCGAAAGGAAGTGTTTATATGGAATGGTTCAATAACTGGTGGAATACACTGGGACTGTTCGAGCAGATAATGTACTGTGTGGCAATACCGTCAACCCTGATACTGCTGATACAGACGATAATGCTTATCCTCGGTTTCGGACACAGCGGCGCGGGCGTTAACCCGAGCGACACCTCCGGCTTCGACGGAAGTTCGGATATGGGCTTCGACGGCGGCACCGACGGTGATATAAGCGGCGATATCGACGGCGGCGGAGACGGCTCCGATACATCTGATGTCGACTACGGCGACGGAAGCAACCCCTCCGATGTCGGTACGCTGAACTTCTTCACAGTACAGGGAATAATCACATTCCTCTGCGTATTCGGCTGGGCGGGCATAGTTACATACACGCTCACTAAAATTGCCGTGATAGCCGTGATAGTCGGAGTAGTCCTCGGTCTTGCGGCAATGTACGGTGTCGCAAAGATCATGCAGCTTTCAAGAAAGCTGGCGCAGAACGGCACTCTTAATGTAAGGAACCTGCTCGGCGCAAACGGAACGGTTTATCTTGTCATCCCCGCGAACGGCAAAGGCAGAGGCAAGGTGAATGTTTCGAGCGGCGAAAGGCTCGTTGAATACGATGCTATGACCGACGGCAGCGAGACGCTCCCGGACGGCACGCAGATAAGAGTCATCGACATAAGAAGCGACAACGTGCTTGTTGTCGAAAAGATCTGAACGGAGGCGAAGTATGGAGCTTCAAATGATAGACTATATCTTCTGGGGATTTATCGCTCTGGTAGTGATCGGCGGTGTCGGCTGCCTCATAGTATTCCTGCCGAAGGAGCACGAACTTGAGGAGCGCACGGCGGACTGCTACCGCATAGTGTACCGCGACGGCAATTATTCCATAAGTCCGCACAAGGCAAACTACGGCGAGAACGTCTATTCCCTCCGCAGCAAGTTCTTCTATATAAAGAAGGTACCGTTCCACAGCGAAGCGTTCTGCGACGAAGTCACAGGCTGTGACGGAAAAAGCTACCGTGCCGCGGCAGCGCTTACGGTCTATTTCCCGGAGGATAAGCTGCAGATATTCGCCCCCACGTTCCACGGCTCCTCTCACGAGGCTATCGAGGAAACGGTCGCGGAAACGGCTTCCGCGGGACTTACCGAGGCTCTGAAGGACTACGAGAGCACTGTCGATCAGGAGCTTTTCGCGGAATTCATCAAACACAAGATATCGGAAAAGCTCGAAATTTTCGGAATTCTGCTTATGTCCATGCCGGATCTGAAAATCACGGAGAACAAGAACTGAAAATGTATATTGACAGCAAAAGCTGTATGATATAATATCAAAGGAGGAAAATTTTATGGATCCCATTATTATCGTTGCAATAGCGGTCGGCGTGATAATACTCTTCGCGCTGTTCGGCGGAATACTCTCCCGCTACCGCAAATGCCCGTCCGACAAGATACTCGTTATCTACGGTAAGGTCGGCAGCGACAAGAGCGGTCAGGCACGCAGCGCACGCTGCATACACGGAGGCGCGGCATTCATCGTGCCGATAATCCAGTCATACCAGTACATGGATCTTACGCCTATCTCCATCAACGTCGATCTGCGCAACGCGCTGTCGAAGCAGAACATCCGTGTTGACGTTCCTTCGAGCTTCACAGTCGGCATCTCCACAGAGCCCGGCGTAATGCAGAACGCGGCGGAAAGACTTCTCGGACTCAAAATGCAGCAGGTACAGGAGCTTGCAAAGGACATCATCTTCGGTCAGCTCCGTCTTGTAATCGCGACAATGGAGATCGAGGAGATCAACACAGACCGTGACAAGTTCCTTATCGCAGTATCGAAGAACGTTGAGATCGAGCTCCGCAAGATAGGTCTCCGTCTCATCAACGTAAACGTAACGGATATCCGCGACGAGTCCGGATATATCGAGGCACTCGGTAAAGAAGCGGCTGCAAAGGCTATCAACGACGCGAAGAAATCCGTTGCGGAAAAGAACCGTGACGGTGCTATCGGTGAAGCAAATGCGAACCGTGACCAGCGTATCCAGGTTGCAGCGGCAAACGCAAGCGCTATCGACGGTGAAAACGCGGCCAAGGTAGAGATCGCGCAGTCCGAGGCATCGAGAAGATTCCGCGAGGCGGAAGCAGACGCAAAGGCTGCAAACGATGCTAAGATAGCTATCGCGCAGACCGGACGCGACGGTGAGATCGGACAGGCGAACGCTCTGCGTGAGCAGCGTGTCGAGGTTGCTGCGGCGAACGCGAAGGCAGTCGAGGGTGAAAACTCGGCAAAGATCGCGATAGCACAGTCCGACGCACAGAGACGCGAGAAGGAAGCGGAAGCTCTGAAACTCGCGACAGCTGCGGAAGCGGTACAGGCTGCAAAGGCACGCGAGGAAGCATACGCTGCACAGAAACTCGCGGAGCAGCAGCGTGCACAGCTCGAAATGGCTACCCAGCAGGCAGACGTTATCGTAAAGGCACAGATCGCCAAGGAACAGGCTCAGATAGCCGCGGAAGCGGAAGCTGAAGTTATCCGCCGCAAGGCAAAGGGTGAAGCGGACGCTATATTCGCGAAAATGGAAGCACAGGCAAACGGTATGCGCGAGATGCTCCAGAAGCAGGCGGAAGGTATGCGTGAACTCGTCAGCACAGCCGGAACGGCAGACGACGCAGTCAAGCTCATACTTGCGGACAAGATGGAAGACCTCCTGCGCATTCAGGTCGATGCTATCAAGAACATCAAGATCGACAAGGTCACTGTCTGGGACGGCGGCTCAAAGGGCGGCGACGGCAAGAACTCCACTGCGGACTTTATCAGCGGTCTGTTCAAGTCTGTTCCCCCGCTCGGTGAGATGTTCGATCAGGCAGGCATGAAGCTCCCGGATTACCTCGGGACACCTGTGGCTCCCGCAGAAGATAAGCTCGCAGACGAGTCCGAGCTCTCTTCAGAGGATTGAGCGCCGAAGCCGGCGCGGGCAGCAGCTGTATTTCAGAGCGTCCTTCTATGGGCGGCTCTCATAGAAATGCAGTGGAGTTGGCGATATATCACTCAATAAATAAGAAAGACTGCTGAAACTAACAATTTCAGCAGTCTTTTTTGAAAAAATTCTCTAATCTGTCTCCACATTGATGTGAGCTGAATAGTAGAGACAGTTTACGAATTACATCTGCGGCTGTCAATGAGTCGCCGCCTATGCAAGAGCTGTCCCTTAAACCTCACTCGTGCGGCGGACTGACAGCGCGGGCTACCGCGCCGCCGCCCGCGTAGGGCAAAAAATCTCAAGCGAAGCGACCTTCTCTTGAAAAAACGCGTTCTTGGATCCAAGGTGAAACCTTGGTCTGTGTCCGTCGCTGACCGCTTTTTATGCGCGCATCGTGCGCGCTTTGGGCGGTCACGCTCGCAGCATCATGCTGCGGGGCGAAGCTCCGGCAGGGCTTGGGACAGAGTCCCAAACAGCCGAAGGCAGCATGAGTTTAACCCAAATGCGTCACACTTCACGGGACAGCCATATATTGGCTATATCCAGTGCGTCGTAAAGGCTGGTGCGGTCGCTGGACTTGACGATAGCGGAGATAGGGTCGAGACCCTTTTCCGTCTTCATCATAAACACCTTTATCTTATCGGCAGCCGCTATCCCGTTTTCGTCGTGGGTAGATACGACATTCATATACGTCACATATTCGTCCGACATATTTCCGTAGTATATCTCGTTTCCCTTTCTTACGAGCGGGAATCCCTTGTATGTTACAAATCCTTCAGCCATAGGTATCATCTTCCTCCTAAATATTTGACAATGCGGGAGCTTGCGTGCATTACTGCTGCTGGTTGTTCTTGATATCCTGCGGACGCTGACGCACCTTGATATGCACCTCGCGGAGCTGCTGTTCGGTGACCTCGGTAGGCGCTCCGAGCAGGAGATCCTGTGCGTTCGAGTTCAGCGGGAACGCGATAACTTCGCGTATGCTGTCCTCGTCAAGAAGCAGCATTATCATTCTGTCTATGCCGAACGCCATACCCGCGTGAGGCGGAGCGCCGAATTTGAACGCACTGTACAGCGCACCGAACTTCTCCTTTACATCTTCCTCGGTGTAGCCGGCTATCTCGAATGCCTTTACCATAACGTCGATATCGTGGTTGCGGACAGCGCCGGACGCGAGCTCAACGCCGTTGCATACAACGTCGTACTGATAAGCAAGCACGTCGCAGGGATTCTTCGTGTTGAGCGCTTCAAGCTCGCCCTGCGGCATAGAGAACGGGTTGTGCGTGAAGATCGGCTTTCCGGTCTCTTCGTCTTCCTCATACATCGGGAAGTCAACTATCCAGCAAATCTCGAATCTGTCCTCGTCGATAAGTCCCATTCTCGCGGCGACTTCGTTTCTTATCTGCCCCGCGAACTTCTCCGCGTTCTTCTTGTTGTCCGCGATGAAGTAGAGAACATCTCCGACTTCAAGCTCCGCACGCTTTGCGAGCTCTTCCCTGTCGCCCTCGCGCAGGAACTTGTCGATAGGACCGTTGAACTTGAGTCCTTCTTCTACCTTGAAGTAGCCGAGACCCTTCATTCCGATAGACAGCGCGTATTCCTCCATTTTCTCGAAGAAGCTCTTGGACTTCTCCGCCATTTTCGGAACGCGTATAGCACGGACGGTCTTGTTCGAGAACGGCTTGAACGAGCTGTCAACAAACAGATCGGAAACATCGATGATAAACAGCGGGTTGCGCAGATCGGGCTTGTCGGAGCCGTATTTCAGCATAGCCTCCTCATAGGTTATGCGCGGGAAAGGAGCGTGTGTGTACTGCTTCTTTCCGAACTTTTCGAGGATAGCCGGAAATACCTGCTCGGCTGCCGCGAAAACATCCTCCTGGGTCGCAAAGCTCATTTCAAGGTCAAGCTGATAGAACTCGCCCGGAGTACGGTCCGCACGCGCATCCTCGTCACGGAAGCACGGTGCGAGCTGGAAATACTTGTCAAAGCCGGAAACCATATACAGCTGCTTGAATATCTGCGGAGCCTGCGGTAGCGCGTAGAATCTGCCGTGGTGCTTTCTGCTCGGTATCAGGTAGTCTCTCGCGCCCTCGGGGGACGATGTGGAGAGGATAGGAGTCTGGAGCTCCAGGAATCCCAGCTCTGTCATCTTCTCGCGCATGAAGCTCATTACCTGCGAACGGAAAACGATGTTCTCATGCACTCTTCTGTTTCTCATATCGAGGAAGCGGTAGCGCAGACGGATATCCTCATTGTTCTCGTGAGATGTGGGTATCTCGAAAGGCAGCTGAGTGGTCACCTTGCCGAGGATATCGACGGTCTCCGCCGAAAGCTCAACGGTTCCGGTCGCGATCTTGGGGTTGTAGGTGCTCTCGTCGCGCTTGATGATCGTACCCGCGATAGATATCGCGCACTCCTTGTTTATACCCTCAAGGAGCTTTTCGTTGTTCTGGAAGGTCACCTGCAGCATTCCGTAATGGTCACGCAGATCGATGAACTCGATGCCTCCGTGATCTCTGATGTTTTCTACCCAGCCGGAAACGCGGACCTGTTTTCCGATATCCGCTTCGGATATCATAGCCGTGTTGTGGTCACGGTACCTGTTTGCTGTGAACATTGTCTTATGTTCCTTTCTTTATCCTTTTAATTTCTGTTCAAGAATTGCCTTGATAGTATTCGGCGTAGCCTGACCCTTGAGAGCCTTGTTCGCCTGACCCATGAAGAATCCGAATACCTTCTGCTCGCCTGCGCGGTACTGTTCGACGGGCTTCGGATTGTCGGCGATCAGCTTGTCGATGACCGCTTCCACCGCGGAGGTGTCGTCCCTTACCCACAGGTCGAGCCTGTCACATACCGCATCGGGCTTTTCGCCGGAATTTATCATCTCGACGAATATGGTCTTGTAGTTGTTCTTGTTTATCTTGTCGGTATCACCGAGTTCTATGAGCCTTGCGAGGTCTTCGGGCGCGAATTTCAGTCCGTCCATTGTCATTTCGCCGAGATTAATGCGGCGCATGAACTCGCCGAGAATGAAGTTCGCGACGGTCTTCGGCTTGTCGTAAGCCTTTATCGCGGCTTCAAAGAAATCGCAGATATCCTTGTCGTTTATGATGTTGTCGGCGTCTGCGGGAGCAAGTCCGTACTGCGTGATATAACGCTCTCTGCGCTGTTCCGGCATCTCCGGGAGCGCCGCCTTTATCGCGTCAAGCTCCTCTTCGGTGAAGATTATCGGCGGGATATCCGGGTCGGGGAAGTATCTGTAATCGTGCGCGTCCTCTTTCGAGCGGAGCGCCGTTGTTTCGCCCGTGGAATCAGAGAAGCGCCTTGTTTCCTGCAATACCTTTCCGCCGGACTCGATGATCTCCGTCTGACGGTATATCTCATACTCTATCGCGCGTACTATCGCCTTGGTGGAGTTGAGGTTCTTCAGCTCCGCACGCGTTCCGAGCACGTCCGAACCCTTCGGCGCGAGTGAGATATTGACATCGCATCTGAGGGAGCCCTGCTCCATTTTGCAGTCGCATATACCCGCGTACTTATACAGCAGCTTTATCTTCTCGACATAAGCCACAACTTCCTCCGCACTGTGGAAATCCGGCTCCGTTACCATTTCGATAAGCGGGATGCCGCAGCGGTTGTAGTCCGCGAGGCTGGAGCGCGTTGCATCGTCATGCACCAGCTTGCCCGCGTCCTCTTCGAGGTGTATGCGGTTGACGCGTATGCGCTTTTCCTGTCCGCCCGCCACGATATCGACATAGCCGTTCAGGCATACGGGGCGCGGCATCTGCGAGATCTGATACGCCTTCGGAAGATCGGGGTAGAAATAGTTCTTTCTGTCCCATTTGGTGAACCGCGATATCTCGCAGTTCGTAACATATCCCGCTCTGATGATGTACTCAACGGCGGTGTGGTTCAGCACCGGCAGCGTTCCGGGCATACCCGAGCATACCGGGCAGCAGCGCGAGTTCGGCTCTCCGCCGAATTCCGCGGAACAGGTGCAGAAGACCTTGGACTTTGTGAGGAGCTCGGCATGAATCTCAAGTCCTATGGTGGGGTAAAGATCAGACATTTTCCGATGCTCCTTTCTTATAATGTGCAGCGAACGGGCGAGAATGTCTTCTCAAACGCGTCCGCGGTCTGTATTATCGTTGCTTCGTCGAAGCGTCTGCCGACTATCGACATACCTATCGGCATACCGTTTCCGTCGTAGCCGCAGGTCGTGTTTATCGCCGGGAGTCCCGCGATATTCACCGTAACGGTGCAGATATCGGCGGTGTACATCTTTACGGGGTCGTTGTCCTGCACGCCGATCTTGTATGCAACGCTCGGAGCCGTCGGGGTGAGGATAACGTCCGCCTTGTCGAACACGGCATTGTATTCCTCGATTATCTTCTGCTTGAGCGCAAGCGCCTTGCGGTAGTAAGCATCGTAGTAACCGCTCGACAGCGCATAGTTGCCGAGAAGTATGCGGCGCTTTACCTCTGCGCCGAAACCGCGGTTGCGGCTGTCGCGTATCATCTCGTCGAAGCTGTGGCCCTCTCCGCGCAGACCGTACTTTATTCCGTCATAGCGGGAAAGGTTCGACGCGGCTTCCGCGGAGGATATCAGGTAATAAGCCTGCACCGCGTAGCGCAGCGTGCTGATCGAGCAGTCAACGAGCTGTGCGCCCATTTTCTCGTATTCGTGAGCGGCATTCATTACCGCGTTTCTTACTTCTTCATCGACAGCGTCACCGTAGAACTCCTTCGGTATAGCTATCTTCATTCCGCTTACCGGCTGTCCGAGCTTTTCGTTGAAGTCGGTGAACGGCACGTTCCTGCTTGTCGCGTCCTTCGGGTCAACTCCCGCTATCGCGTTGAGAATGATACCGCAGTCCTCGGCTGTACGCGCTATCGGACCTATCTGATCGAGTGAGCTTGCGAAAGCCACAAGTCCGTATCTCGAAACTCTGCCGTAAGTGGGCTTCAGACCGGTAACTCCGCAGAAAGACGCGGGCTGACGTATCGAGCCGCCGGTATCGCTTCCGAGCGCCGCTGCGCAGAATCCCGCCGCGACCGCGGCAGCCGAACCGCCCGACGAACCTCCGGGAACGCGCTCGGTATCGTAAGGGTTCTTTGTCTTGGCAAAGGCGCTCGTCTGTGTGGAGCCGCCCATTGCGAACTCGTCCATTGACACCTTGCCGAGCAGGGTGTAATCCTGTTCCGCGAGCTTTTCAACGGCTGTTGCGCTGTACGGCGGTACGAAATCGCCGAGCATCTTCGACGAGCAGGTCGTTTTTATGCCGTCGGTGCAGAGATTATCCTTGAGCGCGAGCGGTATTCCGGTGAGCGGTGCCGCGTTTCCGGCATCTATGCGCTTCTGTGCAGCTTCCGCGTTCTTTGCCGCCTCATCTTCGGTGACGGTGATGTACGAAAGCACTCTGCCGTCCTTTGCCTTTATCTCGGAGAGAAACTCCGAAGCCGCTTCCTTTGCGCTTATCTCTTTATTGTCGAGCATTCCGCGCAGTCCGGCCACAGTAATGTTTTTCAGATCCATGTCTTCCCTCCGTTATTCCATCATTTTCGGCACGACGTAGCAGTTGTCGCGCGGTGTTGTGTTCTGCTGGAGCTTTTCCGTCGGGAAAGACGGCGCGGGTATATCCTTCCGCAGATCGTCATAGCGTATTTCGTTATGGTCTTTGGTATCGTCGTATGTTATATCGTATTCTTTTATGGTGTCCATGAGCCCGATGATATCGGACATTTCCGCAAGGGCTTTCTCCTGCTCTTCCTCGGTGAAGTTGAGCTTAGACAGCCGGCAGATGTGGTCAAGTGTCGCTATATCCATACCTTATCGTCCTTTCTGATATGATAGTTATACATTATCCATATTATTATACTATAAAATACATAATATTGCAAGAGTTTTTAAAAAATTTTGCCGTTTCCCTTCCCGTCTGTCCCAAAATATATTTCCGGACACGCTGAACAGACCGCTGTATTCCGCATCCGTTCCCTGTCACAAAAATACCCCCCGGCTGTTCACTGCCGGGAGGATACGTTGTTTCATGCTTATTAATCCGCTTTGAACAAACAATAAAGATCAGCGGCGGAGCCGCACCGCAATTGTGCATTGTGAATTGTCACACGTCTCTGATATACGACTGCCAGTCGAGCGGGAAGCCGATGTAAGACAGATCCACAACTTCATCATACTCGGCGATGAGCAGCTCCAGCTTGGTCACGAAAGCGGTGTTCCACACATCGCTCCGCGGATAGAGCCGTTTAAGGATAAGCACATAGTCGAAAAGCGTGTTGCCGATAGGCCGGGTAAGATCGGGCGGCTGCTTCGGGACGGCGGAAAGGTTGTTCGCGTAAAGGCGGTTATAGTGCGCACAGTGGTTGCGCAGCTCCGACAGACAGACGAGCCAGTTCTCGACACACCTGTACGGCAGACCGAACGCGTTTTCCGCCACCGCACGCTTATCCTCGGTCTTCATATCGCTGTAAAAGCTGTTGAGCAGGCCGAAACTGAACAGCTCCATGATTACCCACAGCGGGAAAGCGCCGCCGTACTTCTTCATGTGGTGGGTAACGAGCTGCTCGCCGGTGTTGTTCTCGATAACGCGGTCTATCTTCTTGAGGAACTGCTTGTGGTTGTGACGCGCGTCAAAGCCCGATTCGTTCAGATATCCGAGTGCGCCGTACTTCAGCGCGTGATAGTTCGATATATTCGCCCGCATGGTTATCTCGACTTCTTCGAGCGCCATAAGCAGCAGCGAGCGGAGGAGCCTGTCAAAGTCGTAGATGTGCATTACCGTCTCGAAGCTCGTTCCGTCGCGGTACTTGGTCTTGGTTTCGAGGAATACGGCGAAATAATGCGCGAGCCGGTAGTAATTGATGTTCGACAGGGCGCAGACCGCGTGATCCATGTCCTCTATTATACAGCCTCTGCTGAGGAGCTTATTTATCTGATCCTGGACGGTCGCCGGGCTCTTGACCCTGCGCACCTGTTCGTCGCGGATATCATGGTCGATGCGGTTTGCCATACTGATCTCTGTCCTTTCGATGAGAACTGCCGTTCAGACATTCTGTCAATAGTATTATACCGCTTTTGGCAGGCATTGTCAATCTGATTTCGGGCAATATATAAAAAAGGTAGTGACAAATCGAAGAAAATGTGCTATAATATATTCAATTACGGCGAACGCGCAGAAAATGCCGTCCGCTCCCACTATTACGAAAGGATGAGCCGATGAATTACGAAAAATCCTGCGGCGCGGTAGTGTACAGGAAATTTCACGGTAACACCGAAATACTGCTGATACGCCATATCAAATCGGGATACTGGTCATTCCCGAAAGGTCATGTCGAAAAAGGCGAGACCGAGATCGAGACCGCTCAGAGAGAGATAAAGGAGGAAACAAACATAGATGTGCTTATAGACAGCGGCTTCCGCGAGACGGTAACGTTCAGTCCGCGGAAAGACACCAGCAAGACCGTTGTCTATTTTGTGGGAAAGGCTATAAGCCGCGACGCGAAGCCGCAGCTCGACGAGATCTCCGAGATGCGCTGGGTCGAGATAGACCAGGCGGCATCGTTCCTTACATACGAGAACGACAAGATCATAGCCCACAAAGCCCGCGCATTTATCGCTCTTATGAAATGACCCAAGACCGCTCCGGTTCAGACCCGGGGCGGCTTTTTTCACCGCCGGAGACAGGGACAATCTTAATTCTGAATTTTTATACGGTTTGTTATTGCATTTTCGGCATAAATATGTTATAATAATTGTGTGTAATATTTTTCCGCGGGAAAGGAGTGGCGTTAATGGCAGAATCCTCCTTCATGAAGATAAAGGTCGAAGAACTTGAATCAGGAATGGTCACAGCCGATAACGTAATAGAGCCGGGAACCGACAGAGTCCTTCTCCTTAAAGGCACTACCCTCGACAGCGTAATGATCTTCAACCTCAAGGAGCGCTACAACGTCGGTGAAGTGCTGATAAAGAAAAATTTCAGCGCGTCCACAATATCGGCGGAGATGCGTGCGGAAATAGATATCCACCAGTCACTCAGTACGCTGAAAAACATCTTCGGCTCGGACGACGAAAAGCCGATCAGAGAGCTTACCAAGGAAGCGTCGGTGCAGATATCCAACGTTGCAAACGAGCTTATAACGAGCCTGTACGCGGACGACAATATCCTGCTGAAGATGCACCAGCTCCAGTCATACGACGATTATACATACAAGCACTGCCTGCGCGTGGCGATGATGTCCGTTACCATCGGCAAGAGCCTTGACCTGCCACGCAGCCGTATGCGTGAGCTGTGCGAAGCCGCGCTCCTGCACGATATAGGCAAGCGTACTATTAATATAGACATAATCCGCAAGCCCGGAAGACTCACCGACGACGAGTTCGCGGCTATCAAGAAACACCCGCAGAACGGATATATCCTGCTGCGAAAGAACGGCGGCTACTCCGAGGAGATAATGAACGCCGTGCTGATGCACCACGAGAAGTTCGACGGGACCGGCTATCCGCTCGGACTGAAAGGCAGCCAGATAACGTATCTTTCAAGGATAATCACAGTCGCGGACGTTTACGACGCTCTCACCTCAAACAGACCCTACCGCCAGCCGTGGAGCGTTGCCGAGGCGGAGGAGTTCATGATGGGCGGCGCGAACACGCACTTCGATTATGAGATAATCATGGCGTTCCTAAACGCTTTCGCGCCTTATCCGGTAGGCGAAAAAGTCATTCTCAGCGACGGCAGGCACGCAGTGGTCGTAAGCAACAACTCAAACGTGCTCCGTCCTACAATAAGGCTCACGGACGAGGGCGAGGGCGGCGAAGTCATCGACCTGTACAACAATTTCAAGTATCTTACCCTGTCGATAAAATCACTCGACAAGGACGGAATATATGAGTAAA